>NZ_JAQYWT010000319.1:0-342469 GCF_036322545.1 Streptomyces sp. SP18BB07
AGGCTCTGGAAGCTGACATCCGGACCTGGGTCAAGCACTGGAACGAAGACCCCAAGCCGTTCATCTGGACCAAGACCGCCGAAGAAATCCTCGACTCCCTCGCCCGCCTCTGCCGACGGATCTCCGGCGCAGGACACTAGCTCGGGGGTGCGGGTTTCGTCGGCGGGTGCGGGTCCGGGACTTCTCGCGCAGTTTCCCGCGCCCCTGAAAAGCAGGGGCTGCGCCCCGTGCTTTTCACCGCCCCACCCGGCCACCGTCTTCCAGGACCGCAGGGGCCTGGGCTTTTAGGGGCGCGGGGAACTGCGCGAGAAGCCCCACTCACCCGCAGTCGCCAACGAGACCCGCACCCCATGCCCCCTCAGGCGCCGTCCCCCAGGAACACCGCGTACTCGTCCAGCAGCCCCAGCACCTCCGCCTCCCCCGCCGGGGGCAACTGCACCACGGCCTCCTCGATGCCCAGCTCCGCGTAGTACGCCAGCTTCCCCGCACTCGGCTGCACGGCATACGGCACGACCTGCAAGCCCGCCGGATCGCGCCCCGCGTCGGCCCACGCCTGCCGCAGCACCGGCAGCGCCTCCCCCAGCCCCCGCCCCCCGATCGGCAGCCACCCGTCCGCGTACTCGGCGATGTGCGCGAACAGCTTCGGCCCGGCGGCCCCGCCGATCAGCGTGCGCGGCCCGACCACCGGCCCGCGCGCCTTCCGCACGGGCTTCGGGTACGCGGAGCTCGCCCGCACGCTCCCGAACTCCCCCTCGTACGCCGTCGGCTCCTCCGCCCACAGCGCCCGCATCAGGGCCATCCGGTCGCGCACCAGCTCCCGCCGGGTGCGCCACTCGACGCCGTGGTCCGCGGCCTCCTCGACGTTCCAGCCGTAGCCGACGCCGAGGGTGAGACGGCCTCCGGAGAGGTGGTCGACGGTCGCGATCTGCTTCGCCAGGTCGATCGGGTCGTGCTGGGCGACCAGGGTGATCCCGGTGCCGAGCCCCAGTCCCTCGGTGACGGCGGCGGCCTGGCCGAGGGCGACGAAGGGGTCGAGGGTGCGGCCGTACTCGCGGGGCAGGTCGCCGCCGGCCGGGTACGGGGTCGTCCGCTCGACGGGGATGTGCGTGTGCTCGGGGAGGTAGAGCCCCGCGAAACCGCGTTGCTCCAGCTCACGGGCGAGCCGGGTCGGAGTGATCGTCTCGTCGGTGAGGAAGATCGTCACGGAGATGCGCATGTGTCATCTCTAGCCCCTCAGGACAGGGATGTCCATACCGACCGGTCGGCACTTAGGGGAGCCGGCCGGTCGGCTGTTCGCACGCATCGGCCGGTCGCCGTTCAGGTGTGTCGGTCGGGTCGAGGTGGCGTGGCCGTGCGCAGGGCGCGCTGGGCGGTGGTGCCCGTGCCGGCGATGTCGCCGAGGCGGTGGACGAGGACCCAGCGGCCGTCGTCGTACGCGACGGCCACGACGGACGAGCCCCGGGTGGCGCCGTCGTGCCACCGGAGGGACGGGCCCCGTTGCCAGGAGGGCGCCGGATCGCCGAACCGGCGTGCCACGAGCAGGGCGACCACCAGGTCCGCCAGCGTCCGGCAGCTGGACCACAGGCCGCCGGCGGGCAGGATCGCGCCGGTCAGCGTCCACAGGGGTCGGGGCCGGCCGAACACATCGCGCGGCACGAGCCGTCGACGCTCCGGCGGACGCGCCGTCATCGCCCCCGCACCCAGCCCGAGCGGCAACAGGACGTGGGTGTCCAGCAGTTGCTGGTACGAGCGGCCCGTCACGGTGGTGAGCGCGAGCCCGAGCACGGCGTAGCCGAGGTTGGAGTACTCCTCCCGGCCCTGCCGTCCGGCCGTCACCCGGTCCAGCTCGCGCAGCGACTCCCGCAGGGCCGTCTCCGTGAAGCCGGCGTACGGGTCGTCGGGCGGGCCGGTGGGCTGCCCGGTGAGCCCGGCGGGCAGCCGGGGCAGGCCCGAGGTGTGCTCGGCGAGGTGCCGGAGGGTGATGCCGGTCCCCCTCGGCACCTCGTCGAGGCACTCCTCCAGCGGGGTGTCGAAGCCCAGTCCCCCGGCCGCCTCCAGCCGGGCCAGGACGGTGCCCGTGAGCACCTTGGTGAGGGAGCCGATCTCCACAAAACGGTCCGCGTCATGGCCGTACGCGACCCGGTCGGTGACACCGGATCCGCCCAGCAGACACGTCGGCGTCCACACGCGCACGCTCCCCCGCTCTCTCGAAAACTGGCGATTCCCTTCCCTTGCCCCACAGTTCACCACCGCATACGAAGGTGGCACGCACCACGCCACGCACCGCGACACATCACCGCACGCACCACGCCACGCACCACGCCACACATCACCACGCACCACCGGCAGCACCACCCACGCCATGTCACTCACGACCGACCTGGGGAGCAGCAGCATGTGCGACGACCACCACGGTGACGGGAACGGACTGGGAAGGCGCGCGCTGTTCGTGACGTCGGCCGCGGCCGCGCTTACGTTGGGAAGCGTGACCTTTGGGACGAGCGGCGCCGACGCCGCGGACGGCGAGCAGGAGACGAGGACGATCCGGGGCACCCTCCCCACCGGATCCCCCGATTTCGTGTACCTGCCGGTCGAGGTACCGGTGGGCGTAAAGGAGTTGAAGGTCTCCTACAGCTACGGGAGAACGACCGTCCCGGCCGGCACCATGGGCAACGCGCTCGACATCGGCGTCTTCGACGAGCGCGGCACCGAACTGGGCGGCAAGGGTTTCCGGGGCTGGTCGGGCGGCGCCCGTACGGAGTTCTTCATCCGGACCGACGAGGCGACGCCGGGCTACCTCCCGGGCCCCGTGCGCCCCGGCACCTGGCACATCGCGCTGGGCCCGTACACGGTGGCACCGGACGGGCTGCCGTACGAGATCACGATCACCCTGACGTACGGACGCCCGGCCCCGGCCGTGCAGCCGGTGTACCCGCCGGAGCGGGCCAAGGGGCGGGGCCGGGCCTGGTACCGGGGCGACTGCCACCTCCACTCCTGGTACTCCGACGGCCGCCGCACCCCCGCCGAGCTGGCGGCGCTCGCGCGGGCCGCAGGGCTGGACTTCATCAACAGCTCGGAGCACAACACCCAGTCCGCGCACGCCCATTGGGCCGAGCACGCGGGTGACGACCTGCTGATCATGCTGGGCGAGGAGGTCACCACGCGCAACGGGCACGTGGTGGCGCTCGGCGTCGACCCGGGCACGTTCGTCGACTGGCGCTACCGGGCGCGGGACAACCGGTTCGGCAAGTACGCGCGGCAGATCCGGCGTGCCGGGGGCCTGGTCGTCCCGGCCCATCCGCACGCCACCTGCATCGGCTGCAACTGGAAGTTCGGCTTCGGCGAGGCCGACGCGGTGGAGGTGTGGAACGGGGCGTACTCGCCGGAGGACGAGGTGGCGCTCGCCGACTGGGACGGCATGCTCGTCGCGGGCGTGCGCGAGGGCCGCCGGGACTGGATCCCGGCGATGGGCAACAGCGACGCGCACCGCGACCCCGACCCCGTCGGCCGCCCCCAGACGGTCGTCCTGGCCGACGAGTTGAGCCGGGAGGCGATCCAGGAGGGGTTGCGGGCGGGCCGCTCGTACGTCGCCGAGTCCAAGGACGTGTCCGTGGCGTTCACGGCGTCCGGGACGCGGGGCGAGCACGCGGGCATCGGTGAACGGTTGAAGGTGGACGCCGACACCCCGGTCACCGTCCGCCTGGAGGCGACGGGCTCCGCGGGCTGCGTCATCCGCTTCGTCACCGACCAGGGCGTCCTGTTCACCTCGCCCGCGATCCCGGACTCCGGTACGGGCTCGGCGGAGTGGCGTACGACGGCCTCGTACGCGGCGTACGTCCGCGCCGAGGTCCGCCGGCCCCCGGTCGTGCCGGGGTTCCCGGGCCCGCTGGCGGCCTTCACCAACCCGATCTTCCTGGGGCGGCGCCTGGGCCTGTAATAGCAGCCACCCGGAAGTCAGGGGGAACCCGCGTACGAAACAACTGTGTTGGGCCTTAGGTTTGGCTCGACACAGTACGTGCGTCTGTCTGGATGACGACGCATCTGCATGGCCAAGGAGACGGCGCCCATGACCGACAACGCGACGACGCCCGACCCGGCGGTGGCTTCGACGGCGAAGGAGAAGGTCGACACCTCGGTGCCCGCCTCCGCCCGCATCTGGAACTACTGGCTGGGCGGCAAGGACAACTACCCGGTGGACGAGGCGGCGGGCGACGCGTACGCCGGCGCCTTCCCCGGCATCGTGACCATCGCGCGCAGCAGCCGCGCGTACCTGCGCCGCAGCATCCGGCACCTGGTGGAGGTGGAGGGCGTCCGGCAGTTCCTGGACGTCGGCACGGGGCTGCCCACGGCCGACAACACCCACCAGGTCGCCCAGCGCAGCGCGCCGGACGCGCGGATCGTCTACGTCGACAACGACCCGATGGTCCTCGCGCACGCCCGCGCGCTGCTGTACTCCTCGCCCGAGGGCGCCACCGCGTACGTCGACGCCAGCCTCTACGAGCCCGAGCGCATCCTGGAGGCCGCGGCGGCGACGCTGGACCTGTCCCGGCCGACGGCGCTGATCCTCAGCGGCATCCTGGGGCACGTCAGCTCGTACGAGGAGGCCCGTGACATCGTCCGCCGCCTGCTCGCCGGCCTGCCCTCCGGCAGCTACCTCAACATCAACGAGGGGTCCCGGGGCACCGACCCGGACTACGAGCGCGCCCAGGACGCCTACAACGAGACGGGCGCCGTCCCGTACTTCCTGCGCCCGATCGACCAGATCACCGGCTACTTCGACGGCCTCGACCTGCTCGACCCGGGCGTCGTCTCCGTACCCCTGTGGCACCCGGACGACACGACGCAGGGCGAGCCGAAGCCGATCGGGCAGCACGGCGGGGTGGGCCGGAAGCGGTAGGGGGTGAGGGGCGGTGGAAGCGGCCGGGGGCCTTCAGCGCGCCCCGGCCTGACCACCGGTTCCGGGCCGACCGCCGGTATCGGGCCGACCGTCGGCTTCGGACCCACCCCCGTCCGGCAGGTCCGCCAGGTCGGTGGAGTCGGCCAAGTCCGTGACGACTGCTGTGTGGTCGGAGGGCCAGGTGCCGTCGACGGGGGTGTCGCCTGCTCTGCGGACGGCGCGTACGTGGCCGAGGCCGTCGGGGCCCGGCGGTCCGACGTGGATGTAGTCGACCCGTACGCTCGGCCCGTGCGAACCGGCGACGTACGGGTTGGCGAGGTCCCAGGTGGCCGACGGGGCGCCCGGTTCGGCGTACTCCCAGACGTCGAAGAAGTACTGTCCGGGCACGGCGGGCGCGGTCTTGTAGCCGCCGAACAGCCGGACCTCGTCGGAGTCGGGCCAGGCGTTGAAGTCACCGGTGATCACGGGCGGGTGGCCGGTGCCGCCCCGGTGCCGGGCCACGAACTCGGCCAGCGCGGTGACCTGGCGGCAGCGCTGCGCGGACCCGTCGGTCTCGGAGCTGAGGTGGGCGGTGAAGAACGGCACGGGCGCGCCCGGCGCGTCGAGGAGGGCGTACAGCGCGCCACGCCCGCTACCGCCCTCCGCTGTCGGCAGCCCGATGGCGTCCCGCTCCAGGACGGGCCACCGGCTCAGCACGGCGACACCGATCCCGACACCGGGGTCCTGGATCCGCCGCTGCCAGCGCTCGGGGTCGCCGTACTCGCCCCAGGTCCAGTGCATGCCGAGTTCCCGGGCGAGCCAACCTGCCAGGTTCTCCCGGTTCGTGCCGCTCGCCTCTCCCTCCCCCTCCTGCTCCCAGACCTCCTGCAACCCGACGACATCGGGGCGCAGTTCACGCAGCACGGCGAGGATCGCCTTCTGCCGCTCCTGCCACGGCCCGAACCGCCACCACAGGTTCCACGTCACGACCCGCACCGACCACCCACCACCTTCGCCCCGCACCCGTTCCTGTACTCCGTACCTCCCACGCCCCGAGGAGAACCACGCCGATGTCCCGCGAAACGGATCGCAAGCAGCGCGTCGTGACGGCCTTCCAGCGCCACGTCGCCAACCCGCTCCTGCGCAGGGTGCCGCTCCAGACCGTCCTGGAGACCACCGGCCGCACCTCCGGCCTGCCCCGCCGCACCCCCATCGGCGGCCGCCGCGTCGGCGACACGTTCTGGCTCGTCTCCGAGTACGGCGAGAAGTCCCACTACATCCGCAACATCAAGGCCGACCCGTCGGTCCGCGTCCGCATCCGGGGCCGCTGGCACGAGGGCACGGCCCACCTGCTCCCCGACGACGACCCGGTGGCCCGCCTGCGCACCCTGCCCCGCATGAACAGCGCGGCGGTACGGGTGCTCGGGGCGGAGTTGCTGACGGTGCGGGTGGATCTACGCGGCTAGTGCCGCATCAGGCAACGTTCGCCCTGGACGGTCTGCGACGATGGCGCCATGGACGAGGAAGCCATTCCCATTCTTCGCGTCGAGGACGCTGCGGCGGCGGTCGCGTGGTACGAGCGACTGGGCTTCGTCAAGCAGTGGGAGCACCGCTTCGAACCGGGACTTCCCGCGTTCGTCGAGATCGCCCGGGGCGGGGTGCGGTTGTTCTTGTCGGAGCACAAGGGAGATGCCCGCCCTGACACGTTGGTCTACCTCCGCATGCGTGATGTCGAGGCCGTCGCCTCCGAGTTCGGTGTGCAGGCGAAGGACGCTCCGTGGGCGCGTGAGATTGAGCTGCGCGACCCTGACGGCAACCGGCTTCGGATCGGCACGCCAACGGAATGACACTCGCCTGCAGCGCGCGGCAGGGAAGCTGTGCCGGTGGCTGAGCAAGTGCGCGTCCGCGCTCGTGCTCGACAACTTCTCCCCGCACCTGACCACGAAGAAGGACAGCCGGGTCGGCGACTGGGCCGCGGCCGACAACGTCGAGTTCGCCTGCACGAGGAACCGTTCGGCAGACGGCAGATGACCCGCGCACGGCCCTGGACGACACCGTTTCGCTCCCGTGGCCCTGGGAAGCCGAGCCCCAGCTGTCCCCCGGGGCCCGGCACGTCCCACGGCCCCCGCGACGGATAGCATCTCCTGTTCCTCCCCCCACCTACGTATTTGGAGTCCCCCCGTGAACCGCACCCCTGGCTTCCCTCTCTCCCGCCGCGGCCTCATACGCACCGGCGCCGGCGCCTCGCTCGCGGCGCTCGGGCTGGGCGTCGGCGCGCAGACCGCCTCCGCCGCGGTGGCCGCCACCAAGCGGTTCGATCTCACACAGCCGTCGTACGACCTGTTCCGGTCCAAGGACACGCACGGAGCGCGGGTCCAGCAGAGCTTCGCCTTCGACTGGGAGAACAAGTTCCTGTTCGTGGCGACCAAGCGGAGCGGAAGCACCGAGGCCGACGGCGACCTGTGCATCAACAAGATGGACTTCGACGGGAACTACCTGTCGTACATGCACCTCAACGGCTTCGGCCACGGCGTTGCCTTCGCCGCGCTGCCGCACGGTTCCAGCACCGAGCTGTGGATCGAGTGCGCCGCGAACACCAAGGGGTACGGCACCGCGCTCGCGCCCATCACCTACCAGGCCAACACCACCCTGGGCTCGCCGGCCGGCTCGGCCGCCTACCGGCCGATCTCCGGGGCCACCGAGTACACCTGCTCCGCCGATCCGGTCCACGACCGCATGATCGTGCGCTACCACACCAGCTCCGGCAAGCGCATCGCCGTGTACCCCCTGTCCGCCTTCCGGACGGGCAGCTTCGGCTCGCCGCTGGTCGACTTCGCACAGCCGGCGATCTCCGGCACCCCGCAGGGCTACGCCCTCTACGGCTCGTACATGTACTACCTGACGGGTGACGCGTACCCCGGCGACGGCAGCCCCGTCGGCGACGGCAACACCTACATCACCAGCATCGACATCAACACGGGCACCGTGAAGCAGGGCCCCGTCCTCAGCAAGGCCGGTTCCACCCTCCACCACCGAGAGCCCGAGGGCCTGGCGGTCTACCGCACCGACGCCGGCGAGACCCGCCTCTTCATCGGCTTCGCCACCGGCGTGGAGGGCGACCGGCGCTCCAGCATCTTCTACAAGAATGCGCTGGTCTGACCCATGTCCGTGCTGAGCCCGGGGAGTTCGCGGGTGCGATCCCGGTCAGGCCTCCTCGGGCTCCAGCTCGAACGTGAAGTAGATGCTCAGCGTGTAGGGCTCGTCCTCGTCGTGCGCGAAGTCCCATGACACGTCCACGAGGAAGACGTCGTGCTCCCCCACCCACTCCTGGGCCTTCCTGAAGGCGTCGGCGGCGGTCGTGGCGGGAAACAGCTTCCTCGCCATGGGATGCACCTGGGACTCGGCGTCCGTGTCGTCGAAGCCCTCCGGAACGGCCAGGCAGAGATCGGGATCGATTTCCATGGCGTACGCCCTTTCCGGTCGGTCGCTGGGACGAGTCGGGCGGAGGCCGACCCTCCGATCACGGCGTTCGGGTGACGCCGCCGGGTAAGACCGCCGCACCCCCGGACCGGTTGCTTCAGCCCGCTACGGCGCCGCAGTCGACCCACAACAACTTCCCGCCCCGCGAGACGCCGAGGTCGCGCAGCACGGACACGCCCCGATCCTCGGAGCAGGCCCGTACGAGACAGAGCCCCCGGCCGCGTTCCGCGTCGCCGTGGACCTCGACGCGTTCGCACCCCGCTTCGAACCCGGGCGGCACCCGCCAGTCCCGGTCCCACACCCCCACTCGCAGCCGCCCGCCGATCCCCACCGCCCTCAGCGCGTACTCCCTCGTGGTGTGCTGATGGGCGTTCGTCAGCAACTCCGTCGCCAACAACTCCGCGACCGGGCCGAGTTCCGCCAGGTCATGCGCCGCCAGCACGGCCCGCAGGGTGGCACGGCCCACGCCGGGGGAGCGCGGGTCGCGGGGAAGGCGCAAGGTGTAGTCGAGCGACGGCGATACGGTGGCCATGGAAGTCTCCGGTCACTGAGGGGAGTTGGATCGTGTCGTTGAGCAGTCGAAGTCGGGGTCGAGCAGTACCCAGTGGCCGTCGCCGCTCCGTCGAGCGGGGCACTTCTGGGTGGGGCGCCTGAAGACGAAGGTAGCCTGCCCGGCAAAGCCGCTTTGCAAGATTCCAAGGAAATCGATGCGGTTTCCCTCGTGTGAGTGACCCTCAACGACTGGCCGCACCTGGAGGAGCTGCATGACGACCAGGCCGGCGCCGTCAGCCAGGCGCACCCGTGTCGCCACCGAGCTACGGAAACTCCGTGAGCGCGCGGGCATGACCACCACGGAGGCCGCTCGGCAACTGGGCACGAGCACGGGTCAACTCAGCAATGTGGAGTCGGCCCGCTTCGGCGTGAGCGCGGACCGCATCCGCGCCATGGCCCGCGCGTACGACTGCCCCGACCAGGAGTTCGCCGAAGCCCTGGTCGACCTGGCGAGCGATCGGACACGCGGCTGGTGGGAGCAGTACCGCGGGATCCTCCCCGCCGGCCTGCTCGATCTCGCCGAGCTGGAACATCACGCGACCGGCCTGCGAACCGCGTTCACCTCTCACGTGCCGGGGCTGCTGCAGATCTCGGATCACGCACGCGAGATCTTCCGCCATGTGATCCCGGCACCGACTCCACCCGAGGTGGAACACCGTGCGTCCTTCCGGATCAAGCGGCAGGACGTGCTCTACAGATCAGGCGCCGTCCCCTACCGGACCGTCATCCACGAAGCGGCCTTGCGGATGAGGATCGGCGGCGCCTCCGTGGCCCGCGCCCAGTTGCACCACCTCATCGAGATGAGCGAGCGCGAGCACATCACCCTCCGCGTACTCCCCTTCGACGTCGGAGCCTTTCCAGGCTCAGGCCAGTCGATCAACTACGCGTACGGTCCGGTACCGCAACTGGACACCGTCCAACTGGACCAGTTCCACGGCCCCGTACTCCTGGACGCCGAAGCGCACTTGGGGAAGTACCGGCGCCTGCTCGACGTCGTGGAAGGCGTCGCGCTCAGCCCCGCCAAGTCCCGTGACCTGATCCACTCCATCGCCAAAGACCTCTGAGGAGCCCCCATGTCCACACCCCACTGGCAGAAGTCCTCCTACTGCCAAGAAGGCGAAGCCTGCGTCCACATATCCGCCGCCCCCACCACCATCCGCCTGATCGAATCCGCCGACCCCACCCGAACCGCACTCGACACAACCCCCACCGCCTTCGGCGCCCTGCTGCGCTCGCTGAAGGAACGCCGACGTCGCGACTGACAACCTCCGCGTGCTGACGGGCGATCGACATCGAGGGCTCGATGTACTACACAACCTCAAGCAGGCGCTGGCACTGGTGCACGCCTGATACCCGGGAGTCACACCCCCGGCGGCCGACGCGCCACGAACACGAACTCCCTGCCGGGGCGGTCGGGAGCGTCCCGTACGTCCTCCAGCACGTATCCGTGAGCGGCCAGTTCCGTCTCGATCTCGTGCCGCTCGCGGAATCTGAGGGTGGAGTCGGAGGTGAGCTGCGTCTTGTCGCCGCCGCGAGAACGGCCGTCGCCGTCGCCGTCGCCGTCGAAGGTGTAGTGCCAGCGGAAGGTGACCAGTTGGCCGGTGACCTCGGTCAGCTCCACCCAGCTCTCGACCGCGCCGAAGCCCGGCACCTCGGTGACCCCGTACGAGTCCTCGCGATTCCACGCCTCCCAGGCCCGTCTGGCCGGGTCGCGCGTCTCGAAGACCAGACGGCCGCCCGGCCGAAGGGCCTCGCGCGCGGCCGTGAGGGTCCGCCGCCACAGCTCCGGGGCGACGATCGCCTGCGCCACGTTGGCTGTCATCGTGACGAGGTCGACCTGGAGCGGGGGAAGGGCCGTCGCGTCCCCGTGGATCCAACGGACCCGGTCCGCCCCGGGTTTGGCCCGTGCGACGTCGAGGGAGGCGCCGGCCGGGTCGACCCCGACGACCTCCACCCCACGGTCCGCCAGGAGCAGCGCGAACACGCCGGTCCCGCAGCCGATGTCCAGCACCTTCCTAGCGCCGAACTCCTCCGCGAGCAGGAGGTAGGCGTCCAGATCGCCGCGATCGGGGTCGAGCGGGTCGTAGAGCTCGGCCAGCCGCCGGTCGTGGAAGATCTCGTCAGCCATGGGGCCCAACGGTAGTGGGCGAGACCACCAACGACACGGAGGGCGCCCGCAGCCGTACCTCCCTCCCCGCCTCCCTCCCCCGACCGGAATTCACGCGACACGGCACGACCGCTCTGGAACGCTGAGCCGTCGGAGCCCGGGGCCCGGGGCACAGCCACACACCGGGCCCGGAACGCACCATGAAGGCTGTACCGGCACTCGATTGGCTTTGGCGGCAGATGAGTTTCACGCTTGAGGGACCGGTTCTTGAGGGCACACGCGTGCGCCTGGAGCCGTTGGATCACCGCCACGCGGCGGACCTGGCCGTGGCGGCCGAGGAGGACCGGAGTTCGTACCGGTTCACCTGGGTGCCGCGAGCGGCCGAGGTGGAGGCGTACGTCGACGCGCAACTCTCCCGTGCCGCCACCGGGTTACTGGCCCCGTACGCGCAGATCGAGCAGGTGTCGGGGCGGGCGGTCGGGGCGACGGGCTTCCTGGATCCGCGGCTGTGGCCGACGGAGGACGGCGGGCTGTGCGCCATCGAGGTGGGCTACACCTGGCTCGCGGCGTCGGCGCAGGGCACGGGGCTGAACACAGAGGCCAAATACCTCCTGTTCCGGCATGCCTTCGAGCGGTGGGACGTGGCCCGCGTCGATCTGAAGACGGATGCGCGCAACAGCCGTTCGAGGGCGGCGATCGAAGGTGTGGGCGCCCGCTTCGAGGGGGTACTGCGCAACTGGTCCCGCTCCTGGGCGCCGGGGGAGGGCGGACGCCTCCGTGACTCCGCGATCTTCTCGGTCACCGCGGCGGAGTGGCCGGGCTGCCGGGCGGCGCTGGAGGCTCGCCTCGCCCGCGGGGCCGGCGCCGCCTCCCAGCGCGCCCCCGCCGACCACTGACGACTGTCCACCGGCCCGGAACCACCGGGCCACAGCCGACAAGCCCACAGCCCACAGCCCACAGCCACTGAACGAGGTGTCCGAATATGACTTCCCGGCCGACGACCGTGTCCATCACGGAGTTCCCCGTCTCCGACGCCGAGGCGGGGCCCTACGGAATCGCCGCCGGGCCGGACGGCGCGCTGTGGTTCACGCTGGTGCACGCCGGGCGCATCGGCCGCCTCGCGCTCGACGGTGACGTGACGTCGTACGCCCTCGCATCCACGACCGGTGGGCCGTCGGTCCTCACGTCCGGGCCGGACGGGGCGCTGTGGTTCACGGAGTTCCAGGGGCATCGGATCGGGCGGATCAGTACGGCCGGCGAGGTCACGTCCTTCGCGCTGCCGACGCCCGGGGCAGGCCCGTTCGGTATCGCGGTCGGCGCCGACGACGCGTTGTGGTTCACGGAGTCGGGGGCCGACCGGATCGGTCGGATCACGACCGACGGGGAGGTCACCGAGTTCCCGCTCCCGATCACCGGGGCGTTCGCGTCGGCCATCGCGGCCGGGTCGGACGGTCGGCTGTGGTTCACGCTGAACCAGGCGAACGCGATCGGTGCGATCACGCTGGACGGCGAGGTCACGGTCCACCCGCTGCCGACGCCGGGCGCGGCGCCCGTGGGTATCGCCGCCGGTGGTGACGGGGCCCTGTGGTTCGTGGAGATCGGCGCGGGTCGGATCGGGCGGATCACACCGGACGGCAAGATCGACGAGTTCCCGCTGCCGGACCGCGAGTGCCGCCCGCACGCCATCGTCGCCGGCGCCGACGGCGCTTGCTGGTTCACCGAGTGGGGCGCGAACCGCGTCGGCCGGATCACCTACGACGGCCGTCACCCGGAATCGCACGAGATCCACGAGTACGACCTGCCGACGCCCTCCTCGGAGCCCCACGGCATCACCGTGGGCCCGGACGGCGCCGTGTGGACGGCCCTGGAGACAGGCTCCCTGGCCCGCGTAGAGACGCGCTTCCAGGAGTGAGTCACCACCAACCTCAGATTCTCCTCTGAACCCGCCCCGCCGCCTTGTTGCCCCTCTCGCCCCGGTGTCACGATCACGCCCTCGCCCACCACCAACGGGCCGACTGACGGGGGTAGTTCATGTCACGAGCAGCACGCAGGCCGCACCGGGCTCTCGCCACCACCCTGGCGGCCCTCTCGGCGGTCGCGCTCCTCTCCACCACCGCGTGCTCGTCCGAAGCCGGCGGTGACACCAGGGCGGAGGAACGGCAGCCGGGAGGGTCGGTCGAGCAGCCCCGGGCGAAGGCGACCCCGGCCTCCGACGCGAACGAGGACGACACGGCTCACGAGTTGGCGGACGAGGCCCCGGACCCCGTGGCCGACCGCGTCGTCCTGCGTCAGAACAAGACGCGGAACAGCGCGCACCTGGAGTTCGGGGCGGCGAGGAAGGGCGAGGGCAAGGCCCTGACCGTCGCCGTGAACTGCGAGGGTGAGGGCACGATCGAGGTCACACTCCGCCCCACCGGCGCCTGGTTCCCCATGAAGTGCCTCGACGGCGAAGTGACGCGCATCGACAACGAGTTCGCCATCGACGACGCCGACCGCGCCGGCACGATCTCCGTCGCCGCCGCCCCGGGAGTGCTCTGGTCCCTGTCGATGGGCCGGGGCGAACCGTCCGGGCAGGACCTCCCTGACTAGGCCGTTTCCCCACTCAGGAGCAGGAGCGAACCGCGTCGTCCCAGGCGCGGGGGCTGCGGTAGTGGTTCTTGTGCCCCGCGGTGAGTACGTGGCGCAGTTCGGCGAGATGCCGGGTGTTCGTGGGGAGATCCAGCCGGTCGAGGAGGGCCAGTGCGGCAGCCGGTTCCAGGTCACCGGAGAGGTCGTGGAAACTCGTCCGAAGGCCGCAGAAGACGGCTGGATGCAGGGCGGTGCGGTACGTCGGCTCCTTCACCGTCCAGCGCACCGGGCCCGATAGGTGACGGCCTCGACGTCCCGGTCCTCCTCCAGCCGCCGGCGGTAGCCGTCCCACAGCACGTCGGCCGGCAGTGGACCCTCCGCACCCTCGTTCGCGAACCGGATCTCGCACGTGACCCAGTATGCGTCGAGGAGGTCCAGCAGCCCGAAGGCCAACCGAACCCGGTCGGCCGCGCTCAGATCTTCGGCGAACACATCGCCGGCCCAGGAATGCGCCACCTCGTTGGATGTGAGCAGCACCCCCGGCTTCTCGTCGCTCACCCACCCGTCGCGCACCTGGCTGACGCCCTGATCAGCCAGCCAACGCCGCGCCACCTCCACGGCTCGCGTCTCCATCCGGGAAGTATGGCAAGCCGCGCAAGCTCCGAACGAACGGCCCAGCCTGAACCCACCGACTCGGGGCGGCGTGGCGGCGGGCGCTACCGGAGGGGGAAGTCGATTCCGTGCTCGTCCGTGGGCCGGGGGCCGCGGATACGCCGATCGGCTTCAGGGATGGGGACGTCGTTGATGCTCGCCTCGCGGCGCCGCATCAGACCGCGCTCGTCGAACTCCCACAGTTCGTTGCCGTAACTGCGCCACCACTGGCCTTCCGCGTCGTGCCACTCGTACTGGAAGCGGACGGCGATCCGGTCCTCGTGGAACGCCCAGAGGCTCTTGCGCAGCGCGTAATCCAGTTCGCGCTCCCACTTCCGCGTCAGGAAAGCGACGATCTCATCGCGGCCACGGACGAACGTGTCCCGGTTCCGCCACGTCGAGTCCCGCGTGTACGCCGATGCCACTCGGCGGGGATCGCGGGTGTTCCAGGCATCCTCAGCCGCCTGGACCTTCTGCAGGGCCGTCTCCTGTGTGAACGGTGGGTAGGGCGGGCGATCTTCCGACACTGCGGCCTCCTCATATCGAGAACGTGCGTTCTCTACGGACGGAGCCTAAGGTAGGGAACGATCGTTCTCAACGTCAAGGAGCCCCGGATGCCAGCCCCGATCAGCGACGAGCAGAACCGCCTGGACCGCGAAGCGCTGCTCGATGCAGCGGAGAGGCTCTTCTACGAGCGAGGCATCCAGGCGGTCGGGATGGACGAGATCCGTGCGGCATCCGGCCTGCCGCTGAAGCGGATCTACCGGTTCTTCGCGGCCAAGGAGGACCTCGTGGTGGCGATGCTCAGACGTCGCGACCAGCGATGGAGGGGAAACCTGGCCGCCCACGTGGAGCAGGTCCCGGATCCCCGCGAGCGCGTACTCGCGATCTTCGACTGGCTTGCCGAGTGGTTCGCGGAACCCGGCTTCCGCGGATGCGCCTGGATCAACGCCCACGGCGAGCTCGGCCCATCGTCAGAGGCGGTGCTTGCCGAAGTCCGGTCGCACAAGCAGGGGTTCCACGATCAGAT
The DNA here is from genome assembly GCF_036322545.1 of Streptomyces sp. SP18BB07. NCBI lineage: Bacteria > Bacillati > Actinomycetota > Actinomycetes > Kitasatosporales > Streptomycetaceae > Streptomyces > Streptomyces sp. SP18BB07. The sequence goes on from NZ_JAQYWT010000319.1 coordinate 15,265, forward strand.
CGCGGTGTGGGTGCACGCCATCGGGCTGCCGGTGGCTGAACCGGTCTTCCTGCTTGCCGAAGGAGCCATCGTGACAGCCGGCATCAGTGGCGACCCAGCCCCGGCCCGTCATGCACGGGCCGCCGTCGCAAGGCTGATCGGGACACCTTGACGATCTTCGCCACCGCATGTCCGACCCGGCGCTGTACGCCGGTGGTGCCGTCGATGCGTTCTCGGAGCAGATCGGCGTGGCCGTTGTGGCGGGCGTACTCCTCGATCATGTGGACGTAGATCCAGCGGAGGGTGACGTCCTGGTGCCAGCGGCCGAAGTCGTCGACAGGCAGGGCCTCGCGGCAGGGCGGACGTCGACTGGTGCGGCATCAGGTGTGCTGTTCGGGGACCGCGTCGAGTTGGTGGTCCGCCCAGACGTAGGTCGCGGGCAGCAGGTCGGTGATGGGGACGGTTCGTGCGCGGTCGCCCTCGCCGACGATGACCCCGATCGTGGGGAAGTAGTCGAGCAGGACCTGCCGGCACCGGCCGCACGGCGGCACCACACCTCGGTCGCGGTCGCCCACGGCGACGATCACGTCCAGTTCGTAGGCGCCCTGCGCGGCCGCGGCGCCGATGAGCACCAACTCGGCGCAGGGCCCTCCGGTGAAGTGATAGGCGTTCACGGCGGTGACGATCCGACCGTCCCGGGCGCGGGCCGCGGCGGCCATGGTGTGGTTGTCGCCCCGGCAGCGCGTGCGGGCGACGTGGGCCGCGGCCCGGATGAGTTCGTGGTCGACGGGGTGGGTCTGCGGGGTCATCCGCTCAGCCTCTCCCGCCCACGCGCCCCAGCACCAGCTCCGCCAGCTCGGCCGGGCTCGACTCGCCGTCCAGGAACACCGTGTCGGCGGGGAGGGTGTCGGCCGCGGCCGTGCACACCGCTATGCGGTCCTTGCACCACCGGCGGACCCGTTCGTCCTGCTCGGGGTCGTCCGGGGTGAAGCTACGGCCGTCGATGCGGGCGGTCAGCACGTCCTCGGGGACCCGCAGGAAGAAGTGGTGGAGAGGGATGCCGGCGGCTTCGATCGCGCCGAACACCTCGGCCACGTAGTCGGACTTCACGAGGGTCATCGGCACCAGCACCGTCCGCGGCCCGTACTCCTCCGCCAGCCCCACCAGGAACCCGGCCACCTGCCGCCGCCACAGCCGCAGATCCTGGAAGTCCCCGGTCGGCACCTCCACTATCTCGCGGAGCACGTACCCGATCACCTCCGGATCGAAGACCAGCGCGTCGGGCCACCACCCCCGCAACTCCTCCACCAACGTGCTCTTGCCACTCCCGAAGGCCCCGTTCACCCAGACGATCATCAGCCGACCGTACCCATGTCCTGTCCGGGCCGCACTCCTGTCCGGGCGAAGTCGGCCAGTGCCGTGAAGTCCGGCTCGCGCAGGCCGAGTCGGGGGTCAATGCGGTGCAGCAGGGCGTGGGATCCGTGGCGTCCGGTGACGAAGGTGCGGTCGATCACGCTCAGTTCGTCGTCCACCCACGCGAACGGCCGCCCCGCCGCGTGCTCGACGAGATGCGGGGTCTTCCAGAACAGACCGGCCGGCCAGGACGTCGTGTCGAGCGGCTGGGTCCGCGCCGCCCCCGGCCACTCCACCACCGGCAGTTCCGGCAGCCCCAGCACCGGCCCGATGTACGTGTTCGCCTCGGCGCCCCACGTCGTCGCCCACACCAGGTCGTACAGGCGCCCCAGCTCCCGCAGCCGCCGCCCGTGCTCCTCGTTCAGCCACACCCGCAACGGCTTGACGTACGCCGCCGGCTCGCCCGGATGCTGGTCGAGCCAGCCCTGCGGCTTCATCCGGTGGGTCGAGTACCCGGCGGGCCGCCGCTCCGGCTTCGCCGCGTACGGGTTCAAGGGCCCGTCCACGTCCAGATAGAGCAGCGGACGCCGCCCAGCCCCACCAGCTCCGCCAGCCCCACCCGACCTACCCGTCCCACCCGATCCACCCGACCCACTCATCCAGCCATCATCACCTCAGCCGCGCGCCGAAGGGAGAGGGCATCGGCTCACCCCGGCCAGACGATCGCCTGCGTCTCGCTGTACGCGTGCAGCGCGTACGAGCCCACGTCGCGTCCCACTCCGCTCTGCTTGAAGCCGCCGAACGGCGCCTCCATGTTGCGGCCGACCGTGTTCACGCCCACGCCGCCCGCCCGCAGGCGCCGGGCCACCCGGAAGGCGCGGGCGACGTCGCCGGACCAGACGTAGTCGATGAGGCCGTAGTCGCTGTCGTTGGCGAGGGCGACCGCTTCGTCCTCGTCGTCGAAGGGGAGGACGACGACGACCGGCCCGAAGATCTCCTCGCGGACGACCCGCATGTCGGGGGTACAGTCCGCCAGCAGGGTCGGCGCCACCCAGAAACCCCGTTCGTACGGCGGCCGTTCACCCCCCGCCACCACCCGCGCCCCCTCCTTGCGGCCCAGCTCGACGTACGACTCGACGCGGTCGCGGTGGGCCGCCGAGATCACCGGCCCGACCACCGTGCCCGGCGCGCGCGGGTCGCCCACCGGCAACCGGGCGGCGTAGGCGGCCAGTTGGCTCACCAGCCGGTCGTACACCCCGCGCTGCGCGATCACTCGCGTCGGCGCCGTGCAGATCTGCCCGCTGTAGAAGGTGAAGGTGGTGGCGATGCCGGCGACGGCCGCGCCCAGGTCCGCGTCGTCGAAGACGACCGCCGCGCCCTTCCCGCCCAGCTCCATCAGCTGGCGCTTCATCCCGCGCCCGCACACCTCCGCGATCCGCCGCCCGATCGCCGACGAGCCGGTGAAGCTCACCATGTCGACGTCCGGTGAGTCCACGGCGGCCTCACCGACGTCCGCCCCCGACCCGCCCACCACGTTCACCACACCCGGCGGAACACCGGCGGCCTCCAGGGCCTCCGCCATACGGTGGACGGAGAGCGGGTCCTGCGGGGCCGGTTTCACGACCACCGTGTTGCCCATGGCGAGGGCGGGGGCGATCTTCCCGGCCGGGTTGGCCCAGGGGTTGTTGTACGAGGTGATGCAGGTGACCACGCCCACGGGCTGGCGTACAGCGAGGGCGCCCATCACGGCCGCCTTCCCGAAGGGCCCGGCCTCGTTGATCTGAGGCGCGATCGGCTCCTCCACCGGCTCCACGCGCGCGTACCGCTGGAACCGGGCGGCGCCCACCCCGACCTGCATGCCCCGCGCCGTCCCGGTCGTCGCACCGCTCTCGGCCTGCGCGAGCGCGGCGTACGGGACGAGGTGGCGTCGTATGTGGTCCGCCGTACGGGCGAGGATCGCGGCCCGCTCGGCGGCGGGCGTCCTCGACCACGGGCCGAAGGCCTCCCGGGCGGCGGCGGCCGCCGCGTGCACCTGTTCCCGTGAGGCCTCCGGCGCCCACCCGACGACCTCCTCCGTCGCCGGGTCGACCACCTCGTAGTGCCCGCCGTCGGGCTCCACCCAGGAGCCCCCGATGAACAGCCGCCGCTGCGAGGACTTCTCCGACGCCCCCTCCGAGGACTTCTGCGACGCGCCCTCCGAAGACTCCGGCCGGCTCACCGCGTACTCACCGTCCGCGTGTCCCGCCCGCTGCGCAGCACCTTGCCGGGCACGGCGCCCGTCACCACGTCGTCGCGGATCGCCTCGACGCCGTTGACCCAGACCGCCCGTACGCCGATCGCCTTGGAGTCGAGGCGCGGGCTGTCACCCGGCAGGTCGTGCACCAGGGTGGCCTTGCCGGCGTCGACGCGCTCCGGGTCGAAGAGGACGAGGTCCGCATGCCACCCCTCCCGCACCTGCCCCCGTTCCCGCAGACCGAAGAGACGCGCGGGGTCGTCCGTCAGCATCTTCACCGCTTGCTCCAGCCCGACGAGCTTGCGGCCGCGCAGACAGTCGCCGATGAACCGGGTGGTGTACGGGGCGCCGCACATGCGGTCCAGATGGGCGCCCGCGTCGGAGCCGCCGAGGAGGACGTCCTCGTGCCGCCAGGTCTCGGCGCGCAGGGTCCAGGAGTCGGGGTCGTTGTCGGTGGGCATGGGCCACAGGACCGTACGGAGATCGTCGGCGGCGCAGATCTCCACCAGGCACTCGAACGGCTCCTGCCCCCGCTCGGCGGCGATGTCCCGCACGACGCGCCCGGTGAGGCCCTCGTTCGCCTCGCTGTAGGTGTCCCCGATGACGTACCGGCCGAAGTTGGCGAGCCGCCGGAAGACGCCCGCCTCCTTGGAGTCCGCCCGGCGCAGCATCTCCGCCCGCACCCCGGGGTCGCGCAGGCGCGCGATCCGCTCGGGCACCGGCAGGCCCAGGATCGGCCCCCAGCCGGGGATCAGGTTCAGCGCGCAGAACGTGCCCAGCGACATGTTCATCGGGGTGAGGATCGGCATGGTCAGGGCGACGACCCGACCGCCCGCTTTGCGGGCCCGCTCGCTCGCCTCCAGCTGCCGCGGTACGCGTTCGGGGACGGCCGAGTCGATGGTGAGGACGTTCCAGTTGAGGGGGCGCCCGGCCACCGCGCTCATCTCGACGAAGAGGTCGATCTCGTCGTCGCTGAACTGGTCCAGGCAGCCGGCGACGATCGCCTCGATCTGGGTTCCCTCGTGCTCGCCCACCGCCCGCGACAGCGCGATCAGTTCGGCGGGTTTCGCGTGCCGTGAAGCGACCGGCTGCCCGTCGCCGTCGCTGTGCGTCGAGGACTGCGTGGTCGACAGCCCCCAGGCGCCCGCCTCCATCGCCTCGTGGAACAGCCGTAGCATGGCGTCCAGTTGCTCGGCGCTCGGCTGCCCGCCGATGGCGTCGGGCCCCATCACATACCGCCGCAGCGCGCAGTGCCCCACCATGAACCCGGCGTTGACCGCGATCCGCCCTTCGAGCGCGTCCAGATACTCCCCGAAGCCACTCCAGGTCCAGGGCGCCCCCTCCTCCAGCGCGACGAGCGACATCCCCTCGACCTTGGACATCATCCGCCGCGTGTAGTCCGCGTCCTCGGGCCGGTCGGGGTGGAGCGGCGCGAGTGTGAACCCGCAGTTCCCGCCGGCGACGGTGGTCACCCCGTGGTTGAGGGACGGCGTCGCGTACGGGTCCCAGAACAACTGCGCGTCGTAGTGCGTGTGCGGGTCGACGAACCCGGGCGCGAGCACGAGCCCGGCCGCGTCCTCGGACGTGCGGGCCTCTTCGGTCACGCTCCCGATGACGGCGATACGGCCGTCCCGTATCCCGACATCGGCGGTGTACGCGGGAGCCCCGGTCCCATCGACGACGGTCACACCTTTGATGACATGGTCGAGCACGACTCGCTCCTTCCGGGTGCCTGGTAAGAACTGGGTGCCCTTGACGCTCTTAGGGGCGCGGGGAACTGCGCGACCAGCCCCCACGAACCCGCTGCCGCCGTACCGACCTCAACTCGCCGCCCGGAAGCGGGACGTCCGATGCACAGGATCCGTATCGATCTTCGGAATCACGTGCTCCCCAACGAGCCGAATCGTCTGCAGGGTCTCCTCCTTGGGCACCCCCACCGGCAACCCGAAGCTCAACTGGTCCGCCCCGGCCTGCTCCCACCGCTTGCACTGCCGGAACACCTCATCGGGGTCCCCACAGATGAGCAGCTCCTCCTCGATGAGCAGTTCGATGAACTCCTCGTTGTACGCGGGCAGCGTCTCCGGCCACACGGGGAAACCGTCCGGCCGGGGGAACGTGTCGTGGTACCGGAAGACGAGCGACGGCAGATAGTGCAGCCCGCCGTTGACCGCGATCCGCACCGCCTCGTCGTGCGTGGGCGCGCAGATCGCGGTCGTCGTCACCATCACGTTGTCGTTGACGAAGTCCCCGATGGGCTCGGCGTCGACGATGGCGGTCTTGTACTTCTCCAGCACCCACTCCATGTCGGAGACCTTCTGCACACTGAAGCCGAGCACCCCGAGCCCCTTGCGCGCGGCCATGGAGTACGAGGGCGGCGACCCGGCGGCGTACCACATCGCGGGGTGCGACTTCCCGTACGGCTTGGGCAGGATCTTGCGCGGCGGCAGCGACCAGTGCTTGCCCTGGAAGCCGACGTACTCGTCCTGGAGCCACATCTTGGGGAACTCGGCGATGGTCTCTTCCCAGATCTCCTTGGTGTAGTTCATGTCGGTCACCCCGGGGATGAACCCGAGGATCTCGTGCGAGCCGGCCCCGCGCCCGCTGCCGAACTCGAAGCGGCCCTCGGTGAGATGGTCGAGCATCGTGACCTTCTCGGCGACCTTCACGGGGTGGTTGACCTGGGCGAGCGGGTTGAAGATGCCGGAGCCGAGGTGGATCCGGTCCGTGGCGTGCGCCAGGTAGCCGAGGAAGACGTCGTTGGCCGACAGGTGCGAGTACTCCTCCAGGAAGTGGTGCTCGGAGGCCCACGCGTACTTGAAGCCGGACTTGTCGGCCTGGATGACGTACTCGGTCTCCTCCATCAGCGCCTTGTGCTCCGCGAGGGGGTCGGTCTCGGCCCGCTTGCCCACGTATCCCTGTACAAAGAGCCCGAATTCCAAGGAGGTTCACCGTCCTCAGCCATATCCGGCAGTCGTCGTCTCGACCGTTTCTGACAGTCCGTCAGATCTCGGTACGGCCGACTGTTCCACCGGCCCCGTGGAGCGTCAATAGCTGACGTCCCGTCAGATACGCGTCCGGCCCGGGGCGGTCAGAGGCTCACGCCGGCCAGCCAGCCCCCGTCGATCACGAAGGGCTGCCCGGTGATGTAGGAGGAGTCGGCACAGGAGAGGAAGAGGGCGAGGCGGGCAACCTCCTCGGGGCGGCCGATCCGGCCGAGCGGGATGCGCTTGCGGTAGAGCTTGTCGACGGCCTCGGCGGACGCCTCGTCGCCCGGGTCGGTCATCGCGGTGTCGATCGAGCCGGGGCAGACCGCGTTGACCCGGATGCCCTTGCGGGCCAGCTCCAGCGCGGCGACCCGGGTGAGACCGACGATGGCGTGCTTGGTCGCGGCGTACGCGCCGACGTACGCCATGCCCGTCATCCCCGTGTACGAGGCGGTGTTGACGATCGTGCCGCCGCCGGCCGCCTCGATCTCGGGGGCGAGGGCCTTGATCCCGAGGAAGACGCCCACCTGATTGACCCACACCACCTGCATGAACTCGTCGAGAGGGGTGTCGACGAGGGAGTTGAAGCGCAGCACACCGGCGTTGTTGACCAGTCCGTCGACGCGGCCGTACGCGCCCTTGGCCGCGGCCACCGCGGCGGTCCAGTCGTCCTCGCGGCTCACGTCCAGATGGATGTAGAGCGCGCCGATCTCCTTGGCGAGGGCCTCTCCCTGGTCGTCGAGCACGTCGGCGACCACGACTTCGGCCCCTTCCGCCCGGAACAGCCGGACCTCCTGCTCCCCCTGGCCGCGCGCGGCGCCTGTGACGAGGACGACACGTCCGTCGAGCTTGCCCATGCGGACTCCCATCGCGGTGTGTTGGTCGAGGTCAGGGTACCGGCAGACCTGACGATGCGTCAGTCCGGCTGGTGACAGCTTGCTTCCGTGATCACAAGTGACCGGAGAGTAGGGACATTTGACTCTGTCCACTGGCTGTACACGGCCCCAATAATTCTCCATCAGAAGGTAAAGCAACTCCCAAGGAGAGACAGCCATGGCAGCCAAGAGGCGCTTCAAGAACAAGAAGGTCCGATACTTGGCGATCGGCGCTTCACTCGTGACCGGCGCGGCCACCGTCACCGTACTACTGCCTTCGGCCAACGCCGCCGACGAGCCGTCCGTAGAGCGGATCATGAGGATGTGCGAAAGGACTGCCAAGCTCAACGGAAAACAGCAGTCGGTGAGCGATTTCAAGGGCGGACTCGGCGATGGATTCGAATCCGATACCTGTGATTTCGTCGAGACGAAGTTCGAGACCTTCGACGGTCCCACGGAGAAGGTCACCGTCGATTTCCCGAACTGCGAACCGAACGCCACGGAACCGTCGAAGGTGACCACCGAGTTCTCGAAGGCGGTGGGCCAGGGCCAGGGCAAGTACACCGCGACCCAGCAGGGCGCACTCGGCGGGCTTTTCGGGGCCCTGAGCGGCGGCTGGGTGAAGCACAAGGGCACGCTGGACATGACCGTCAGGACGGCCACCGCCAGCGAGTCGGAACAGCGGGAAGTTCCTGTGGGCAAGGTCATGCATGTGACCTTCACGCCGAAGATGCAGCGCATGACCGGCGAATGGCGGGTGCATCTCGACGCCGACCCCGGCAGCTTCGCCGTAAACCCCTCCCCCGAGAAGAACTTCGTGGCGCCGGAGGTCGTCGAGGGCCCGGTCATCCTGGACAGCGCCGCGGGCACCCCCGGACTCGCGGACGGCACCACGAAGGTCGTCCTGGAGGACTGCTGACCTCCCCCTCCCCCTCTCCCCCACCCCTCTCTCCCTCCCCGTCCCCCACCCCTCCCCCCACCAGCACTTCCCTCTCGATTCGACCCTTTTCGCAGGAGACCCCCATGACACGCACCGGGCGCAGCGGCAACCACCGCAGCAAGAAGAAGCGCATCACCCTCGCGCTGGCGCCGGTCGCCGCCCTCGGACTGGCCGTCCCGCTGATGTACAGCGCGGGAGCCGCCACCCCCGACGAGGTGGCCACCGACTGCCGCACGGACTCCGACAAGCTGGAGAACTGCGAGTTCGTCGACGTCCAGTTCAAGGCCAACAGCCTCGGCCCCAACGAGCGGGTCACCTCGGTGACCGACAACTGCGGGGTCAGCACCGCGGCGACGAAGACCTTCAGCGGCACGGCGTCGGTGACCCGCGTCATTCAGCTGGAGGACGGTTTCAACACGGACGGCAGCACCAAGCTGGCGAGTTCCGTTTTCGAGATCGGCGTCAAGTTCGCCACGCAGGAATTCAACATCAAGCGCGACGACACGACGTCGTCGTTCTCCTTCTCCAGGTCCGACACGGTCAAGGCGGACCACGTCGCCTTCTTCATGTGGTCCCACAAGCGCACCGACGTGAGCGGTTTCCTCAAGGCCACCTACAAGGAGGCCCAGGACGGCCAGAAGGTGTTCTTCTCGCCCAGCGAGAACGCCGCCACCGTCCACGTCTTCTATCCGCAGCTCCTGCCCAGCGGAACACCGGACGGCCGCCTCTGGCTGCGCAATGTGAAGTGCGATTCCCCGCAGGCGAACGGAATCCTCAACAGTGAGGGAAGCGTCCGCGCCGAGCCCGGATTCGAAGAGGGTGGCGCGAACGTGACCGACGTCGAGGTGCCGCTCTCCGAAGTCACCATCCAATAGCGACCGGAGAAAGCCGAATGATCCCCCGTGCCTTGCGCGGGGGATTTTTCAGGAGACCTTCGGGAGATCTTCGGGAGATTACCAGGAGACCGTCAGAGCGTTCTCATACGCGAACCGCGGAGGCCGCGCCCAGCCATCTCAGCACTGCCTCCGTGCTCCCCCGGGCATCCAGCTTGGCGTAGATGTTGCTGAGGTTGTTGCGGACGGTCTTCTCGCTCAGTGTCAGTCGGAGCCCGATCTCCTGGGCGCCGAGTCCGGTGGAGAGGAGCTCCATGATCTGGCGTTCACGCGGCGAGAGCAGGGAGCGCAGGTGCTCCGTCGCCTGCGCCTGCTCCGGCAGTTGTCGCGCCGCGTCGCGGATGGCGGCGCAGGCCACGGGCGAGAAGGAGGTGTGGCCGACGGTAGCGGCCACGACCGCGGACGACAGCATGCAGGTGCAGTAGTCGCCCTCGACCAGATACCCGGCCCCGCCCCGGAACACCTCCACCACCGTGTCGGTGTCCTGCCGGGGGCTGACGACGATCACCGGGGCGCGCAGGGAGCCCATGGCCTTCAGCAGCCCGGCGAAGGACTCCGACGGGTCCTCGCAGTGCAGGACCACGACATCCGCGTCGGTCTCGCGCAGTTCACGGTAGGGCGGCGGGACGAGGAGCGCGCTGCTCACGTACCGGTCGTCGGGGGCCGGCCAGTCGTCGTGCGGCCACCGGCCCGGGGCACAGGCCAGGGCGACGGACAGGCCCGGGGACGACGGTGAGGGTTGGCGGGGTGGGTGTGTCGGGAGGTGGGAGGGGCGTGCGGGAACAGCTGATACGGGGGTGCCTGTGTGCTGGGACGTTCTGACGTGCCGGGGGGATCGCACCTCGCGTGTCCTTCCGCCGAAGCCATGACTCCCCTACATACGTGACTCCGGCGCCAGTTGTTCGAAGTTTCAAGAACGAACCGCGAAGCTGTCAGACAGGTTGCGTGGCTCGGCCCACGGTGACGACCGAAACCCGCCTGTCCCGAACTTCGTTGCGGGACAGGGGAGTTCGCCGACGAGCCGGTCAGTGCGCGGAGACAGGGCCGCTCCGGCGGGGGGCGGGACCCGGGTGCTCGGTGGGCCCGGTAATGGGGTGATCACGACGAGCTGATCCGACACACTGGTTCGATGCGGCCCGATGATGAACAGCCTTTGTCCGGTGGCAACGTAAGTGAGGGTGTCGTTCGCGTCGGGGACACCGTTCGCCGTCCGGCCGGACCATGGACTCCCGCTGTGCATGCCCTGCTTGCCCACCTGCACAAGGTGGGATTCGGCGCGGCGCCTCGCCCACTCGGCATTGACGATCAAGGGCGTGAAGTCCTGACCTTCATGCCGGGAGATGTGGTCTGGCCCGACCGGTTCCCGCTGATGGAACCCGCTCGACAACTGGCTCGCGTCGCACGGCTGATCCGGGACTTCCACGACGCCGTGCAGGACTTCACGCCGCCCTCCGATGCGCGGTGGCAGACGCTGATCCCCGCTGAGGGCAGTGACATCATCGCCCACAACGACCTGGCCCCCTGGAACCTCGTGGTCGCGGACGAGGCGCGGTGGGCCTTCATCGACTGGGACGCCGCAGGTCCCGGTTCGCGCCTGTGGGATGTCGCATACGCCATGCACGGGTTCATCCCACTGTCCGCGCATCCGGACTGGCAGAGCCCGGACGCCGCGGACCGACTGCGCGTCTTCGCCGACGCCTACGGTCTGGCTGAGTCCGAACGCCGTGGGTTGGTCCCTCTCCTGGGGCGCCGTACGCGTTCCATGCACGACTTCCTGCGCGAACAGGCAGCCCAAGGAGCGCAGCCCTGGGCAAGGCTGTGGGCTGAAGGCCACGGCGACGCCTGGCGAAACGACGCCGAATACATCGAGCAACGCGAAGACCAGTGGCTGCGGGCCCTGCTCGCCGGCTGAGGCATCAGTGCCCGTGCCTGACAAATTGCGTAGCGAGTTGTTGCGCGTGTGGGGACACTGCGGCGGTGACCGGTTCCGCACCGCCTCAACTGCCTCACCTGCTTCGGCCTCGTGCCCTGAAGCCCGGGGATCTCGTCGTTGTCGCAGCACTCTCCGGACCGCTCGACGCGGTGTACGAGCCCGACCTCCAGCAGGCGGTGGCCGTGCTCGAGCGGATGGGGTTCCGGGTGCGTCGGGCACCGCTGCTCGAAGCGGGGCGGCACCGTTGGTGGAGCGCGGCTGCGCCGACGGAGATCGCCGGGGAGTTCAACGCTCTGCTGCGTGATCCTGAGGTGCGCGCGATCATCGCGCACGACGGCGGGCAGACCGCGCTCGGTTACCTCGACCTGATCGACTTCGAGGCGATCGCGGCCGACCCCAAGCCGATCCTCGGCTACAGCGACATCTCACTGTTGCATCTGGTGCTCTACGCGCGGACGGGGCTGGTCGGATTCCACGCCGACGTGGCCACCCGTGGACTCGGCGGGTACTGGCAGTCCGCGCCCGCGGCACGCAGAGCAGAACTCGAAAAGCTCTACTCGACGCTGCTGACCGGCGACGAGGCGATCGGTGCGCTGCCGGCCACCCCGTCGTGGGAGTGCTGGCGCGCCGGTCGCACCGAAGGCCGGCTGATCGGCGGAGTGATCAACCGTATCGCGCTGGTGCAGGCGACGTCTTTCGCGCTGCCACTCGAATGCTTCGACGGCGCGGTGCTGTTCTGGGAGGAGGCGGGCGGCCAGGCATCGCATGTATGGAGCTATCTGCAGGTACTGCGACACGCTGGCATTCTCGATCGGATCTCCGGCATGGTCGTGGGCGTTCCGGACGCGATCGACGGGCTCGGCACGGCCGATGCTCCTGACGCATCACCGACCCTGGCCGAGATAGTCCTCGACGTCCTCGGCGACCGTGATATCCCCGTCCTGGGCAACGTCGAGTTCGGGCATGCCGGCCCGAATCTGCCGATGCCGGTCGGCATCCGCGTCGGCCTCGATGCGCACCAGCGGACATTGTCGCTGCTCGAACCGGCGGTACGGCCGCTCGCGACGACGGGACCGGTCGGCTGAGCAAAACGGATCAGTGAACGGCCTCGGCAGCAACCCAGGACGAGTGCGGGACTCGTGCGACGGGTGGGCGGTAGGGTCCGCAGGTGCGTTGATCTGCCGGGCGGTGGCCGAGTGCCGCCGCAGAGGATGCGGGTGACCCCGGCGCGTCCCGGGGCCGCCCGGTTCGGCATACCCGTCCTCCACCCACACCGGGAGATCACGCCATGACCGCCCCTCGGCCCCGCATGTCCTACGACTACGACACGTTCGTCGAACTCGCCACCGCCGACCCCGCCGTCGTCGGCCTCGTCCTCAAGGGCTCCCGGGCCCACGAGGGCATGACCACCGCCCACTCGGACCACGACCTGTACGTCGTCCTCGCCGAGGGCGCGTCGACGGCCCTGACCCGGTTCGCGGGGCACCGCACCCCCGAGCTCGACCTCGTCGTCCTCACCCTCGACGAGTTCCGCGCCGCCGGGATGCCCGGCTTCGAGCGGTACGCCCTCGCCCGCGCCCGGGTCGTGCTGGACCGCCTGGACGGAGGGATCGCCCGGATCCTGTCCGCCAAGGCCCGGCTCGACGCCGACGAGGCCCACGGGGAGGCGGCCGCGTACCTCGACGCCTACGCCAACTCCCTCTACCGCTCGGTCAAGAACGCCCGCGACGGCCTCCCTCTCGCGGCCCGCCTGGACGCCGCCGACAGCGTCCGCCTCCTCCTGGAAACCCTCTTCGCCCTGGACCGCCGCCCCCGCCCCTACAACAAGTACCTGGCATGGGAGCTGACCCGATACCCGCTCCCCGACTGGACCACCGCCCCCCTCCTCGACGCCGTTCAACACATCACGGCCACGGGCGACGTATCCGCACAGCGCCGACTCTTCGCCCAGGTCGAGACCGTGGCCCGCCGGGCAGGACACGGAGCGGTGCTGGACGCGTGGGGTGAGGATCTGCACCTGATGAGGCCACAGCGGTGACCGCCCGGTCCGGCTCGGTGCCTCGGTGCTCCGGTGCCGCGTTCAGCCGGGCAGGTCCTGGCCCGGCCCTTCCGGGGAGGCGAACTGCTGGGTCATGGCGGTGCATTGGGCTTCCTGCGCGGCCAGGACCTCATCGCCATGCTCGAAGGCCCAAGCCCCGACAGCGTCGATGGGGGCCAGCAGAGACCGCCCCAGGGCGGTGAGTCGGTACTCGACGCGCGGTGGCGCTCCGGGGTGTGCCTGCCGGTCGACCAGTCCGTTGGACTGCAGGCGCCGCAGTGTCTCGGTGAGGACCTTGGAGCTGATCCCCCCGATCTGCTCGCGCAGTTCGACCGGGCGTCTGGGGCCGTCGCGCAGTGCCCAGAGCACGACGGCGTTCCACGTGTTGGACAGGAGGTCGAAGGCCAGGCGGGCGCGGCAGTCGGCGAGGAAAGCGTCGGTCGTCACGTACCGAATGGTGCCCGACGGGCTCTCTAGCGTGGTTGCGAACGGTCCAAGCGGGCCCTGGGAGGACACGAGTGAGGGGAAAAGCAGTGATGAGAATCGGCGTACTGGGCACCGGCAACATGGCGGACGCGCTCGCCGCCCACTGGGTCCGGGCCGGGCACGACGTGGCCGTCGGAGGGCGGGACGTACACAAGGCGGAGCGGCTCGCGACGCGGCTCGGGGGCCGCGCGAAGCCGGCCAGTCTGCGTGCGGCGGCCGAGTTCGGTCAGGTGGTGCTGGCCGCGCTGCCCTTCGGCGCGGGGGCGAGCGTGGCGCGGGAACTCCGGACGGCCCTGCACGGCAAGGTACTGATCGACTGCTCGAATCCGGTCGGTCCGGGCTTCCAACTGCTGACACAGGGCGGCCTCTCGGCTGCACAGCGACTGGCCGCGGCGGCACCGGGAACCCATGTGGTCAAGGCCTTCAATCTCTGCCACGAGGATGTGTGGCGCATGGCGCCGCCCGTCTTCGACGGGCGGCCGCTGGCCGTTCCGGTCTGCGGAGACGACGAACCGGCTCTCGCACTTGTTCACCAGTTGGTGCGGCATGTCGGCTGCGAACCCGTGGCCGGCGGCGGTCTCGAACGAGCCGGGCTCCTGGAAGCGACCGCCGCGCTCTTCATCGGACTGTGGGTCGGCGAGGGAGCCGACGCCCAAGCCATCGCACCCCCGCTCGCCTATGCCGCCGGCCCCGGGCAAGCGGAACCGGACGACGCCGAAAGGGCTTCTCGCTAGGAGCTTTCACAGGAGGGGCCCCGCCTCGGCCCCGAACTTGCCGATCTGATCTATGAGTTCGCCTACGTCCCGACTCCGGAACCGCACCTGGATCTGATCCACCCCCATCGCCCCGTAAGCACGCAAGGACTCGGCGATCGCGGCCGGGCTCCCGGTGAGGGTGCGGCGACCGACGTCCCACCCCGGCTCGCCCACGTACAGCGGCTCGGTGATCGCGCCGATGGTGAAGGGGCCGGTGACGCCCGCCTCCTCCCGCAGTCGCCGGAGTCGGGCGATCTGGGCCGGGAGGCGGTCGCGGGGGTCACCCTGGGGCAGCCAGCCGTCGCCCCGGACGGCGGCCCGGCGGACGGCGGCGGGGGACGAACCGCCGACCCACACCGGGATACGGGCCTGGGCCGGGCGAGGCCGCTGGCCCAGGTCCTCGAAGTCGTACACCTTGCCGTGATGGGACGGGAATTCGTCGGGGCCGAGGGCGGCGCGCAGGGCGTCGACGCACTCGTCCAGCACCGCTCCCCGCCGGTCGAAGTCCACCCCCAGCGCCTCGAACTCCTCCCGTACGTGCCCGGCGCCCACGCCGAGGATCAGCCGGCCGCCGGCGAGGTGGTCGAGGGTGGCGTACTGCTTGGCCGTGAGGAGGGGATGGCGCAGGCCGACGACCGCGACGTGGCTGAGCAGCCGGACCCGTTCGGTGACGGCGGCCAGGTAGGCGAGCGTGGCGACCGGGTCGTACCAGACCGTGCTCATCGCGGGTGCGAGGCGGCGCGGGACGGCCACGTGGTCGCAGACGGCGACATACGCGAACCCCGCCCGGTCGGCGGCCCGCGCGACCTCGGCCAGCTCCGCCGCCCCGGCGTCCGCCTCCCAGAGCTCGGCGTAGAGGGTGCTCTGCGACTGGACGGGGAGCTGCATCCCGTAGGTCAGTGGGGCTTCGTCCGCTGATGGCACGGCTGCTCCTCTGTCTGTCGGACCACGAGTCGGTCGGAACCCTCATCGTCGTAGCTGACGGCCCGTCAGACAAGGGACGTGGCGGCATCGTCCAGGGGCGAAGGCGGTCGGTGCCGAGGGTCGGGCCCGACCTTGGGCTCGATGCGTGGATCGCACCGGATCACGCCGGATCACACAGGGGGGCCTCGTTGCGGGGCGCCGCCGCGGGCGCGATGCTCGGCTGATGTCGGAGACCTCGGAGATCCTGCTCGTGCTGCTGGCCGGGCTCGCTGCGGGCACGCTGAACGCGGTCGGCGGTGGGGGCACGTTCGTGGCGCTGCCCGCGCTGGTCGCGGCCGGTCTGCCGCCGGTGACGGCGAACGCGGCCTCGACCATCGCCCTGCTGCCCGGCTCGGTGGCCGGCACCTGGGTCTCCCGGCACGAGATCACACAGGTCGGCGGGGCCTCCACACGGGCGATGACCACGACGAGTGTGCTGGGCGGCGGCGTCGGCGCGGCCCTTCTGCTGGTCCTTCCGTCCGCGTCCTTCGACGCCGCCGTGCCGTGGCTGCTGGCATTCGCCACGGTCGTCCTCGCCTTCGGGCGGCCCGCCCTGCGGCTGCTAGGCGCGGGCCCGGAGCGGGTGGGCAGCCTAGGGCCCGGGGTCCTGCTGGCCGGTCAGTTCCTGCTTTCCATCTACGGCGGATACTTCGGCGGAGCCGTAGGCATCCTGATGCTGGCCCTGTGGAGCCTCGGCCTCGGGCTTGATCCGGCCACCGGCAATCCCATGCGGATCGCCCAGGTGACCGCCGTCTACGTCAGCGCCGCCGCGCTCTTCCTCGTCGCCTCGGACGCACTGGCCGCGCCGGTCCTCCTCACCGCCATGCTCATGGGCGCGGTCGTCGGCGGCTTCGCCGGGGCCCGGCTCGCGCTCCGGCTGCCGGGGCGTGCGCTGCGGGGCGTCGTGCTGGGCACGGCGGTGACGATGACGGTGCTGTACTTCCTCCGCACAGGCACCGACTGACAGGCGGTTCGGGGTGGGTGGGTAGACGCGGGTCCGGTGGGGGTTCTCGGGCAGTTCCCGCGCCCCTTAGGAGTCCTTGCAGAAAGATCGTGTTGGGGCACGGCGGAGAGGTATGTGATCCCGTCTTTTGTGGGGTGTGACCATGGCGCGGCGGAAGCCGTGGGAGGTCAGTGACGGGTTGTGGGCGGTGATCGAGCCGCTTTTGCCGAAGGGGCTGGCCGACCTCGCCGACCCCGACCAGCCCACGCTCCGCACCGCCACCCGCGCCTACGACAAGCCGTGGACGACTACCTCCGACGAGCCGGACCAGCCACCTGAACAGCCAAAATCTGCACCATCACGCAAACTTGACCCGATCAGGACGGCTAGCTCGTCCAAGCCTTCTAGGGGATGCTGACCGTGTAGGTGCCGTTGGAGACGTCGGCGGCCGTGGGCTTGACGGTCACGCCGCCGAGGGACTGCATCCCCCCACCCGAGCCGCAGTTGCCGCCCTCCCAGGCGGAGATGTTATAGGTGGCGCCCGTGGTGATCTTGTAGTCGGTGGCGAGTATGATCCGGCCGTTGCCGCCGGAGACGTCGGCGTCCCGCGCGCCCAGGCAGGTGACGGAGGTGCCGTCGTCGATCCGGAGAGTACCGAAATACACGACGGACATGCCGGCCCCTCTGGCGGCCATCGGTACGTTGGCGGTGAGTGAGGCCGTGGTGGCTGCGGACGCCGTGGGCGCTGCGACAAGGGCGGTGGCACCGGTGAGGGCGAGCAGGGCGGCCAAGGAAGCGGAACGGACCGTGCGGCGCGTGCGGCTGTGGGGGGTCGTGAGGCGCATGCCTTCTTCCAATCACCGAAGGGTTGTACAAGTCTCAAGTAACTTACGTGCCCAGTGATACCCGAGGGAATATCAGCACGGGACCCCAGTTTCGGCCATGTTTGAGCTCCGTCGTGACCCGGACGTACGGAGGAACCGCCGACCCCGTTCCGGCCTGTGGATAAGAACCCCTGACGAGATGAGGTGGCGATTGCACTCCGGCGGGGCGACGATCTCTCGGCACTCGCCGATGAAGGGGTGGCTATGGACGACATCACTCCGAGGGAGCTCATCTCCCTCGCCGATGACGAGGGGAACAGCGTCACCGTCAACGTCCTGGGGCGTAACCCCGGGTGGGCTGCCGGGCTCGATGCCGAGATCGTCGTCGGGACGCCCTTCGTGTCCGGCCGCTGTTACCTGGCGTTGTCCGTTTCGAAGCTGGAGAGCTGGTCCCACGCACTGAACAAGCTCGACGCCGGCGAGGATGTCGCATGGATGGAGATGAGCAGGGGAGCGTCCATCTTCATCCAACTCACTGGCGAGCGTGACTGTCCGGAGGTGGTGGTAGAGGACGAGTCAGGATCCATGGTCACCGTGCGCGTGCCGATCGCCCTGCCCGACGACTGGATCGCCGACCATCGACAGCGTCTGCACCAGCTGATGAAGCACTGGGTTCCGATGCTCTCAGCGTAGCTTCGTGGATGTCGTCCCGTATCGCCCAGCGGATCCGCAGGCGGCGGAACCAGTGCAGGTGGGCGAAGGCGCGCTCCACGACCCAGCGTTGGGTGCCCAATCCGGAACGACGAGGCGGCGGTACTTGTCGTGATCGTAGCCACGGTCGCCGAGTACGACGTCGGGACGGCGCCGGGGCCTGCCGCGCTTGCCCCGCACGGGCGGCACGGCTTCGAGAAGCGGGATGAGTTGGGTGACGTCATTGCGGTTCCCGCCGGTCAGGGTGGCGGCGAGCGGGATGCCGGTGGCGTCGGTGATCAAGTGGTGCTTGCTGCCCCTACCAAACCCGCACCCGACGACGCACCCGATCCCCCGACCCGACCCGACCCGACCCACCCCTCAGGGCCCCGCCCACAACCCCTCCTCCGTCAACCCCAGCAACTCGATCGCGTTCCGCCGCACGATCCGGTCCACGACGTCCGGGGCCAGGTGGCCCATCTGGGCCTCGCCGACCTGGCGGGACTCGGGCCAGGTGGAGTCGGAGTGGGGGTAGTCGGTCTCGTAGAGGACGTTGCCGACGCCGATCGCGTCCAGGTTGCGGAGCCCGAACGCGTCGTCGAAGAAGCAGCCGTAGACGTGGTCGGCGAACAGTTCCGACGGCGGGCGGTGGACCTTGTCCGCGACGCCGCCCCAGCCCCGGTTCTCCTCCCAGACGACGTCCGCGCGCTCCAGGATGTACGGGATCCAGCCGATCTGGCCCTCCGCGTACATGACCTTGAGGTTCGGGAAGCGTTCGAACTTGCCGCTCATCAGCCAGTCGACCATCGAGAAGCAGCAGTTGGCGAAGGTGATCGTCGAGCCGACGGCCGGTGGCGCGTCCGCCGAGGTGGACGGCATCCGGCTGGAGGAGCCGATGTGCATCGCGACGACCGTGCCGGTCTCGTCGCAGGCCGCGAGGAAGGGGTCCCAGTCGTCGGTGTGGACGGAGGGCAGGCCCAGGTGCGGGGGTATCTCCGAGAAGGCCACGGCGCGGACCCCGCGCGCCGCGTTGCGGCGGACCTCCGCCGCCGCCAACTCCGCGTCCCAGAGCGGGATGAGGGTGAGGGGGATCAGGCGCCCCTGTGCCGCCGGCCCGCACCACTCCTCCACCATCCAGTCGTTGTACGCCCGGACGCCGAGCAGCCCCAGCTCACGGTCGGCGGCCTCGGTGAAGGTCTGGCCGCAGAAGCGCGGGAAGGTCGGGAAGCACAGGGCCGACTGGACGTGGTTGACGTCCATGTCGGCGAGGCGCTGCGGGACGTCGTACGAGCCGGGGCGCATCTGCTCGTAGGTGATGATCTCCAGTTTGATCTCGTCCCTGGAGTAGCCGACGGCGGTGTCGAGGCGGGTCAGCGGGCGGTGCAGGTCCTCGTAGACCCACCAGTCGCCGATGGGGCCGTCGTCGCCGGGGGCGCCCATCACGGGCTTGAACCGGCCGCCGAGGAACGTCATCTCCTTCAGCGGCGCGCGGACCACCCGGGGGCCCGTGTCCAGGTACTTCTTGGGGAGCCGGTCCTGCCAGACGTCCGGGGGCTCCACCGTGTGGTCGTCGACGGAGATGATCTTCGGGAAGGGGGCGGGGGCGGGGCGGTCGGGATCCGTGGCGCTCGTCTCCAAGGTGTCCATGTCCGTCACGGTAGCGCCGATCTGACGGTCCGTCAGCAATGCCCGTCAGTAATGGTGCCGCCGCCAACCCCGCTGCGAAGAGTCTGTGTGGAGCTCGTGACATCCCGCGTGGCTCCCTGTGATCGACCTCTCGCACGGCTGACGGATCTGCCATGAACAAGGCAAACTGGCCTGGATATCAGGAGGCCTGAGGGGGCTGTCGATGGGCGGTGGACCGGGAGTGCCGGAGGTCGGTGGGCCGCGAGTGCCGGAGCAAAGGACCGCAGTGGACGCCGAGATCGCGACACCGGCCCCCGAGGCCCCGGCCGAGCTGCGCTTCAGCGTGCTCGGACCCGTGCGGGCCTGGCGCGGCACCGAACCCCTCGCCACCGGTTCGCCACAGCAACGCGCGCTGCTCGCCGCACTGTTGCTCCGCGAGGGCCGCACCGCCACCGCGAGCGAGCTGATCGACGCGCTGTGGGGCGACGAGTCGCCGTCCCAGGCGCTGGCCGCCGTACGGACGTACGCCTCCCGGTTGCGCAAGGTCCTCTCCCCCGGTGTCCTGGTCAGCGAGTCCGGCGGCTACGCGATCCGCGCGCTGTCCCCCGGCGCCCTGGACCTCGCCGTGGCCCAGGAACTGGCGACCGACGCGGAGAAGGCCAAGAACTCCGGGGACCTGTGCCAGGCCCGCCAACTGCTGAACAAGGCGCTCGGACTGTGGGACGGCGAGGTCCTGGCGAGCGTTCCGGGGCCGTACGCGGAGACCCAGCGGGCCCGCCTCGACGAGTGGCGGCTCCAACTGGTCGAGTCCCGGCTGGACATGGACCTGGAGCAGGGCTGCCACGCGGAGGCGATCTCCGAGCTGACCGCCCTCACCGCCGCGCACCCGTTGCGGGAGCGACTGCGCGAACTGCTGATGCTGGCGCTCTACCGCAGCGGACGCCAGGCGGAGGCCCTCGCGGTGTACGCGGACACCCGCCGCCTGCTCGCGGACGAACTCGGCGTGGACCCGCGCCCCGGCCTGCGGGAGTTGCAGCAGCGCATCCTGCGAGCCGACCCCGGCCTCGCGGAACCCTCCGCGCCGCTGGCCCCCGAGCCGGCCGCCGCCGCGGTCCGCCCGGCCCAGCTTCCCGCCACCGTGCCGGACTTCACCGGCCGCGCCTCCCTCGTCGAGGATCTGAGCGCGGTGCTGGCGCAGGCCTCCGCCGCCGAGGGCCAGGTGATGGCCGTCTCCGCGCTGGCCGGCATCGGCGGCGTCGGCAAGACGACCCTCGCGGTGCGGGTGGCCCACCAGGCCAGAGGGGCCTTCCCCGACGGCCAGTTGTACGTCGACCTCCAGGGCGCCGGCGCCCGCCCCGCCGAGCCGGAGACGGTCCTCGGCGCCTTCCTGCGCGCCCTGGGCACGGCCGACTCGGCGATCCCCGACTCCCTCGCGGAACGGGCCGCCCTCTACCGGTCGGTCCTCGACGGCCGCCGGGTGCTGGTCCTGCTCGACAACGCGCGCGACGCCGCCCAGGTACGGCCCCTGCTGCCGGGGACGGCGGGCTGCGCGGCCCTCGTCACCGCCCGGGTGCGCATGGTGGACCTGGCCGGTGCGCATCTCGTCGACCTCGATGTGATGTCCCCCGACGAGGCCCTGCGGCTCTTCACGAAGATCGTCGGCGAGGAACGCGTCGCGGCGGAACGCACGGCCGCCCTCGACGTCGTCGCGGCCTGCGGCTTCCTGCCCCTCGCCATCCGCATCGCCGCCTCCCGGCTGGCGGCGCGCAGGACCTGGACGGTGTCCGTCCTGGCCGCGAAACTCGCCGACGAACGGCGGCGGTTGGACGAACTGCAGGCCGGCGACCTCGCGGTGAAGGCCACCTTCGAGCTGGGCTACGGCCAGCTGGAGCCCGCGCAGGCACGGGCGTTCAGGCTGCTGGGGCTGGCGGACGGCCCGGACATCTCGCTGGCCGCCGCGGCCGCCGTACTGGACCTGCCGCCGGAGGAGACCGAGGACCTGCTGGAGATCCTCGTCGACACGTCCCTCCTGGAATCCGCCGCACCCGGCCGCTACCGCTTCCACGATCTCGTCCGGCTCTACGCGCGTGCATGCGCCGAACGCGACGAACAGCCGCCGAGCGACCGGGAGTCGGCGATGTCGCGGCTGTTGGACCACTATCTGGCGACAGCCTCCCAGGTCTACGCGATCGAGCGCCCCGGCGACCGGCTCGTGGACCATCTGGAGCCCACCGTCTATCCGGGCCTGCGCTTCACCGAGGGTTCCGCCGCGCTGGACTGGCTCTACACCGAGGCGTCCTGCCTCCTGGCCTGCGTACGCCAGTCCGCCGGCACGGACCGGCTGCGCCGCGCGGTCGACCTGCTCTGGGCCGCCAAGGACCTCACCGAGTCGGGCGCCAACTCCCACCAGTACGAGACGACGGCGCGCGCGATGTGCGACGCGGCGCGTGCGGCGGGGGACGCGCGGGCGGAGGGGCGGGCGCGAACGATGCTGACCAACGTCCTCCTGGTCTCCGGCCGTATCCAGCAGGCCGGGGACCAGGCACGGCTGGCCATGGACCTCACAGCCACAGCCCAGGACGTCGCCGCCAGCTGGGTGGCCAACGACCGGGGCCTCATCTCCATGCACCAGGGCCGCTACGCGGACGGCAAGACGTTCCTGGAGCAGGCGATCGAGGGCTACCGGGCGGCGGGCAACCGGCTCAACGAAGCGGTCACCCTGGCGAACCTCTCCCGCGCCCACCTGGGCATGGGCAATGTCGAGAAGGCGATCGACATCGCCCGGCACAGCCTCGACCTGCACGCCGAGATGGGGCGGCCGATGCGCCGTGCCAACGCCCATCTCGCGCTCGGTCTGGCGCTGACCAGCGCGGGCCGCCACGACGAGGCGCTGGGGCAGTTCTCGGACGCCCAGTACATCTTCGCCGAGCACCGGCAGCGGCTCTGGGAAGGGAACACCCACTTCCGCAAGGCCGAGGTGCATCTCGCCGCGCGACGTCCCGCACGCGCCGCCCAGCACGCCGAACAGGCCCTCGCCCTGGGCTGTGTCGGCGGCGACCGGATGCGTGGTCACATCGTGGCCCTCCTGGGGCGGGCCCTTTCCGCCGTGGGCCAGACGGACCGGGCGAGCGCCTGCTGGCGGGACGCGATCAGCCTGTACGAGCTGAGCGGCGCCACCGACGAGGCAGCGGCCGTGCGCAAGCTGATCGCTCGCTCCCCGGCGGTCTGACCGTCGCACGCGCGGTCGTTCAGCATTCGTTTATGTCCGACCGGCAGTCTCATACGTGCCAGACCGTCGCGTCGGGGGGCAGGCGGTCTGAGCAGGGAGCGCCCCGGTTAGGGTGCGACTCCGATTCGCCCGTCCGGCGGCCCTCGGGGGAGCTTCCGGGCGGGCGTTTCTGCCCAGTCACCACAGCAGAGGAACTCAGACCATGAGCGACAAGAAGACGGACGCGGAGAACACCACTCAGGACAACAGCATGCCCAGCGAGCCGGTCAAGACCGACGCCGCGACCATCACGACGATGGACAACAGCATGCCCACGCCGCCGAAGAACCCGATCGTCAAGCCGCTGGACAACAGCATGCCCAGCGAGCCGGTCGACACCGACGCCATCACCACGATGGACAACAGCATGCCCGCCCCGCCCGCCCTCGACCTCGACGGCGGCAAGTAGGCGCACCGGACGTTCCGTACCGACGGGGACACGGGGATCGGCCGCGGTGGCGCGGAGGGGGAGCCACCGCGGCCGAGGTGTGTCCGGGGAGCGGGCCGGTACGAGCGAGGAGAGGACCAGGATGGTCACAGCGGAGGTCGAACCCGGTGCTCCCGTCGCCTCGCGGCCGGAGCGGACACCCCCGGCGCTGCGAGCGGCCCTTGAGCAGGTCGCCCCGCACCGCGTGGGCGAGATGGAACGGCAGAAGGACGAGGCGATCACGCTGGCGGCCCGCACGGGCAGCCTCGGCCCGATCACCCGGTTCCTCGACACCTGGGCCGTGGCCGTCGAGATCGCCCGCGTCCCCGCCACCGCCGCCCGCCTGCGCACCGCCGAGCACACCGCCCGCACCGTGAACCCCGACGACCCCGCCTGGCGCGAGGCGATGGAGGAGATCCACGCACTCCACACAGCGGCCCGACAGTCGCTGAACAACACCTGACCGTAGGCCGGACGGCGATTCGGCGCCGGCCGGACGGCAACTGGGCGGCGGCCGGGCCGCCGTGTGGAGGGCGGCGGCTGAGCGGCGGCTGAGGCGAGACTCTCCCGCCGTTCCGGCCGCTCTCCCCCGCTACCACCCCCGCAACTCCCCCTTCACCACCTTCCCGCTCGCGTTCCGCGGCAGTTCGCTCACGAAGTGCACCACCCTCGGGACCTTGTAGTTGGCCATCTCGCGGCGGGACCAGGCGATGAGGTCGTCGGCGGTTATCAGGGACCCCGGGCGGCGTACGACGAACGCCTTGCCGACCTCGCCGAGGCGGGGGTCGGGGACGCCGACGACCGCCACGTCCGCGACGTCCGGGTGGAGGCCGAGGAGTTGCTCGATCTCGGCGGGATACGCGTTGAAGCCGCCGACGATGAACATGTCCTTGAGCCGGTCGGTGATCCGGAGGTTGCCGTCCTCGTCCAGGACGCCGATGTCGCCGGTGCGGAGCCACCCGTCGGCGGTGACCGTGCGCGCGGTCTCGGCGGGATCCTCGAAGTAGCCGCGCATGACGTTGAAGCCACGGACGAGGACCTCTCCGGGGGAGCCGGCCGGCAGGGGGACGCCCAGCGGATCGACGACCCGCACATCCGTCCCCGGGACCGCCCGTCCGGACGTCGACGCGATCACCGACGGCTCGTCGCCGCGCCGGCACATCGTGACGATGCCGGACGCCTCGGACAGGCCGTACGCCGTCAGCACGGTGTCCACGCGCAGTTCGGCCCGCAGCCGTTCGACGAGCCGGAGCGGGACCACCGCCGCGCCCGTCACCACCAGGCGCAGGGCGCTGAGGTCGTAGTCGTCGCGGGCAGGGTGGTCCAGGAGGGACTGGTGGAGGGTGGGCGGCCCGGGCAGGACCGAGACCCGCTCGGCCGCCACGTTGGCCATCGCCGTCTCCACGTTGAACACCGGCTGGGGGATCATCGTCGCGCCCCGCATGAGGCAGGCGATCACCCCGGCCTTGTAGCCGAAGGTGTGGAAGAACGGGTTCACGATGAGGTAGCGGTCGCCCTGCCGGAGCCCGGCCAGCTCGCTCCACACCTCGTACGCCCGCAGGGTCTGCGCGTGGGTGATCACCGCGCCCTTGGGGCGGCCGGTCGTCCCGGACGTGAAGATGATGTCGGAGGGGGAGTGGCCCGTCAGTCCGGCCGACCGCGCCCGCACCTCCTCCGCCGTGACACCGTCACCGCTGGCGAGGAAGTCCTTCCAGGTGCGGAAGTCGGCGGGGGCGTCGTCCGAGAGCACCACCACCTGTTCCAGCTGCGGCAGTCCGGGCAGCGGCCCCGGCGGCTCGCACCCGCTCCCGGCCCCCGGCGCCCGCAGCCGCCCCCCGTCCGCGCCCGCCGCGCGCCGGAGCGAGGCCACGTACGAGGTGCCGAGGAACGTTCCGGTGACGAACAGCAGCTTCGCCCTGCTGCGTGCCAGCACGTCCGCCGCCTCGCCGCCCTTGAAGCGGGTGTTCAGCGGGACGAGGACCGCGCCCGCCGAGACCGCGCCGAGCGCGGAGACGATCCAGTCGAGGGAGTTCGGCGCCCAGAGGGCGACCCGGTCCCCGACCCGCACCCCGTTCGCCACGCACGCCGCCGCCGCGCGCTCCACCCGGGCGCCCAGCTCCGCGTACGACACCCGGGTACGCCCGTCGACGACGGCCTCGACCCCGGCGAACCGTTCCGCCGCCGCGCGGACCAGCCCCGGGACGGTCCCCCAGGCCAGATCTCCGCGCTCCTCCACGCCACCGTTCACAGCAGGCCTCCGTACCCGAGAACCAGTGTCCAAGTGCGCCAGCGGCAGCCGGACACCCGACCGGGCACCCGTAGCTGACTACCCGTCAGATTAGCTGTACCCTGACGGACTGTCAGCAGCCGAAAGCCCCCGTGCGGAGGTGTGCCTTCATGGCCGTGCTCAAGGACGCGACAGCCATCGTCGGCATCGGCCAGACCCCCTTCGCCAAACAACTCCCGGAGAGCGAAAGGGCGTTGGCGTGCCGCGCGATCCTCGCCGCGCTCGACGACGCGGGTATCGCGCCCGACGAGGTGGACGCGCTCGCCTCCTACACGATGGAGGAGACGGACGAGGTCGAGGTGGCGAAGGCACTGGGCCTCGGCGACCTCACCTTCTTCAGCAAGGTCGGCTACGGCGGCGGCGGTTCGTGCGCCACGGTCGCGCACCTCGCCGCCGCGATCGCCACCGGCCAGGCCACGGTCGGCGTCGCCTGGCGCTCCCGCAAACGCGGCTCCGGCCCGCGCCCGTGGAAGAACACCACGGTCCAACTCCCCACCCCGGCCCAGTGGACCCGCCCCTACGGCCTGCTGCGCCCCGCCGACGAGATAGCCATGCTGGCCCGCCGCCACATGCACGAGTACGGCACCACCCGCGACCACCTCTTCAACGTGGCCCTCGCCTGCCGCAACCGGGCCAACCAGAACCCCGCCGCGATCATGTACGAGCGCCCGCTGACCCGCGAGATGTACATGACCTCCCGCTGGATCAGCGAGCCCCTGTGCCTCTTCGACAACTGCCTGGAGACGGACGGCGCGCTCGCCTGCGTGGTGGTCTCCGCCGAGCGCGCCCGCGACTGCCGCCGCACCCCCGTCTACGTCCACTCCGCCGCCCAGGGCCTGCCCGCCCAGCACCACGGCATGGTCAACTACTGGAACGACGACCCGCTGACCGGCCCCGCCTGGACCGCCGCCCGTCACCTCTGGAAGCACGCGGACCTCACCCCGGACGACATCGACGTCGCCCAGATCTACGACGCGTTCACCGCCCTGATCCCCCTGTCGCTGGAGGGGTACGGCTTCTGCGCGCGCGGCGAGGGCGGCGCGTTCACCGAGGGCGGCGCCCTGGAGATGGGCGGCCGGCTCCCCCTGAACACCTCCGGGGGCGGCCTCAGCGAGGCCTATGTGCACGGCTTCAACCTGATCAACGAGGGCGTACGGCAGCTGCGCGGCACCAGCACCGCCCAGGTCCCGGACGCGGCGACCTGTCTGGTGACGGCGGGTGAGGGGGTACCGACCTCCGCCCTCCTGCTCAGGAACTGAGGAGTCGAGGACATGCTGACACCGGTGGTGGACGACGACGGCGCCCCCTTCTGGGAGTACGCCGCGCGGGGCGAACTACGGATCCAGGCCTGCGCCGACTGCGGCGAACTCCGCTTCCCGCCCCGCCCCTGCTGCCCGCACTGCCGCTCCTTCGCCACCGAGTGGCGCCGGGTCTCGGGCCGGGGCCGGATCTGGTCCTACGTCCGCCCGCACCCGCCGCTCCTCCCCGACTACGCCGAGCAGGCCCCGTACCACGTCGTCCTCGTCGAACTGACCGACGCGCCCCGCATCCGCCTCGTCGGCAACCTGGTGAGCGGACCGGGTGCCCGGCTGGACTCGGTCCCGGCCGAGCGGATCCGGATCGGGGCGAGGGTGCAGGTGGTGTTCACCTCCACCGGACTCCCCCAATGGGCACTGGAGCGACCGTGACCCTGCGCACGACGACGGACAGGACCACGGGCGTGGCCCTGCTGACCCTGGACCGCCCGGAGCGACTGAACGCGATCGACCTGCCAATGGCAGAACAACTCACCCAATTCTGGCGGGAGTTGAGGTACGACGACACGGTACGGGCGGTCGTCGTGACCGGTGCCGGCGAGCGCGCCTTCTGCACGGGCCTCGACCGGGACGCGGCGACGGCCGTCCCGCAGCCGAACTCCCCGTACGCGATCGAGGACCCCCTCCTCAGGATCGGCCCGAAGTCCAACGACTGCTGGAAACCGCTGATCGCCGCCGTGAACGGCATGGCGTGCGGCGGGGCCTTCTACCTGCTGGGCGAGTCGGAGTTCCTCGTCGCCGACCCCTCCGCCACCTTCTTCGACCCCCACACCGGCTACGGCATGGTCAGCGCCTTCGAGTCGATCCTGATGGCCCAGCGCATGCCGTACGGGGAGGCCGCGCGCATGGCCTTGCTGGGCACCGCCGAGCGGATGTCGGCCCGGCGGGCGCGGGAGGTGGGGCTGGTGTCGGAGGTGACGGAACCCGGCGAGGCGGTCCCCGCGGCCGTGCGGTGCGCGGAGATCGTCGCCGGGTATCCGACGGAGGCCGTCCAGGGCACGGTACGGGCCTGCTGGGCGGCGTGGGAGGCGGCGCGGACCCACGCTCTGGCGCAGGCACCGCACCTGATCTCCCTGGGCAACCTCCCGGCCGACCGGCAGTCCGAGCTGTTCGCCGAACGCCGGCCGGGCGGGTTCCGGGTGCGGTGAGCCCCGGTACGGAGCCAAGAAGCGAGCCTCAGAGGTGAGCCTCAGAGGTGAGCCTCAGAGGTGAGCCTCAGAAGGAGGAGCGCTCCAGGTCGGCCAGCTTGCAGCTGCCGCCGCTCGCGCCGCCGTCGTCGACCGTGCCGGCGGGCGCCTTCACCTCGACGGTGGCGGACTCGCCCGGCGGCACCGAGGGGATGCTGTTGTCCTCGGCCGTGTGCAGCACGGTGCCGCTCGCGTCCGTGAACTCCAGGTCGAACTCGTACGAATAGGTGCTGCTGGAGCTGGTGTTGGTGGCGCGGACGCGGGAGACGAGGCCGTTGTCGTAGGTGCAGGTCTCGATCTTCAGGTCCCTCGCGGCGCCGCGCTGGGAGCTCGACGAGCCGCCCGTCCCCACGGTGGTGCTGCCGCCCGAGGTGGACGTGGAGCCGCTGTCCGATCCACCGCTGGAGCTGGAGCCGCCGCTGGAGCTGGACGAGGAGGACGAGCCGCCCGAGCAGCCGCCCCCGCCCGAGCCGCGGGCCCCGGTGAGAGCGAAGACGACGATGCCGAACACGGCGACGGCTCGGACATGACGAGTTTTCACGTTGCTCAACCCCCGTTGAGTAGCGTCGATTTGAGGCCACACGCACGCAAACGGAACAATCGCGGCGGTGACAGGTGCACGACACCATACCGTTTTCGGCCGCGCCCCGTGCCCCGGTCCGCGCGGGGCCGTCCACCGCCGCGCGGCCTACGTGGTCCGCGCCGTCCCCGTCCCCTTCTCCGCGTCCAGGGCGTACACGCAGCGGTCCTTGCTGCACGCGTACACGACGCCGTCCTTGACGACCGGCGACCCGGTGATCTCCCCGCCCGTCGCGAGCTTCCACCGCAGCCGGCCGTCGTCCGCCTTCAGCGTGTAGAGGAGGTGGTCGGTGGAGCCGAAGTGGATACGGCCCTCCGCCACCGACGGGGCGCCCACGATCTCGCCGCCCGCCTGGAAGCGCCACTTCGGTGTCCCCGTGACCGCGTCGAGGGTGTAGAGCCCCTTGCCGCTGCCGACGTGCACATGGCCCGCGGCAACCAGCACCGGTTCCACCGAGGCACGGGACTCCGTCGCGATGCGCCAGCGGTCACGGCCGTCGGTCGCGTCGAGGGCGTAGACCGTGCCGAGGTAGTCGGCCAGGTAGACACCGCCGCCCGTGACGGCGGGGCCCGGCGCGAAGGTGGGGGCGGACAGGAACACCGCAGGGGCCTCGAAGTGCCAGCGGACGTGACCGCCGGCGATGTCGATGGCGAGGACGCGGCTCCCGGCGGCGATGTAGACGTAGCCGTCGGAGGCCGGGGTCAGCCGTACCGGGACGCCGCCGCAGGAGGCCGCGTCGCCGATGGGGTACGACCAGCGCTCCTCGCCCGTCCGGGCCTCCAGCGCGCGCAGCCGGGCGTCCTTCCAGATGTACACCGTGCCGTCCTGGACGACCGGCCCGGCCTCCGGGGACTCGAAGTCGGTCTGCGCGCCGGTGAGCTCCCACAGCTTCTGCCCGTTGGACGCCTCCCAGCCCTGGACGCCGCCGCCCCGGGTGGCGGTGACCACCGTGCCCCGGTCGGCCTTCAGCGAGTACACCCAGGCCTCCGTGGACAGCCGCCACAGGTCGGCGCCCTCGCGGGCGTCGAGCGCGAAGAGGGTCGGGCCGTCCGAGGCGTGGATACGCCCGTCCGCGACCGCCATCGACCAGGCGACGTCCCGGGTCTTGAAGCGGCGCCGGCCGGTGGCCACGTCCAGGGCGTGCACCTCGAAGGAGGTGACGTAGACGAGGTCCCCGGCGACGGACGGCGTGCCCCAGACGTCGTTCGACATGCGGAAACGCCAGGGGCGCCAGCCGGAGGCGGCCGGTTCCGGGGCGGGCGGGGCCACGGCGGGCGCGGGGTCGGCGCCGTTCACGCCGGCGCGCGGCCGGGACCAGGACGCGGCGAGACCGGCCTCCGGAGGGGGCGCCTTGACGGCGGCGGCGCGGGCGTCGGCGACGCGCGGACCGGGCCCGATGGGCACCTGACCGCCCGCGAGCCGTACCGGCCCGGTGTCGGGTGCGCCGAGCGCGACGGGCGCGGGGTCGTACGAGGGCGGGGGCGGGGGTACGGGTGCGGGGCGCGCCCCGCCACCGCTGCGGCCGCCGGAGGCCTGTTGGGGCTTGGCCGCGGGGCGTCCGCCCCGGCGGGTCTCGATCAGGCTGACCGCCTTCTCGGGCAGCCACGCCGACGCCGTACCGCTGTCGTCCGAGCCGGAGCCGAAGAGGTGGGGCGCGAGCTGCGCCTGGAGGTCGGCGGGGTTGGGGCGCGCGGTCGGGTCCATCTGCATACAGGACTCGATGAGGGGGCGCAGGTCGTCCGGGAGCCCGGAGAGGTCCGGCCCCTCCCTCAGCAGCATGAAGACGGTCTCGACGGGGTTGGCCCCGTGGAACGGCGCGTGGCCGGTGGCGGCGAACACGAGCATCGAGCCGAGCGAGAAGACGTCGCTCGCGCCGGTCACACTGCGCGAGTCCTTCGCCTGCTCCGGCGACATGTACGCCGGGGTACCGACGGCGACGTTCGTCATCGTCAGACGCGTGTTCGAGACGCCGGAGGCGATACCGAAGTCGATCACGCGCGGCCCGTCCTCGACGACGAGCACGTTGGAGGGCTTCAGGTCGCGGTGGACGAGTCCGGCGCCGTGGATGGACTGGAGGGCTTCGGCCACACCCGCGGCGAGCCAGCGAACGGCCTGGACCGGCATGGGCCCGCAGTCGTTCACTATCTCCTCGAGCGAGGGCGCGGGGACGTACGCGGTCGCCAGCCACGGCACGGCGGCACGCGGGTCGGCGTCGACCACGGCGGCCGTGTAGAAACCGGACACCGCGCGGGCCGCCTCGACCTCACGCGTGAAACGGACCCGGAAGAGCTGGTCCTCCGCGAGCTCGGTCCGCACCGTCTTGATCGCCACGCGCCGACCCGACGCCGAGCGCGCCAGATAGACCAGCCCCATGCCGCCGGCCCCCAGCCGTCCCAGCACCTCGAACGGCCCGATCCGCCGCGGATCGTGCTGCGTCAGCTGATCCACCACTTGCCCTGCCACCTCCCCGTACGGACCGCGTCACCCACGTTGTGCGCGCGACCCCCGTGCAGCGTCTCACCACCGCACCGCCATGGCGGCACGCACCCCGATTCTTCCTGCTACCGGGGGCAGGTGCGAACCCGGGTGCGGAACGGGGTGTCTCAGGACAAAACCACGTTGTCCGCCCCTCGGGAAGTGGGAGCCCGGATGGTGGGACAGTGCGGCGGGCCGCGTACCACCGGCGCACAACCCCGTACGTCTGCCTGCCCGGCGCCCCCCGCGCGCCCCGCGCGAGCACCGGACCGCCGCTCGGCCGGTCTCCTGAGCCGCAGCGGTCTTCCCGCTGGTCAGCCGTCGTCCTCCGGGCCGTCCGCCGCGCGTTCTCCCGCAGGTCGCCCCTCGTCCTCGCGCCGGTCCTCCCCCTGTTGCCGCAGGTCGTCCGGGCGCTGTTCGGCCTGATCCGGCGCCTGCGGGGCCTCCCGCCAGCCGTTTTCGTCCGTCCGCTGGAGCAGTGCGAACGATGCCCCTTGATTGTCCGTGACGACCGCCACATTTCCGTACGAGGTGTCGAAGGGCGGCACCTGCACCCGGCCGCCGAGCCGGCTGACGGTCCCGAGCGCGGCCTCGCAGTCCTCCGTCCCGAAGTGGACCAGGAAATGCGGCGGCATCTCCGCCGGGAAGACGTCCGTGAGCGTGGCACGGCCGAAGTCGGGGGTGGCGTCCGGGCCGAAGAGGGCGTCGTGGAAGAGGTGCGCGTAGAAGGAGTTGGCCGCCGTGGTGTCCCGGGTGTAGAGCTCGGCCCACGTGAACGTGCCGGGCTCGTGGCGCCGGCCGAAGCCGTGGTGCGCGGCGGCCTGCCAGAGGCCGAAGACCGCGCTCTCGGGGTCCGTGGCGAGCGCGGCCGTACCGAGGCCGCCGACGGGGGTGGGCGGGGTGATCACCTGGCCGCCGGCCGCGACGATCCGGGCGGTGAGGGCGACCGCGTCCGGGGTCGCGAAGTGCACGGTCCACACGGTGGGGAGGCGGCCGTCGGGTTTGGGGGCGAGGGCGGCGACGGGGGCGCCCTCGATATGCGCCCACACCTCGTGCGCGCCGTCCCCGGGGGCCACCGTGAAGGTCCACCCGAAGAGTTCGCCGTAGAACCGCTTGCCCGCTTCCACGTCGGGCAACTGGGCGTCCACCCAGCAGGGCACGCCCTCGGGATACGGGGCGATTCCCGTCTCGGCGGCGCCACCCGTCACATCGGCCATGCCGCCAAGCTACGGGCGCACGCCCCCACCCGCGCGCCGAACGCGTCCGACCGCGCGACGTTCTGAGGCCGGCGGGGGGTGGGGGGTGCCTGTGCGTCGCCGGGTACGGGTGATTCGTGGTTGCTCGCACAGTTCCCCGCGCCCCTTGGCGGCATGGGTCGCGCCCGGCGCTTTTCAAGCCCCTGGGTGGGGGCACCTCCCGCTCGAGCGAAGCCGAGAGTGGGGGAGGGACGGGTAAGGG
This sequence comes from Streptomyces sp. SP18BB07, assembly GCF_036322545.1. Classification (NCBI taxonomy): domain Bacteria; kingdom Bacillati; phylum Actinomycetota; class Actinomycetes; order Kitasatosporales; family Streptomycetaceae; genus Streptomyces; species Streptomyces sp. SP18BB07. Next base: position 47,778 of record NZ_JAQYWT010000319.1, read on the forward strand.
CGGCCGGGGCGAAAGAAAATGGCCAAGGCGCCCCCCGCTCACCACCCGAACCCCTTGGTGAAGCCCACACTCCCCATTTGCAGTCGGCCGAATCGCGCTCCGATCACCCCTCGGTAAGCTGACGGCATGACAGGACAAGTGCGTACCGTCGACGGCCGCGTGGCCGGCCGACGAGGGCAGGCGACCCGGCAGAAGCTGCTCGACTGCCTCAGCGAGATGCTCAGCTCGTCGCCCTACCGGGACGTCAAAGTCATTGATGTCGCCAGAAAGGCGGGCACTTCACCCGCGACCTTCTACCAGTACTTCCCGGACGTCGAGGGCGCCGTCCTGGAGATCGCCGAGCAAATGGCCACCGAGGGCGCCACGTTGACGCGCCTCCTCGATGGCCGCTCCTGGGTCGGCAAGGCCGGCTGGCAGACCGCCCAGGAACTCGTCGACGGCTTCCTGGAGTTCTGGCGCAAGAACGACGCCATCCTCCGCGTCGTCGACCTGGGCGCCGCCGAGGGCGACAAACGCTTCTACAAGATCCGTATGAAGATCCTGAACTCGGTCACCAACTCCCTCTCGGAGACGGTCGCCGAGCTCCAGGCCAAGGGCCGCGTCGACAAGGACGTGAACCCGGGCGCCCTCGCGGGTTCCCTGGTCGCCATGCTCGCCTCGGTCTCCGGCCACCAGAAGGGCTTCCAGTCCTGGGGCGTGAAGCAGGCCGAACTGAAGCCCAACCTGGCCCTCTTGGTCCACCTGGGCATCACCGGCAAGAAGCCCACGAAGTAGCCAGGAGCCCCCGGGCACGCCCCCGGACGCGATTCCTGTCACGCAGACGGCACCCTCACCCGAGGAGTGCCGCCTGCCGCGTTCAGGGCCCGGGGCCCGCGACTCCCTCGGCGAGCGCCTCAGCGCCGCACGATCCGGAACACCCGGATCTCCCGGTCCACCCGGGCCTGGTACGTCGAGTACGGCGGCCAGAACCGCAGCAACTCCTTCCATACGGCGGCCCGTTCCGCACCCGCCAGCAGATGCGCGGTGACGGGGATGTCCTGCCCCTTCCAGTTGATCTCGGCCTCGGGGTGGGCCAGCAGGTTGGCGCTCCAGGCGGGATGACCGGGCCGGCCGAAGTTCGACCCCACGAGCACCCAACTGCCGCCCCCTTCCTCGGGCATACAGGCCAGCGGCGTACGACGCGGCACCCCGCTGCGCGCGCCGGTCGCGGTCAGGACGACCCCGGGCAGCAACTGCGCGCTGAGCAGCACACGCCCCCGGGTGACCCGGTGCACCGCCCGGTCCAGGGCGGGTATGACGTGCGGCGCGACCCGGGCGAACGCGGGTGCCGAGGACACCTTCTGCACCAGTCGTACGCCCATGTCCTTGATCCCGCCGGTCATCCCCGCCGCACTCCTCGAAGCCATCAGCCCCGCACCTCCTCGCGTACGTCCCGTTCACCGAGATCCCGAACCCCGGGAGCCCGCACACCACCGCCCAGGCCGTCGCGGCCCTGGCCGTCCCGCTCCCGGCCGTCGCCCGTGAAGACCCCCGCCGCGTCGGCCGCCCGCCCCCGTAGCCGGTGCACCGGCCCGAAGAGCAGCTCGTCCCCCGCCGCCCGCTTGAAGTACGACTGCGCCTCGTGCTCCCAGGTGAACCCGATCCCCCCGTGCAGCTGGATCCCCTCCCCGGCGGCCACCCGCAAGGCCTCCAGGGCCTGGGCGAGCGCCAGCCCACCGACCCGTTCACCGCCCTCACGACGGCCCTCCCCGGGGGACTCGGCCGCGACCGCCCAGGCGGCGTAGTACGCCGCCGAACGGGCCGCCCGCACCGCCACGTACACATCCGCGAGCCGGTGCTTCACCGCCTGGAACGACCCGATCGGCCGCCCGAACTGCTCCCGCTGCCGCACATACGCGACCGTCCGCTCCAGCACCCGGTCGGCGGCGCCCACGGCCTCCGCGGCGAGCACGGCGGCCGCGGCGTCCCCGACTTGCGCCAGGGCTCCCGGCACGTCCGCCGCGTCATCGACGCCCAGCAACTCTGCCTGCACGTCCCGCAGTTCGATCCTGGCCAGCGGTCGCGTCTCGTCGACGGAGGTCTGCCGCACCCGCATGACCCCGGCGCCGACACCAGCCCCGCCACCGTCCCCCCTCCCCATCCGCACCAGGAACAGCAGCGTCCGCGAGCGGGCGTACCCCCCGGTGTGCGCGGCGACGACCAGCAGCCCCACGCTGTGCCCGTCGAGGACCTGCCCGGCCTCCCCGTAGAGCCGCCACCCCTCCCCGACGCGTCGCGCCTGGACGCCGCCGGCCCGCCCGCCGCCCGACCAGGCGCCTCTGTTGTCGGAGGTCAGGGCCAGTGCGGTGGAGAGGGCGCCGCCCGGTACCGCGAGGGCGGCGGTGAGCCGGCCGGAGGCGAGCGGGGGAAGCAGGTCGGCGCGCTGCCGCTCGGTGCCGAGGACGAGGATCAGGGGAGCCACGAGGACCGAGCCGGACAGCAGCGGCGAGGGCGCGAGCACCTTCCCCAACTCCTCGGTCGCCAGGGCGAGTTCGGTCACCGAGCAGCCGACGCCGCCGTACGTCTCGGGGAGTGCGAGCCCCGGCAGCCCGAGCTGGTCGGAGAGGGCGACCCACAGCCCGCCGTCGTACCCCTCCGCCGTCCGCACGGCGGCCCGGACCTCCTCCGGACCACAGCGCTTGAGCAGCAACTCCCGTACGGTGCGCCGGATCTCCTCCTGCTCGGCGGTGAAGCGGGCGTCCATGGGCGGTCCCCCTTCGGTTCCCAGCCAACGTTCTCCGGATCTGACGGTCCGTCATATTAGGGCTGATGGCGAGCGAAGCACAGGGTTGCCGCGCGGAGTTACCGCAGACAGCCGCAGCCCCTCTTATCTGATGTACCGTCAGATTCATGACCGCTGTGCCTGTCCCACAGAAGTCCACGCAGAGCACCACGAAGAGCGCCACGCGGAGCGCCAAGCGGAACACCGGACGGAACGTCGCGATCGTCGGCGTCGCCCTGTCCGACTGCGGACGGGTGGACGACGCGACCCCGTACGCGCTCCACGCGCAGGCGGCCCGACGGGCCCTCGCCGACGCGGGGCTGGAACGCACGGCCGTCGACGGGCTCGCCTCGGCCGGCCTGGGGACGCTCGCGCCGGTGGAGGTGGCGGAGTATCTGGGCCTACGGCCCACCTGGGTGGATTCCACCTCCGTCGGAGGCGCGGCCTGGGAGGTCATGGCGGCGCACGCGGCGGACGCGATCGCCGCCGGGCACGCGGACGTCGTCCTCCTCGTCTACGGCTCCACGGCCCGCGCGGACATCAAGGCGGGCCGCCGGACCGGCAACCTCTCCTTCGGCGCGCGCGGCCCGCTCCAGTACGAGGTCCCCTACGGGCACACCCTGATCGCCAAGTACGCCATGGCCGCGCGCCGCCACATGCACGAGTACGGCACGACCCTGGAACAGCTGGCCTCGGTGGCCGTGCAGGCCCGGACGAACGCGGCGGCGAACCCCGAGGCGATGTTCCGCACCCCGATCACCGTCGACGACGTGCTGTCGTCCGCGCCGATCGCCGACCCCTTCACCAAGCTGCACTGCTGTATCCGTTCCGACGGCGGCGCGGCGGTCGTGCTGGCGGCCGAGGAGTACGTACGGGACTGCCGGCCGACGACACCCGTCTGGGTCCTCGGCACCGGCGAGCACACCTCCCACACGACCATGTCCGAGTGGCCCGACTTCACCGTCTCCCCGGCGGCGGTCAGCGGGCGCCTGGCCTTCGAACGCGCCGGAGTGCGCCCCGCCGAGATCGACTTCGCCGAGATCTACGACGCCTTCACGTACATGACCCTCGTGACCCTGGAGGACCTAGGGTTCTGTGCCAAGGGCGAGGGGGGCGCATTCGTGGAGAAGGGCCGCCTGACCCTGACCGGCGACCTCCCCGTCAACACCGACGGCGGCGGCCTCTCCGCCCAGCACCCGGGCATGCGCGGCCTCTTCCTCCTCGTCGAGGCCGTACGCCAGCTGCGCGGCGAGGCCGACACCCGCCAGATCCGCACCCGCACCGGCGACCTCCCCCGCCTGGCGGTCGCCTCGGGCACGGGTGGCTGGTTCTGCTCCTCGGGGACGGTGGTCCTGGGGCGGGGGTGACGGGCCCGGAATAGGCGGCGGGGCCGACGCGCTGAAGCGACTCGGCAGGCGAAGGCGCCCCGACGCACCACGGGGCGGTCCCAGGCACCCCGAGGCATCCCGGAGGAAGTGACATGGCGCTGTCCCGCAAGGAACGCGAGGAGTTTCTGGCCGAGGTTCATGTGGCCGCGTTGGCGGTGGACGCGGGAGAGGGGCGGGCCCCACTGACGGTGCCGATCTGGTACCAGTACGCACCCGGGGGCGACATCTGGGTCATGACCGGCCGGGACTCCCGCAAGAACCAGCTGATCCAGGCCGCCGGACGCTTCACCCTGATGATCGACCGGCTGGAACCCACCATCCGCTACGTCTCCGTCGAGGGCCCCATCACCGACACGGCCCCCGCCACCCTCGACGACCTCCGGGAGATCACCGCGCGCTACCTCCCGCCCGAGAAGGTCGACGGCTACGTGGAGTTCTCCTCCGCCAACCACGGCGACCAGGTCGTCATCCGTATGCGTCCCGAGAGGTGGGTCTCGTCCGACCTGGGCACGGTGTGAGACCGTCCCACCCATGATCGAGCCCCCTTCCCGGCCCCAGGCCCAGGCCCAGTCGCAGGAGCAGTCCCAGCCCCGGCCCCAAGCCGAGGCCGAGGCCGCATTCGCGCCCTGCCCGTCGTCCGAGTTCGTCCAGGCGCTGCGCGGGCTGCGCGTCTGGGATCCGCAGGTCAGCGCGCTGCCCCTGTTCGACCCGGCCACGGCCCCTGCCGAGCCGGTGCCGCTCTTCGCGAGCTGGTTCGGGGAGGTCGTGGCAGCCGGGGAGGTGGAGCCGCACACGATGTCGCTGGCCACGGCGGACGCGGAGGGGCGACCGGACGTCCGTACGGTGATGCTGCACGACGTGGACGCGCGCGGCTGGCACTTCGCCTCCCACGCCGGAAGCCGCAAGGGCCGCCAGCTCGCCCACCGGCCGTACGCGTCGCTCGGCTTCTACTGGCCCCTCCTCGGCCGCGCGGTACGGGTGCGGGGCCGTGTCACGGTCGAGCCCGCCGAGGTCGCCCAAGCCGACCTGCACGCCCGCTCGATGGGGGCACTGGCCGCCGCCCTCGTGGGTCACCAGAGCGAAGTCCTTTCCTCGTACGAGGAGTTGGAGCATGCGTCGGAGGCGGCCTGGGCGCGGGCCGAGCGGGAGCCGGATGTGCCCGTGCCCTCCTGGACGGCGTACGTCGTGGAGCCGGACGAGGTGGAGTTCTTCCAGGGCGACGCACGGCGCCGACACGTACGGCTCAACTACCGCCGGGAAGGGGAGGGTTGGGTCACAGAGCTGCTGTGGCCCTGACGGGGGACTCCGCTCGGACCTTCTCCCACACGGACACGTGCTTGGTGCTGTCGTTCGTGAAGGGCTCCCCCTTCCACCCCGCCCACCGGTCCCGCAGCCGCATCCCGGCCAGCCGGGCCATCAGATCCAGCTCGGCCGGCCAGACGTATCGGAAGGGGATCGACCGGTACTCGGTCCGTCCGTCGACGACCGTCACATGGTGCGACCGCATCCCCTGCGTCGCCACGTCGTACGTGTCGAACCCCAGCCGCGTCGGACCGACCCGGAACGGCACCGCGTTCTGCCCCGGCGGCAGCCGCCGCAGGTCCGGCACCAGGACCTCGATCACGAAACAGCCGCCGGGCACGAGATGCGCGGCGGCGTTGCGGAAGCAGTCCACCTGGGCGTCCTGCGTGGTCAGGTTGTTGATCGTGTTGAAGACGAGGTACGCGACGGGGAAGCCGGGGCCCTCGACCCGGGCGGTCGCGAAGTCCCCGATGGTGACCCCGATGTCCTCGCCTCCCGGCTTGGCCCGCAGCCGCTCCACCATGGCCCGCGACAGGTCGATGCCGTGCACGCGCACCCCCCGCCGGGCGAGCGGCAGCGCGATCCGTCCGGTGCCGACCCCGAACTCCAGCGCCCGCGCGCCCCCTTCGGCTCCCGGCCCGCCCGCGAGACCGGCGATCAGGTCCACCACGGGGTTCACGGCCTCCGGGCCGAACACCTCGTCGGAGGGGTCGTCCGAGGCGCCGTCGTAGTGCGCGGCGACGGCTTCCCCGAAGTAGCCGTCGGGATCGTCGACTTCTTCGTACAGTTCGCTCATCGAATGCTCTCCGGGGCCGGGTCGGTGGCCAGTCGTGCGTGCAGGTGGGCGTCCCGGAACGCGTCCTGGCGCCCCTCGGCGAACGCCGCCCCGCGCAGGAGCCCCTCGTACCGGAATCCGCACAGCTCGGCGATACGGCAGGACGCGGCGTGGCCGACGGCATGGTCGAGTTCGAGCCGGTGGATGCCGAGTTCGGTGAAGGTCCAGCGGGCTGCGAGATCGAGGGCGCGGGTGGCGACCCGGCGGCCACGGGCCTCGGGCAGCACCCAGTAGCCGACGACGGCCCTGCGCAGATGCGCGTCGATCCCGCTCAGCCCGACCTGCCCGAGGGTCGCGCCGCTCTCCGCGTCCGTGACGCGGAAGGCCACGGTCGTGCCCGCCGCATCGGACTCGGCCCGCCGCCGCAGCGACTCCCGGGCGCCCTCGAAGGTCGCGTCCCACACCAGGGGCGTGTTCCACCGCTGGAAGTCGGGATCGGTACGTCCCCGCAGCCACGCCTCGACATCGGCGTCGGACTCGGCGTCCCAGGAACACAGCCGCAGCCCGTGCCCCTGCGGCTCGGCGGAGGACGGGTCGGACGGTTCGGGGAACGGCCCGGGGGACGACGGTTCGGACGGGTCGGGGAACGGGCCGGAGGATCGCTCATCAGTACGGCTCACAGCCCCATTGAAACGCGCCGTCCCTCACGCCCGCACGCGAAATACGGGCACCACGAACCCCCCGCCCTCCCGGAAGGCGACCTGGAGCCCCATCCCCGCGCGCAGCTCCCCGCCCCCCTCCGCCCACTCCACGACCTCGGTCATCATCCGGGGCCCCTCCGCGAGATCGACGACGGCGGGGACGTACGGCGTCCGCGCCCCGAAGGGCGGCAGGTCGTTGCGGTGGACGACGGACCAGGTGTAGAGCACGGCGCGTCCGGAGGCCTCCTCCCACCGCACGTCCTCGCTCCAGCAGTACGGGCAGAACTCGCGCGGATAGTGATGGGCGCGCCCACAGCCCGCCGCTCCACAACGCCGCAGCAGCAGACGCCCGTCGGCGGCGGCGTCCCAGTACGTACGACTGAGACCGTCGACCTCCGGCAGATCGAACCGCGCCCCCACTAGAACAACCCGAACGCGCTGTCCAGGGACCACGTCTGCCACGACATCCCGAACAGCGCCACCACCGAGATGAGCGCCATCATCGAGTTCTGCCCCTGCTCGGCCCAGTCGTGGATCATCAGCACGAGATAGAGGAGGTTGAGCAGAAGCCCGCCGACGAGCGCGATCGGCGTGAGGAACCCGAGGACCAGCCCGAGCCCCAGGGCGAGTTCGGCGTAGACGACGACGTAGGCCATGGCCCTCGGCCGGGGCCTGACCACCACGTCGAACCCGCCGCGCACCGCCCCCCATCGGTGCTTCTCCGCCACCCCCGCCGCCCAGGCGATCCCGGTCCCCTCCTGGAACCAGGCCCTCTTGTCCTTGTGCCGCCAACTCTCCAGCCACCACAGCCCGAGCCCGACACGGAGCACGGCCACCCATTCGGCACCACTGAGCCAGATCGTCTCCATGGACAACGCCCTTCCGCACCCACGCGGGTTTCTGACGGTACGTCAGTTCAGCGGAAGGTGGGTGGATGCGCAAGAGACGCGGACCGGCGGACAGACCCCGGTCCGTACCCGCGAAGCCCCGTCCGCCCCGCACCTCAGGGCACGAACCCGATCGGCATGGCCCGCCCCACGGCACTGCAGAACGCCAGCCCGCAGCGGGTCGCGTCGAAGCCCCGACCCGTCAGCAGTTCGCGGGCCGGCTCAGCCGCTCCAGATGACCGACACCCAGCACGCTGCCCCACTTCGCTGGGCGCTTAGGACCACACCCCTAAGGACCGTAGTCCTACACACTCGGTTCGCCCTGCCGCTGCTCTCGGCGCTCGCGGAGGTGCTCCCCCGGCTCGCCACGGCAGATCACGGCCTCGGTCCGGTCCACCTCCCCTCCACATACCAGGCGACCTACGCCACAGACCCCACCCACCCCTCCTACACCCGTGATCAATCCGCAACCAATTCCGGTCTTGACCGAGACCCAACAAGTGAGGGCGTGAATACGCTCAGGCCCATGGCCGACTCCAGTGCATCCGCGGGACCCGTGACCCCTGCCTCCTCCGACCACCCCGTCTATGTGATCGGCGGCGGACCCGGCGGGCTGGCCGTCGCGCACGCGTTGCGGGTCCAGGGGGTGCGGGCGGTCGTGCTGGAGAAGTCGGACGCGGTCGGCGCGTCCTGGCGGCGGCACTACGACAGGCTGCACCTGCACACCACCCGGCGGCTGTCCGGCCTGCCCGGCCTGCCCATGCCGCGCCGCTTCGGCCGGTGGGTGTCGCGGGACGACGTGGTGCGCTACCTGGAGAAGTACGCCGAGGTGCACCAGCTGGAGATCGTGACGGGCGTCGAGGTCTCCCGCGTCGAACGCAGCGCGGACGGCACCGGCTGGCTGCTGCACGCCACCGGCGGCCGCGAACTGACCGGCAGCGCGGTGGTCGTCGCCACCGGCTACAACCACACGCCGAAGATCCCCGACTGGCCCGGCCGGGACTCGTACGAGGGCGAGCTGGTGCACGCCGCCGAGTACCGCAACCCCAAGCCCTACGCCGGCCGGGACGTCCTCGTCGTCGGCATCGGCAACACCGGCGCCGAGATCGCCGTCGACCTCGTCGAGGGCGGGGCGGCGCGTGTACGGCTCGCGGTGCGGACGGCCCCGCACATCGTGCGCCGGTCGACCGCCGGGTGGGCCGCCCAGTACACCGCCGTCCTCGTACGGCGGCTCCCGGTCGCCCTCGTGGACCGGCTCGCCAGGCCGGTGGCGAAGCTCAGCGTCCCGGACCTGTCGGCACACGGCCTGGCCCGGCCCGACACCGGTCTCTACTCCCGCGTCAACGAAGGCTCCATCCCCGTCCAGGACGTCGGGATCATCGACGCCGTACGCAAGGGGAAGGTCGAGATCGTCGGCCCGGTCGAGGGGTTCGAGGACGGCAAGATCGTCCTCGGCGACGGCACCCGCGTCGAGGCCGACGCCGTGATCGCCGCCACCGGCTACCGGCGCGCCCTGGAAGGACTCGTCGGACACCTCGACGTGCTCGACGGACGCGGCAAGCCCGTCGTGCACGGCGCCCGCACCCCCGGGAACGCCCCCGGCCTGTACTTCACCGGCTTCACCAACCCCATCAGCGGCATGTTCCGCGAACTCGCCCTCGACGCCGAGAAGATCGCCAAGGCCGTCGCGAAGACCGGCGGTGTCGCCACCCGCGACGCGATCACCGTACAGATCCGCACCACCCGCTGACCGACCGAGGACCACGTCCACAACGACCGGATCGTCACTCATGGACGACTCCGGTCACAGGTCTGACCGCCGCCCCGCGTGGGTACAACCTCCTTACTGCCGCGTAACTTTGCTCGCACACCCATTCCTGACACAGCGTCAGTTCAGTAGTCTGAAATCTGACGTGTCGTCAGATACGTGCACGCGTCACGTCGCTCGTCACGTCACTGAATTGGCTGTCACACAGGAGCGGGCGGACCGATGCTTGGATCAACCCACGGCACCCTCACCACCGACTCCCGCCGGGCCCGGGCCATCGCGTGCGGCGAGCACCCCGCACAGGCCGTGCACGGCAGGCCCGCAGGCGCCGGCGACCTGGACGTCAGCGGGCGCCCGCTGTACGCCGCGGTCCCCGATCTGGACCGTTTCTTCCGCCCGGAGTCCGTGGCGGTCGTCGGCGCCTCGGACACGGAGGGCCGGCCGAACACCGGTATCACCCGGCAGTTGCTCGCCTGGTCCGAACGGGTCGGCGCCCGGCTCCACCCCGTGCACCCCACCCGCGAGTCGGTCTTCGGCATCCCCTGCGCCCCTTCCGTCGCCGCCCTGCCCGAACAGGTCGATCTCGCCGTACTGCTCCTCTCCGACCCCCTTCCCGTGATCGGTGAACTGGCCGAGGCCAAGGTGAAGTTCGCCGTCGCCTTCGCCTCCGGTTTCGCCGAGACCGGCGCCGAGGGTGCCGCCGCCCAGGAGCGGCTGGCCGCCGCCGTGGCCCGGGCCGACGGTCTGCGGCTGCTCGGCCCCAACACCAACCTCAACGCCTTCGAGCGGTTCAGGGAGGACCTCGACGGGCCGGCCATCGCGCTGATCACCCAGTCCGGCCACCAGGGCCGCCCCCTCTTCTCCCTCCAGGAACTCGGTATCCGCCTCTCCCACTGGGCCCCCACCGGCAACGAGGCCGACCTGGAGACCGCCGACTTCATCTCCTACTTCGCCGAACGCCCCGAGGTGGGCGCCATCGCCGCCTACGTCGAGGGCCTCAAGGACGGCCGCGCCTTCCTCCTCGCCGCCGACCGGGCCGCCCGGCGCGGTGTCCCCGTCGTCGCCGTCAAGGTCGGCCGCACCGAGACCGGCGCCCGCACGGCCGCCTCCCACACCGGCAAACTCACCGGCGCGGACGCGGTGGTCGACGCGGCGATGCGGCAGTACGGAGTGATCCGCGTCGACGGACTCGACGAACTCCAGGACACGGCCACCCTGTTGGCCAGGGCCAGGCGACACCGGGTCCCGGACTCATCGGCCTCGGCGCCCTCGGCCCCGGCGTCCTCGGCCCCGGGGTCAGCGATGTCGAGCCCGGCCGCGTCGAGCCCGGCCGTATCGAGGCCGGCACTGCCGAGGCCCGAAGGTGTCGTCGTCTATTCGATCTCGGGCGGCACGGGCGCGCACTTCGCCGACCTTGCCACCGAGGCGGGGCTGCCCCTGCCCACGCTCTCCGAGGCCAAGCAGGCCGAGCTGCACCAGTGGATCCCCGACTATCTGAGCGTGGCCAACCCCGTCGACAACGGCGGCCACCCCGTGGGCGACTGGCGCGGCCCCCGCATCCTCGACGCGATCCTCGACGACCCTGCCGTGGGGGTGCTGATCTGCCCCATCACCGGCCCCTTCCCTCCCATGAGCGACAAGCTCGCCCAGGACCTGGTGGCCGCGGCGGAACGGACGGACAAGCTGGTGTGCGTGGTCTGGGGGTCGCCGGTGGGCACGGAGGCCGCGTACCGCGAGACACTGCTCGGGTCGTCCAGGGTGGCGACCTTCCGCACCTTCGCCAACTGCATCACGGCCGTGCGCGCCCACCTCGACCACACCCGCTTCACCGCCGCCTACCGCTCCCCCTTCGACGAGGCCCCCCGCTCCCCCTCGCCGTCCTTCCGCAAGGCGCAGGCACTGATGCGGCCGGGGCAGCAGCTGAGCGAGCACGCGGCCAAGCAGTTGCTGCGCGCGTACGGCATCCGGGTGCCGCGCGAGCAGCTGGTGACCAGCGCGGCGGCGGCCGTGCGCGCGGCGAGTCTCGTCGGCTACCCGGTGGTGATGAAGGCGTCCGGCGCGAGCATCGCCCACAAGACGGAGCTCGGCCTGGTCAAGATCGGGCTGACCTCCGCGAGCCAGATCCGCGACGCCTATCGCGAACTCACCGACATCGCCCGCTACGAGGACGTCTCCCTCGACGGGGTGCTGGTGTGCCAGATGGTCGAGCGGGGTGTGGAGATGGTCGTGGGCGTGACCCATGACGACCTCTTCGGCCCCACGGTCACGGTGGGCCTCGGCGGTGTCCTCGTGGAGGTGCTCCGCGACTCCGCCGTACGCGTGCCGCCCTTCGGTGAGGACCAGGCCCACGCCATGCTCGCCGAACTGCGCGGGCGGGCCCTGCTGGGCGGGGTGCGCGGGGCTCCCCCGGCCGATGTGGACGCCCTCGTGGAGGTCGTGCTCCGTGTGCAGCGCATGGCGCTCGAACTCGGGGACCAGATAGCGGAGCTGGACATCAACCCGCTGATGGTGCTGCCGAGGGGGCAGGGGGCGGTGGCCCTGGACGCGCTGGCGGCGTGCCGCTGAGCGCCGACGCGCGCGGAAGGCGCCCCACACCCCCAGGAGCGCCGTCACCAAAGGCACCGTCACCCCCCGTAAGAATCGGAGCACCCACATGTCCGCTTCCCCCTCTGAACATCCCGAAAAATCCCGTGACTCATTGATACTGCACGCCACTGACAACGCCGTCTCGTGGATCACCCTCAACCGCCCCGAGGCGATGAACGCCATCGCCCCCGACCAGCGAGAACGCCTCATCCACCTCCTTTCCGAGGCCTCCGCCGACCCCACCGTGCGCGCGGTGGTGATCACGGCCACGGGACGCGGCTTCTGCGCGGGCGCGGACCTGCGGGGCACGGGGGACGGCGGCGGGGCCACGCGGGTGGCGGGTGACGTGGCGCGCGTGATCCGCCTCGGCGCCCAGCGCCTCGTCGCGGCCGTACTGGACTGCGAGAAGCCGGTGATCGCGGCGGTGAACGGCACGGCCGCCGGCCTCGGCGCCCACCTCGCCCTCGCCTGCGACCTCGTCCTGGCGGCCGAAGAGGCCCGCTTCATCGAGGTGTTCGTACGGCGCGGCCTCGTCCCCGACGGGGGCGGGGCGTACCTCCTCCCCCGCCTCGTCGGCCCCCAGCGGGCGAAGGAGCTGATGTTCTTCGGCGACGCCCTGTCCGCTGCCGACGCGTATCGCCTCGGCCTCGTCAACCGTGTCGTCCCCGCCCAGGACCTGGAGAAGACGGCCCGCGAGTGGGCCGAGCGCCTCGCCGCCGGCCCGACCCGCGCCATCGCCCTGACCAAACACCTGGTCAACGCCTCCCTCGACACCGACCGCGCCACCGCCTTCGCCGCCGAGGCCGCCGCGCAGGAGATCAACATGACGACCGCCGACGCCCAGGAGGGCGTGACGAGCTTCGTCGAGCGGCGGAATCCTCGCTACGAGGGCCGCTGACGACCGAGGAGAGGCTCCGTACGCCCCTTCAATTCTGACGGGCCGTCAGCTCTAATGACTCACGTGATGGGACACGCGGGAATGGCGGCCGCCGCCGTCCGCTATCTGAGAGCGGCCCCGGCGGACAGGGGCCGTGGGACGACGAACGCGCCACCGGTCGTCGACGCCCTGCCCCGCCCCGAGCTGCGCTGCGTCGGCGAGCACGAGCGGGCGCCGGTCGACCAGGCCGAGTTCCGGCGCGTCCTGGGCAACTTCGCGACGGGCGTCACGGTGATCACGGCCCCGGGAGTCCAACGAGCCGCGGAAGCCCTGCCGGAATCGGGCACCCCGGCGGAACCGGTAGCCCCGGCCGAATCGGGAATCCCGGCGGTCCCACCCCCGGCGGCCGGCTTCGCCTGCCAGTCCTTCTCCGCGCTCTCCCTCGACCCGCCCCTCGTGGTCTTCATGGTCGGCCGTACGTCGACGACCTGGCCCCGGATCGCCCGCGCGGGTGTGTTCTGCGTGAACGTACTCGGCGCGGAGCAGGGCGAGTTGTGCCGGCGGTTCGCGGTGAGCGGTGCGGACAAGTTCGCCGGAGTGGCCCACACCCCGGCCCCCGCGACGGGCTCCCCGCGCCTCACCGGGGCCCCCGCGTGGATCGACTGCACGATCCACGCCGTCCATCCCGGCGGCGACCACCTGATCGTGGTGGGCCGCGTGGAGGCACTGGGCACCGACACCGAAGCGACACCACTGCTGTTCCACCGGGGCCGCTTCGGCGCCTTCACGCTCGACTAGACCGCCGCCATCGCCGCGCCCCCTAGCAGCAGACACAGTGTGGCCAGGGTGCCCCAGAGGATGATCGCCGCGCAGGGCTGGACGGGACGACCCATGTCGGCGCGTACCAGGGTGTGGTGGGTGATCAGGGCCGGAGGCAACGCCGCCGCGTAGAACGCGAGGCCGGGGAGCAGCCAGGACGGTACGGCCAGGGCGGGAAGCACCCAGAGGGTGCAGGCGGGCGGGATCCACCACCACGCGACACGCCCGGTGACCTGCCGCGCCGTCCAGTGGGCGAGCGCCACGGCCGGGAGCACGTACGCCACGGTCATGAGGGCGGCTGCGAAGAGGATGAGGAGGAGCAGCAGCGGAGAGAGCAGGAGCACCCCGAAAGACGGCGCGGATGCCCGCCCCGAGTCGATCCCGACCAGCAGGAGGCCCGCGCACGACAGCCCGCCTTCCACGCCCAGTACCGCCATCGAGACAGCGGACGGCGCCGCGCCCGCGCGAGTCCCGGTCTCGCCCCCGTCCTCGTCCGGCACCCCGGCTGTCGCCGCCATGGACATCACCAGCATCCCTCCCACCTACAGGGAGGGTGCCACGACCGCATCGGTTGTGCCGCACGGGCTCCCGACGCGTCCCTGGCCCCTCAGGCCCCCACCCCCACCCTCCCCACCGGCCGTCGCCGTATCACCAGCGCCATCAACGCCGCCGCCGCGCACAGCGCGCCCGAGGCGTACCAGACGACGTCGTAGCGGCCGAAGGTGTCCCGGGCCAGGCCGGCGAGGAAGGCGACGAGGGCGGCGCCGACCTGGTGGGAGGCGAGGACCCAGCCGAAGACGATGGCGCTCTCCTCGCCGTAGTGCTCGCGGCACAGCGCCATGGTCGGCGGGACGGTCGCGACCCAGTCGAGGCCGTAGAAGACGATGAAGAAGATCATCGGAAGATGGACGGCCGGCGCCAACAGCATCGGGAGGAAGAGCAGCGAGACGCCCCGGAACGCGTAGTACACCGCCAGCAGCCGCCGTGAGTCGAAGCGGTCCGTGAACCAGCCCGAGGCGATCGTGCCGAGGACGTCGAAGACCCCGATGACCGCGAGCAGCGAGGCCGCCGCCGTGATCGGCATGCCGTGGTCGTGGGCGGCGGGAACGAAGTGGGTCTGGACGAGGCCGTTGGTCGAGGCGCCGCAGATCGCGAACGTACCGGCCAGCAGCCAGAACGGCCCCGTCCGCATCGCCGAGAACAGCACCCTCACCGCCCGCCGCGCCGCCCCCTGAACCGGCGCCGGCTTCGGCACGAACTCCCGCGCCCCGTACGGCTTCAGCCCCACGTCCGCCGGGTGGTCGCGCAGCAGTAGCCAGACGAAGGGCACGACGGCCAGCGCGGCGAGCGCCACGGTGACGGAGGCGGGCCGCCAGCCGCGCTCGGAGACGATCCACGACAGCAGCGGCAGGAAGATCAGCTGGCCGGACGCCGAGGCCGCGGTCAGGATGCCCGAGACCAGACCACGTCGTCCGGTGAACCAGCGGTCGGTGACGGTCGCCGCGAACGCCAGCGCCATCGAACCGGAACCCAGCCCCACCAGCAGGCCCCAGCACAGCATCAACTGCCAGGCCGAGGTCATCCACACCGTCGCACCGGCCCCGGCCGCGATCACCGTCAGCGCCACGGCGACGACCCGGCGGATGCCGAAGCGGTCCATCAGCGCGGCGGCGAAGGGGGCCGTCAGACCGTACAGCGCGAGATTGATCGAGACCGCCGACGCGATCGTGCCGCGCGACCAGTCGAACTCCTGGTGCAGCGGATCGATCAACAGCCCCGGCAGCGAACGGAAGGCCGCCGCCCCGATGATCGTCACGAAGGTGACGGCAGCGACGAACCAGGCACGGTGGATACGGCCCCGGCCCCGGCCGCCACGGCCGACAGGGGCACCGTCGGCGGCAGCAGTGGAGCGGGAATCGGCCACGTCGTCGGCTGTCTGCGTCATGCCGTCAAGCTTCCGACCTGCGGTCATTCCGGACGAGTGGCCGAAAGGACAGCATTCGTTAGGATCGGGCCATGCCTCCCGCCCCACCGACCGAGCCCACCCCCGAGCCCACCCCCGGGCCCACCCCCGGGCTGAACCACGGGCCCAACCACGCAAACGGTGGTGCCGAACCGCCCGCCACCCGGCACCGCGTCGTCGTGCTCGCCCTCGACGGCCTGCTCCCCTTCGAACTCGGCATTCCGCAGCGCCTCTTCGGCAAGGCGCGGGACGCGGCGGGACGACCGCTGTACGACATCGTCACCTGCTCGATCCGGCCGCCCGGCCCCGTGGAGACGGACGCCGACTTCGAGATCCTCGTCCCGAACGGCCCGGAGGCCCTCGCCACCGCCGACACGGTCGTCGTCCCCGCCTCGTACGAACTCGGCCCGGTCTACGAGGAGGGCGTCCTCACCCCCGAACTGGCCGCCGCCCTCGCCCACATCCGCCCCGGCACCCGGCTGGTCTCCATCTGCAACGGCGGCTACGTCCTGGCGGCGGCCGGCTTCCTCGACGGCCGCCCGGCGACCACGCACTGGTCCCTCGCCGAGCACTTCCAGCGGCTCTTCCCGAAGGTCCGGGTCGACGCGAACGTCCTCTTCGTCGACGACGGCGACGTCCTCACCTCGGCGGGCGTCGCGGCCGGCATCGACCTGTGCCTGCATCTCGTACGACGCGACCACGGCACCGGCGTCGCCAACGACGTGGCCCGGCGCACGGTCGTGCCGCCGCACCGGGACGGCGGGCAGGCCCAGTACATCCAGCGGCCGCTGCCCGAGCCGCAGGCCGCGACCACGAGCACCGCCCGCGCGTGGGCGCTGGGGCGGCTCCACGAACCGATCCAGCTCCGGGACATGGCCGCGCGGGAGTCCATGTCCGTCCGCACGTTCACCCGCCGCTTCCGTGACGAGGTCGGCGTCAGCCCGGGTCAGTGGCTCACCCAGCAACGCGTCGAACGCGCCCGCCACCTCCTGGAATCCACCGACCTCACCATCGACCAGGTCGCCCAGGACGCGGGCTTCGGCACGGCCCAGTCCATGCGGCAGCACCTTCAGGGGGCGCTGGGGGTGACCCCGACGGCGTACCGCCGAACGTTCCGCTCCACCGGAACCCCCGGACCTACTCAGAACGTGAGCACCGCCCGTGCCACGCGCCCCTCCCCCGCGTCCTCCGCCGCCTTCGCGAAGTCCTCCACGGGATAGGTGGCCGTGACCAGCTCGTCCAGGAGCAGTCGGCCCTCCCGGTACAGGTCGGCGTAGAGGGCGATGTCCCGCTGCGGCCGGGAGGAGCCGTAGCGGCAGCCCAGGATCGACTTGTCCAGGTACAGGGAGGAGACGAGGAAGGAAGCCTCGGCGGTCGCGGCCGGCACTCCGAGCAGCACCGCCTGCCCGTGCCGGTCCAGCAGGTCGACCGCCTGGCGGATGAGCTCGACGCGACCGACGCACTCGAACGCGTGGTCGGCGCCGGTGGGGAGGATGTCCCGCACCCCCTCCACCGACGTCAGGAAGTGCGTGGCCCCGAACCGCCGCGCCACCGCCTCCTTCTCCGGATTGGCGTCCACGGCGACGATCCGGGTCGCCCCCGCGATCCGCGCGCCCTGCACCACGTTGAGCCCGATCCCCCCGGCCCCGATGACGACGACACCGTCCCCCCGGTCGACGCGGGCCCGGTTGAGCACCGCACCCACCCCGGTCAGCACCCCGCACCCGATCAGCGCGGCGGAGGTCAGCGGGATGTCCTCCGGTATCCGTACCGCCTGCACGGCCTTGACCACCGTCTCCTCCGCGAAGGCGGAGTTCGCGGCGAACTGGAACACCTCCCTCCCGCCCCGCGAGAACGGTCGCGTGGGCCGTCCGATCGCCCGGCGGCACATGGTCGGTCGCCCCCGGTCGCAGTCGGCGCAGGCCCCGCAGTTGGCGAGGGTGGACAGGGCGACATGGTCCCCGGGCCGGACGTGCCGGACCCCCGCCCCGACCTCCGCGACGACCCCCGCTCCCTCATGCCCGAGCACCACGGGAACGGGGAACGGAATGGTCCCGTCCACCACCGACAGATCGCTGTGGCAGAGCCCGGCGGCCGCGATCGCCACCCGTACCTCACCGGGCCCCGGCTCCCGCACGGCCAGATCGTCGACGACCTCGGCCCGCTTCCCGTCGAACACCACTCCGCGCATGGCCTCCACCCCTCAGCGTCTCAGCCTCTCGGCTCCCTCGGCAGACCGAGCACCCGCTCGGCGATGATCGTGCGCTGCACCTCGTCGGAACCGCCGTAGATGGTGTCGGCCCGGCTGAACAGGAACAGATGCTGGAACGGGTCCAGTTCGTACGGCTCCGCCGCCGACCACTCCCGCGGTCCGACGGCCGCCCGCGCGCCCCGCACCTCCATCGCCAGCTCCCCGAGCCGCCGATGCCACCGACCCCACAGCAGCTTGGCCACACTCGGCGCGCCCGGCTCCGCGCCGCCCTCCGCCCCGCCGAGCGTCCGCAGGGCGTTCCACCGCATCGTCCTCAACTCGGCCCACTGCCGTACGAGTCGGTCGCGTACGACGGCGTCGTCCACTGCCCCGCTGTCGACGGCGGCCCGTACGACGTCCTTCAACTCCTCCTCGAACCCGATCTGTTGGGCGAGAGTCGACACCCCGCGTTCGAAGCCGAGCAGCCCCATGGCCACCCGCCAGCCGTTTCCGTCGCCTCCGACGACGTGCTCCGCGCGGGCGTGCGCCCCGTCGAAGAAGACCTCGTTGAACTCGCTCGTCCCGGTCAGCTGCCGGATGGGCCGTACCTCGATCCGTCCCGGCTGGTTCATCGGCACGAGCAGTAACGACAGCCCGTGGTGACGCTCGGAGCCCGCCTCGGTACGGGCCAGCACGAAGCACCAGTCGGCCTCGTGGGCGAGCGAGGTCCAGATCTTCTGCCCGGTGATCCGGTACGAGCCGTCCTCGGCGCGCTCCGTCCTGGTCCGCACCCCGGCGAGGTCCGACCCGGCGCCGGGCTCGCTGTACCCCTGGCACCAGAGTTCGTCGCCGCGCGCGATCGGCGGCAGGAACCGCCGCTTCTGCTCCTCGCTCCCGAACGCGATCAGCGTCGGCGCGAGCAGCTTCTCTCCGATGTGGCCGGACCTGGGGGGTACGTCGGCCCGGGCGTACTCCTCGGCCCACACCACCTGTTGGACGAGGGTGGCCGTCCGGTTCCCGTACCCGCCCTCGCCCCAGCCGAGCCCGATCCACCCGGCGGCACCGAGCGTCCGCTCCCACGCACGCCGGTCCACTCCCACGCCGGCGTGCGCCCCCAACCACTCCCGCACCTCCGCCCGGAAGGCCTCGTCCTCATCACCGAACCCGAAGTCCATGCCGCCTCCAAGATGACCGCCGCGGGTGATGTCGGTGCGTTGTCGGGTGCGGGCCCGGTGGGGCTTCTCGCGCAGTTCCCCGCGCCCCTGAAAGACCAGGCCCCCGCCGGCTTGAAAGGCGACGGTCGTGCGGACTGAAAAGCACGGGGCGCAGCCCCTGCTTTTCAGGGGCGCGGGGAACTGCGCGAGAAGCCCCACGCACCCGCACCCGCACCCGCACCCGCACCCGCCAACGAACCCGGCACCCCCCACCCCCTCACGCGTTCGGCCGCCGCCCCGCCGCCGCAGCCGCAGCCATCCCCTCCACCCGCTCCAACATCGGCATCGGATCCACCCCCACCACCCCCGGCAGCACCTCCGCGATCCTCTCCGGCGTCCACCCCCCGTCGGCGTACGCGGCCCGCACCTCCCGCGGCTGCGCCCACACCGCGATCTTCGGCCCGGCGACGGTGTACACCTGCCCGGTGATCCCCGCCTCCCGAGCCCGCTCGGACAGCAGGTACACCACGAACGCGGCCACCTCCTCCGGCTCACCGATCTCGGTCAGCTCCATCGGCACCCCCGCCGACATCCGCGTACGCGCCACCGGCGCCACCGCGTTCGCGGTCACCCCGTACCGGTGCAGGCCGAGCGCCGCGCTCCGCACCAGCGAGATGATCCCGCCCTTGGCCGCGCTGTAGTTGGCCTGCGAGACGGACCCCTGGTGGTTGCCGCTGGTGAACCCGATCAACGTCCCGGCCCGCTGCTTGCGCATGACGGCGGACGCGGCCCGGAACACCGTGAACGTGCCCTTGAGGTGGGTGGCGATCACCGGATCCCACTCCTCCTCGGCCATGTTGAACAGCATCCGCTCCCGCAGGATCCCGGCGACGCACACGACCCCGTCGATCCGTCCGTACGTCTCGACCGCCGTGTCCACGACGCGCTGCCCGCCGGCCATCGTGGAGATGTCGTCGGCGACGGCGACCGCCTCGCCGCCGGCCGCCTCGATCTCCTTGACGACGGCCTCGGCGACGGAGCTGGTGGGCGCGGAGCCGTCGACGGAGACGCCGTAGTCGTTGACGACGACCCGCGCGCCCTCGGCGGCGGCGCCGAGGGCGACCGCCCGGCCGATCCCCCGCCCCGCTCCGGTGACGGCGACGACCTTGCCTGCCAAGAAGTTTCCCACCCCGGCCCCTTCCCCTCATCGCAGTATCTGACGGACCGTTAGATTTGCTCGCACGGCGATTCTACGACCCGTCAGACGCACCCACACAAGCCCCGGGGAGGGCCCGATGTCATCGCCCACGGAGTTCGCCGCGTTCACCGACATCGCCAAGCGCGTGAACAACTGGGGCCGTTGGGGGCCGGACGACGAGATCGGCACCCTCAACCTGATCACCGACGAGGTCGTCCGGGAGGCCGCCGCCTCGGTCCGCTCGGGGCGCCGCGTGCCGCTGGCACTGCCGCTGCAACAGGACGGTGTGCAGACGGGGATGATGCCGGGCCGGGTGAACCCGCTGCACGCGATGGTGCAGATCAACCAGGAGATCTTCGGTCCGGGCACGGTCGCGTGCAGCGACGACGCGGTGACCATGGGGCTGCAGGCGGCGACCCACTGGGACGCGCTCACCCATGTCTCGCACTCGGGCCGGATCTACAACGGCCGCCCCGCGGACACGATCACCCCGCACGGCGGCGCGGCCTTCGCCGGCATCGACAAGGCACGGCACATCGTCTCGCGCGGTGTCCTGCTGGACGTTCCCCGCGCGCTGGGGCTCGACGACGACCGGCTGCCCGGCGGCTACGCCGTCACCCCCGAAGACCTGGACGCGGCCGAGGAGTTGGCGGGCACCCGGGTCCGCGCGGGCGACATCGTCCTGGTCCGCACCGGACAGATCCGCACCTACCTCGCCGGGGACAAGCACGGGTACGCGTTCCCGTCGCCGGGGCTGTCGCTCCGTACGCCCGAGTGGTTCCACGCGCGCGATGTCGCGGCCGTCGCCAATGACACCCTGACGTTCGAGATCTTCCCGCCGGAGGTCGAGGACCTGTGGCTGCCGGTGCACGCGCTCGACCTGGTCGAGATGGGCATGCCGCAGGGCCAGAACTGGAATCTGGAAGAGTTGTCCACAGCCTGTGGACAAGCAGAGCGGTACGACTTCCTGCTGTCGGCGATGCCCGAGCCGTTCGTCGGAGCGACGGGCACACCGGTGGCGCCGATCGCCATCCTGTAGGACCGCCACCGCCACACGGGACCGGCCGCCATCACGTCGCCGGACTCCGGAGTCGGCTGGCGGCGCGCCGCTGCCCGCCCCGAGCACGGCACCGCGCGCCGCCATCCGGCTTCGGCGTACCCGCCCCTGCCCCTGGGCCCTGCGGGGAGCCGACGCCGAATCACGACCCACACTCGTCGAGGGTCTCCGTCACCGAGACCCTCGGCGTCCCCTCGCGGCGAATCGCTGACACAAGCGTGATCAAACGGACACGAGACGTCAACACCCGTTCGGGGACGAGGCGGGCGAAACCGGCACCGGGACGGTGAGTACGGAAGCAAGTCCGGCGCACAACGCGGCCGCTACGGGGCAACCGCCCAACCCTGTGCGCTCGCGCGCGGCGTGTGCGACGCGAAGACGGGCAGCTGAGTGCGCCTCATGGCTCGGGGACAGAGGTCTCGTCGGCTGCCACGGGTCAGGAACTCTCGGCCTAGACCGCCTCGTACGCCACGCTCTCCCGCGCCACCGCCGCGACCCCGGTCACCGCGCTGCAGGCGGGGTACACCGCCGGCGCGACCACACCGCCGACCACACCCGGCGCACCCCCCGCCGCCCCGGAGGCGCCGGCCGACCCCGAAGCACCGGGCACCGCCCGGTCCAGCTCGCACCAGATCCGTTTGCCGACGCCCTCGTGGCTCCAGCCCCAGCGGTCCGCGAGCACGTCGACGAGGGCGAGACCGCGCCCGCCCGTCTCGTCGCCGTCGGCGCACCGCGGGGCGGGCGCACACGCGCTGCCGTCGACGACCTCCAGGCGGACCTTGCGGATGCCCCCGTCACGGAGTCCGGACAACAGCAGCCGCAGCACCGCCGGACGGCCGGTGTGCACGACCGCGTTGGTGACCAGCTCGGAGACGAGGAGGATCAGCGTCTCGGCGAGCGGCTCGTCGTCCCCTATCCCGGACCCGGAGAGCCGTGCACGGGCCCATCTCCGTGCACGACCCACCTCTGCGGGGTCGGGCCGGATCTCCAGCTGCACTTGAAGCACCTGCACCGCTCACACCATCCGAACCGGCGGACACATCGCCGCACGCCCCCGAGGGGCCACGATCGTGGTCATCTGCTGCCTGGCCGACGCCACCGCCAGCGACACCATCGGCACCGGGATCACGGAACGTGATCCCCTTACAGGACAGCATGGTTGACGTACAGTCACCCCAACAAGCGCTTCGGGCATATTCCAGCGCGAAGGAGTACGCATACGGCATACTGTGCGACGCTCATCACGGGGAGTCGAACAGACCGGGGCGTCGAGACTCCGGCCCACTTCACGAGTGCCGGGCACCGCCCATTCCGGGGCCGCCACAGGGGCAACACCGGCTCGGCTCGACCTCGGAACCACTCGCATCCACCAGAAGGTACCGGAGCGGAACTCCGACTCCAGGCCGTGACAAGTCACACCTAGGACACAACACGGTATCAACGCTCGGTAATTCCGGTATGCCACGTTCCGCGACATTCCAGCGAGCCCCCGCCACACATTTCCCTTACGACCCTGGTCAGCGCGCTCAACTCGCTTCGACCAGCAGTTCCCCCGCCAACAACTCCTCACTCTCCGTGATCGATCCGCCACGTTCCGCCCGCACCCACGCCCGCTTCAGACACAGGTGTACGTCGGCCTCCCAGGTGAACCCCGAACCGCCGTGGACCTGAAGGGAGTCGCGGGCCCCGCGCACCGCCGCCTCGTCGGCCAGCAGCCGGGCCGCCGCGATGTCCACCGGGTCGACGGTCACGGCAGCCGCGTACACGGCCACCCGCGCGACCTCCACCCGCACCAGCAGTTCGGCGCAGAGGTGCTTGACCGCCTGGAACGCGCCGACCGGCCGCCCGAACTGCTCCCGGGTCCGGGCGTGTTGCACGGCCGCCTCACAGGCCCGGACCGCCGTGCCCAACTGCTCGGCGGCGGTGAGCAGTACGAACAGATCATCGAGACGAGCAACTGGGTCCACCTCCGGCACCCGGTGCAACGGCGTCAACGGGTCCACCGACCGCAACGCCACGGCCCCTTCCACGGACCCCACCACCACGTCCGCCTCATCCAGCCACTCCACCAACCCCCCGCCCCCGACGGCCGTCACGACCGCCTCCCCGGTCGCCGCCCCCGGCACCCGCCCGGCGGCGAGATGCGTGGCCACCAGCGGCCCGGGCAACAGCGCCCGCCCCGCCTCCTCGAACACCACCACCGCCTCCGGCACCCCGAGCCCGACCCCGCCCCGCGCCTCGGGCAGACACAACGAGAAGAACCCCGCCGCACCCAACTCCCGCCACAGCCCCCGGTCCAGCACGCCGCCCCCGCTGACGGCGGCCCGCAGCCGCTCCGCCCCGAAGCACCGCCCCAACACCTCCCGCACCCCGGCCCGCAAAGCGACCTGATCCTCACTGAGCCGAAACCGCACAATCCACCAGCCCCTCATAACCCCCGAGCACAACACCCCGGGCCCCAAAGGGGCGCGGGGAACGGCGCGAGAAGCCCCACCTCACCCGCACCCGCCACACCACAGTCACCCCCACCCCACTAGGCGCCCTCGTTCACCCCTCACCCCTTCGGCAGCCCCAGAATCCGCTCCCCCACGATGTTCCGCTGAATCTCGGACGTCCCGGCCGCGATCGTGTACGACAACGAACTGAGCCGATCCAGCACCCACCCCCGCCCCAGATCAAGCGCGTCCGGCCCCAAAACCTCCGCCGCCAGCTCGAACAACTCCTGCCGCGCCCGCGAATACCGCAGCTTGAACACCGACCCCCCCACCCCCGGCACCCCGCCGGAGGCACCCGGCACCCCGCCGGAGGCCTCCCCCTCACTGACGTTCCACTGCGTGAGCCGCCACAGCGCCCGGAACTCCGCGTTCGACCGCCCGAGCCGCCGCCGCACACCGGAGTCGTCCCAGGCCCCGTTCGCCCGCGCCTCCCGCGCCACCTCGGCCAACACGCGACGACAGGCGACCACTTCACCCACGAACGCCGTCCCCCGCTCGAACGACAGCGTCACCATGGTCACCCGCCACCCGTCGTTCTCCGCGCCCACCCGGTTGGCGACCGGCACCCGCACGTCGTCCAGGAACACCTCGGCGAACTCCGTGGAACCGGCGAGCGTGCGCAGCGGCCGTACGGTCACGCCGGGCGCGTCCATCGGCATCGCCAGCCAGGAGATGCCCCGGTGCTTGGGCGCCTCCCCGTCCGTGCGCACGAGCAGCTCGCACCAGTCGGCGACCTCCGCGTGCGAGGTCCAGAGCTTGGAGCCGCTGACCACGTACGCGTCGCCGTCCCGTCGCGCCCGCGTCCGCAGCGAGGCGAGGTCCGACCCGGCGTCCGGTTCGCTGAACCCCTGGCACCACACCTCCTCGCCCCGCAGGATCGGCGGCAGCCAGCGCGCCCGCTGTTCGGCGGTGCCCTCGGCGGCGATCGTGGGCCCCGCGTGGAGCAGGCCCACGAAGTTGGCGCCCACATAGGGGGCGCCCGCCCGCTCGGTCTCCTCCAGGAAGATCAGCCGGGTGGTCGGGGAGGCGTCCCAGTGGACGTCGGCGTATCCGGCGTCGTACAGCGTGCGCTGCCAGCCGAGGTCGTAGGCGCGCCGCCCCGGCCAGTCGTCGGGCGACGGCTTCGGCGGCAGCGAGGGGAGCGTCTTCGCGAGCCACTCCCGCAGCCGCGCCCGGAACGCCTCCTCCTCCGGGCTGTACGCGAGATCCATCGCCCCGGGCCCCTACCGGCCGAGGTGGCGGTCGAAGTCCAGGTCGAGCATGCGGATGGCGTTGCCGCGCATCAGCTTGTAGACCGTCTCGTCGTCGAGGCCCTTCACATGGTCGAGGGCGACCTCCTTGGTGTGCGGGAAGGTCGAGTCGACATGCGGGTAGTCGGTCTCGAAGGTCGCGTTGTCCCGGCCGACGACGTCCAGCGAGGCGACCCCGTGCTTGTCGCGGAAGAAGCAGCAGAACATCTGCCGGTAGTAGTACGTCGACGGCGGCTCGGGGATCAGGTCGCGCACCCCGCCCCAGGCGCGGTGCTCCTCCCAGACGTCGTCGGCGCGCTCCAGGGCGTACGGGATCCAGCCCATCTGCCCCTCGCTGTAGGCGAGTTTGAGGGTCGGGAACTTCACCAGGACCCCGCTGAAGAGGAAGTCCATCATCGAGGCCATCGCGTTGTTGAAGGAGAGGGAGGCCTGGACGGCGGGGGGTGCGTCGGGGGAGGCGGCCGGCATCTGGGAGCTGGAGCCGATGTGCATGTTGACGACCGTGCCGGTCTCCTGGCAGGCCGCGAAGAAGGGGTCCCAGTAGCCGGAGTGGATGGAGGGCAGGCCCAGATAGGTGGGGATCTCCGAGAAGGTGACCGCCCGGACGCCCCGGGCCGCGTTCCGCTCGATCTCCGCGACGGCCAGCTCGATGTCCCACAGGGGGATGAGGCAGAGCGGGATCAGCCGGCCGCCGCTGTCGCCGCACCACTCCTCGACCATCCAGTCGTTGTAGGCGCGGACGCAGGCCAGGGCCACTTCCTTGTCGTGCGCCTCGGCGAAGGTCTGCCCGCAGAAGCGCGGGAAGGTCGGGAAGCAGAGCGAGCCCTCGACGTGGTTGAGGTCCATGTCCGCCAGCCGCGCCTTCGGGTCCCAGCAGCCGCGCCGCATCTCCTCGCGGGTGATCCCCTCCAGCGTCATCTCGTCCCGGTCGAATCCGACGGCCGCGATGTTCCGCTTGTACGGGAACTTGAGGTCCTCGTAGATCCACCAGTCGGTCGGCGGTCCGTCCGGGTCCATCGTGATCTGGTACTTGCCCCCGACGTACGCGAGCTCGCCGATCCCGGCGGTGAGGGGCTTCGGGCCCCGGTCGCGGTACTTCTCCGGCAGCCAGGTCTCGAAGAGGTGCGCGGGCTCGATCACATGGTCGTCGACGCTGATGATGCGGGGCAGTTCGGTCATGGGTCCCCTCCACCGAGCCATTTCTGACGGACCGTCAGCTAGGTCCTCTCCAGCAGGCTAGTGGCGCACCCCTGGACCGACAAGCCGCCCGGCCCTACGCTCTGCCCACGATCTGACACATCGTCAGCTGAATCGGCAGGGGGCTCCGCCGTGACCGACACCGCCCACGCGCTCAGCGACTCCCGCACCCTCTGGGAACTCCTCGACCGCCGCGCCGGCCTCACCCCCGACCGGCCCGCCCTCCTCCAGGACGACCGCACCCTGAGCTTCGGCGAACTGCGGTCCCGCGCCGAGCGCGTGGCGGCCGGGCTGTACGCCAGGGGCGTACGCCCCGGCACGGTCGTCGCCTGGCAGCTGCCCACCCGCATCGAGACGGTCCTGCTCTCCTTCGCCCTGGCCCGCCTCGGCGCCGTCCAGTCCCCGGTCATCCCCTTCTACCGCGACCGCGAGGTCGGCTTCGCGCTCCGGGAGTCGAGGGCCGAGTTCTTCGCCGTACCCGGCGAGTGGCGGGGCTTCGACCACACGGAGATGGCCCGGCGCCTGGACGCGCGGGGGACCCTCGAGGCGTACGACCGCCTCCCGGAGGGCGACCCCACGACTCTCCCCGCCCCACCCGCCGACGGCACCTCCGCCCGCTGGATCTACTGGACCTCGGGCACCACCTCCGACCCCAAGGGCGTCCTGCACACGGACCGTTCACTGATCGCGGGCGGCTCCTGCCTCGCCCACGCGCTCCGGCTCACCTCGGACGACGTGGGCTCGATCGCCTTCCCGTACGCGCACATAGGCGGCCCCGACTACATGGTGATGCTCCTGCTCTACGGCTTCCCGGCCGTGCTGTTCGAGCACTTCGCGCTGCCGGCCGCGCTGGAGGCGTACCGCAAGCACGGGGTGACGGTGGCGGGCGGGTCGACGGCGTTCTACTCGATGTTCCTGACCGAGCAGCGCAAGCAGCCGGGCGAGCCGGTCGTCCCGTCCCTGCGGCTGCTCGCGGGCGGCGGGGCCCCGAAGCCGCCCGAGCTCTACCACGCGGTCGTACGGGAGATGGGGGTGCAGCTCACCCACGGGTACGGCATGACCGAGGTGCCGATGATCACGATGGGGGCGCCCGACGACTCGGCGGAGAACCTGGCGACGACGGAGGGGCGGCCGCCGGAGGGGATGGAGATCCGGATCGCGGAGGACGGGGAGGTGCGGTTGCGCGGGGAGGCCGTCTGTCAGGGGTACCTGGATCCGGCGCAGTCGGCGGCGGCCTTCGACGCGGACGGGTTCTTCGTCACGGGCGATCTCGGGCACCTCACCGACAGCGGCCATCTGGTGCTGACCGGCCGCCTCAAGGACGTCATCATCCGCAAGGGCGAGAACATCTCGGCCAAGGAGATCGAGGACCTGCTGCACCGCCATCCGGCCGTCCAGGACGTGGCGGTGATCGGGCTGCCGGACCCGGAGCGCGGGGAGCGGGTGTGCGCGGTCGTCGAACAGCCGCCGGAGGCCGGGGCGCTGACGCTGCCGGACATCACCGACTGGCTGCGCGCGGAAGGGCTGTCCGTCCACAAGCTGCCGGAGCGGCTGGAGGTGGTGGACGCCCTTCCACGCAACGAGACCCTGCGAAAGGTGCTCAAGTACAAACTCCGCGAACGCTATGCATGACCGCCGCGACTGCCGACCGGCCACCACGTGACCGCGCACGAGCGGCTGAGGCCCGCGCACGAGCGGCTGCACTGCGGCCCGTGCGTGAGCGACGGCTGACCGCGCGCGAGCGAATCCGACCGATCGCCGGCGACTGCCGACCGCTCTCGGACCCCACCATGACCGCTGACGACTCCGCCATGAACGCTGACAAGCCCGCCGATGACCGCTGACGAGCGGCCCGTCGACGGGCTGTTGAGGTTCCCGCGACGGCTGTTGCGATGCCCGCGACGGCTGTCGTGATGCCCGGCCGTGGGACTACTCGGGCACGGTGAAGTAGCGTGCGAACGCGTTGACGACCTCCACCTCGTCCACCTTGCCGTCGGCGTCGGTGTCGAGGGTGGCGGCTGCCGCGGCGG
Organism: Streptomyces sp. SP18BB07; assembly: GCF_036322545.1. Classification (NCBI taxonomy): domain Bacteria; kingdom Bacillati; phylum Actinomycetota; class Actinomycetes; order Kitasatosporales; family Streptomycetaceae; genus Streptomyces; species Streptomyces sp. SP18BB07. Next base: position 76,177 of record NZ_JAQYWT010000319.1, read on the forward strand.
CGGTCTCGGCGGAGGCGCCGAGGGCCTTGAGGACCCGCGCGGTCTCCTCGACCGTGGCCTTCCCGTCCCCGTCGGCGTCCGCGACGGCGAGCGCCGCGTGCAGGAAGGGGCGGGCGATCTCGGCGAAACGGTCGGGGTTGTCGCGCAGCCGCTTGACCGCGCCGTTCACGAACTCGTCCCGGGTGATGCGCTGGTCGCCGTCCCGGTCCGCTATTCCGGCCATTCCCTGCCAGAAGGCCTCGGCGCCCCCGTACAGGGCCTGGCCCTTGTCCGAACGGGCGGTGGTGCCGAACTCGTTGAGAACCGCCTTGCTCGCCGCGCTGAAGTCCTCGCGGTCGATCCAGCCGTTGCCGTCCTGGTCGAAGGTGGCGAACCGGGCGGCGATCCTGCGCTCGTACTCGCTGCTGACCATGTCTCTTCGGGCCCGCCTTACGTCAAGTGGGGTACTTCTCGGACGGAGCGTACGACGTCAGAGGCCCGGACGGAGCCGGAAAGCGGCGCTTGTACCAAGACTGCGGGAATTCCGGGACAACTGTGTGGCCGCCGGGACACCACCAGGTGGGACAGCTCACACGTACGTACTGCTCATGGGGAGGGTGCGGGGTCAGGCCGACAGGGGGTCGGCCTCGTCGTCAGCGTCCGGCGCGACCGCCGAGGGGACGTCCGGGTGGACGTCGAAGAGGCGGCGGACGCCGAGGGCGGCGAGGACACGGTTGACGTGCGCGCCCTCGGAGGGACCGCCGCCCGCGTGGCCGTCAGCGGGGAGGATCAGCCGGAGGCGCCCCTGGAAGGACCGCATCAGGCGGCGGGTGGCAACCAGCACGCCCACGCCGCTGGAGTCGCAGAAGACGACGGCGGAGAGGTCGAGGACGAGACTTCGGCGGCCGTCGGCCACCGCCTCGTGCACGCGCTGACGGAGCACGGGGGAGGTGACCAGGTCCATCTCCCCGGACACGTGCAGCACGGCCCAGTCCCCCTGTCCGCCCTGCTCGCCGTCGGTCACTTCGAACGCCACCGCGATGCCTCTCAGTCGCCGAACCGGAAGCCACTGCACCGCTTCCTGCTGCGCGGCTGCCCCGCCGTCGTTCCATGAAACACCCGTGGCCCGCCGAAAGCGCGGGGTAAGCGAGCCAATTCCGGGGCCTTTTCGGTGCGATTTCCATCGAGTACGGTCACATGTGATCGCACATTGATCATGAATGGCTTCGGTATCGATCCGATGCGGGCTCAGACGGGCGCCACTCGGTTGGATTCGCGCAGATCAGGTACCTCGTATGGTCGTACAGGCATACGAAAGGCGGGCGGACGCCCACGTGGGCGGTGTGGAAACGGCTTACCCAGGAGGCGCATACCACCTCCGGCCTTGCGAGGGGCGCGCATTGCCATAAAGGGGCGTGCGCGGTCAGCGGTGCCGACTACATTCGGGACGGCGGTGCGCAGAGGCTGGAAGCGGGCCGGAAACGGGCGGGCCGTTCGACCGGGCGGATATCAGGAACGGCGCAGGTGAGAGCAGGGTGAGGGGGCCGTATGGCGGCGATGGACGCACCGCCCCGCTGGGACCGCAAGATGCAGCAGCGGTTGGCGCGCGGCGAGGCGGCGGCGCTCGGTGAGCTGTACGACCGGTTCGCGTCCCTCGTGCACGGGCTGGCCCACCGCGTCCTCGGCGACGAGCGGGGCGCGGACGGCATCACCCGCGAGGTGTTCCTCCAGCTCTGGGAGAACCCCGAGGAGTACGACCCCAAGCAGGGGCCCCTGCGGTCCTGGGTGGCGGCGCTGACCCACCGTCTCGCGGTGCAGCGGCTGCGGGCCACCGAGACCGCGGCGCTCGCCCGGGGCGGCGAGGGCACGGCGGAGGACCTGGAGCGCAAGGTCCAGCAGGCGTCGGTGGCGGCCCGCGCCGACTACATCGTGCAGGCCATGCCCGCGCCGCTGCGGGCCGCTCTGAACCTGGCCTATTTCCAGCGCCGTGACTACCGCCAGACCGCGACGGACCTGGGCGTCACCGAGGACGAGGCCCGACGCCGCCTCCGGCTCGGCCTCCAGCTCCTCTCCACCGCCCACGACACCCGCCCCTCCGGCACCCCACCCGAACCCGGGCCCCACACATGACCACCACGCCGAGCCCCGACGAGCCGGAGCACCGGCCCACCCCACCCCCGCCGAACCACGGAGGACCACTCGGAGGCGGCTGCGAGGACCGGCTCGGAACCGGTCCTGAGGACCGCCTCGGAGCGGTGCCCGAGGCCGGGGCCGAGGAGCGGACCGAAGACAGGACCGAAGACAGGACCGAAGACGGGCCCGGAACCGGGCACGAAGACGGACCTGCCGTGGGGCCTGAACACGGGCTCGGGGGCGACCTTGGTGGGCCGGGCGGGTCGGGTGACACGACCTGGCCGAGCGGGACGGAAGGGCCAGGCGGACCGAGTGGGCCGGCTGGGGCCAGCGGTGGCGGTGACGGGCCGGCGGGGCCGCCCCGGATACCGCTGCCGCGCACCTCCGTGGAGGACACCGGAATGCCGCTGCCTGATGCCCTGCCGAACCCCACCCCAGAAGCGCCCCCGCAGACCCCACCGGCCGCACTGGCCCCACCGACGCGGCCAGCACCTCCGGCGCACCCGGAGCCCTCCACGCCCTCGGAACCTCCGGCGCACCCGGATCCCTCCAAGCCCACGGGCCCCGAATCGACCGCCTCGCAGGCACCGCCGCCCCCTTCCGGCGCTCCGGCTGCCTCCACACCACCCGACCCCGCCACGCCGCCGGCCACCCCCGTGCCCCCGGTCCCGGCCCCAACCCCCGGCTCCTCCGCGCCATCCGGAACTACCGTGCCGCCTGCCTCTCCGGAACTGCCCGACTCCTCCGTACCGCCGGCCTCCTCTCCCCTGCCCGACCCCGCCACACCGCCCGGCCCCCGGCCTCCCCTCGTGCTGGAGCACCGGGTGTTGAAGGCGTTGCTCGGGGCCTGGGCCCTGGCCGTGTGTTCGGGAGAGGAGGCGTTGGCGGTGGAGGAGCATCTCGGGGTGTGCGGCGGGTGCGCGGACGAGGCTCGGCGGCTGCGGGAAGCCGTAGGGCTGCTGCACCCTCCGGAGAGCCTCGACCTCGACCCGGCCCTGCGCACCCAGGTCCTGGACGTCTGTCTCGGCCGCCGCCCACCCCGTATCCCCGTCCCCCGCTGGGCCGCCCCGTACGACGCGGAGACGGCCCGGCTGGACGCGTTGCTCCAGGACATCGGCGCCTCCGACTGGCACGCCCCCGTACGGCTGCGCTGGTTCGAGGGCGAGGGCCCGGTGAGCCGTCGTACGACCGTCGCCGGAGTCATCGCCCACCTCCTGGCCGTCGACGGCCTCGTGGCCACGGCGCTCGGCCTGGACGACCCGCTCGGCCAACTCCAACCCGGCCCGGACGAGCCTCCCGTCGGCGTCTCCCCGGCGGCCCGCACCGAGGCGTACTGGAAGGCGTCCCACTTCCCGCCCACCCGCGCCCTCCGCGCCCCCTGGCGGCAGCAGAGCCACGACATCGTCCGCACGACCTCGTTCACGAGCGGCGGCGGCCACGACGGCTCCGACGCCTCAGGCGGGCCGGCGGTCTCGTACGGCGGCTTCGAACTCCCCCTCCAGGACGCGATGCTCGATCGTGCGTTCGAGTGCTGGATTCACGCGGAGGACATCGCGGAGGCCGTGGACTACCCGTACGAGCCGCCCTCCGGCCGCCATCTGCACGCCATGATCGACCTGGCGGCCCGCATGCTGCCGGTGTCGCTGGCCGAACGCCGCCGGACCGGCCTCGCGTCCCCGCCCCCGTCCGGCCGCCACCTCGTACCGGCCGGTGCCCCCGGCCGCAGTCTCCGCCTGGAGATCGAGGGTTCCGGCGGCGGCGAGTGGCTGATCCCCCTGGACTCCCCCGCGGCCCTCGGTTCCGCCGATCACGAGGTGGCCCACGTGGCCCTGGACGGCGTCGAGTTCTGCCGTCTCGCCGCCGGGCACGTACCTCCGGAGGAGGCGGCCGCCGGGCAGGGCGGCGACCGCGAGGCCATCAGGGACGTACTGTTCGCGGCGGCGGCCCTGAGCCGCATGTAGGAGGAGCGGCAGCCGAAGCGGCGGACAACAGGCGGATGGACGGACTCGCCGCGGTCGCCCAGCGCACGCGACCCGCGGCCGGCCCCGCCCTCGCGCTGGCTCAGAGTTGCCACACCAGCACCGCGTGACCGTCACGGTCCGCCGCGCCGAAGAAGTCCGTCAGGTCCTCGTACACGTGCCGCGCCCATTCCAGGGCGGGGGCCTCGTCCGTCCCCGGCGGGCAGATCCGTGCCTCGACGGCGCCACCCCGTCACGCACGGGCAGCGCCAGCTCCAGCTGGGCCCGCCCGGTGGAGATTCCCGAGTCGCCGGGGTCGTCACCCCTCGAACTCTCCGACAGCGGCCAGGCTTTCGCTGTCCTGGGACAGACGCTTCTGCGGCCCGGCCTTGTTACCTTCTCCCGTCGGCACTCGTCATGAGAGCGACGACCGCATACGAACGGTCGTCGCATCAACGAGTGAATCGAGAGCAGGATGCTGAACAAGATCATGTACGTGACGATCTACGTCACCGATCAGGACCGTGCACTGGAGTTCTACACCGAGGGACTGGGCCTGGAAAAACGGCTCGACTTCCCGGGACCCGACGGACGGTTCCTCACCGTGGGTGTACCCGACAGCCCGGTGCAGATCATCCTGTGGTCGCATGCGGCGGCCGCGGGGCAGCCGGGGGAAGCGGGCGCGCCCGGTCCGCTGATCCTCGAATCCGACGATCTGCGAAAGGACGTGGAGATCATGCGTCGGCGCGGCGTCGTCTTCGAAGAGTCCGAGCCCGAGGACTATCCGTTCGGGGCCCGCATCGAGGCGGTGGACCCGGACGGCAACCGGGTCTCGCTCCGTCAGCAGCGGAAGCCGTGACCGCCCACCCGTCCGGCCTTGTGACCGAGGCGTTCGAAGCCCAGCGCGATCGGCTGCGCGCCGTCGCATACCGCGTGCTGGGCTCGCACGCCGACGCCGAGGACGTGGTCCAGGAAGCCTGGATGCGCCTCGTCCGCCAGGACGCGGCGACCATCGGCAACCTGGCGGGCTGGCTGACCACCGTGGTCGGCCGAATCAGCTTGGACCTCCTGAGATCCCGCCGAGCCCACCCCGAAATCGCCTACGAGCAGGAGTTCGCGAACCTCGTGGTGATACCCGCCGATGACCCCGCGCCGGACGAGCAGGCGGCGCTGGCCGATTCGGTCGGCCTCGCCCTGCTCGTCGTGCTCGACTCGCTCACCCCGAGCGAGCGCCTGGCGTTCGTCCTGCACGACATGTTCGCGGTCCCGTTCCACGAAATCGGCCGGATCCTGGACAAGTCCACCGCCGCCACCAAGATGGCCGCCAGCCGCGCCCGCCGCAAGGTCCACGCCACGGACCGACCGGCGGGCTCCGGCCGCGAGCACCGAGAGGTCGTCCGCGCATTCGGCGCCGCCGCCCGCAGTGGCGACTTCGAAGCACTGTTGCGTGTCCTCGACCCGAACGTGGAGCTGACCGTCGACACTTCCGACGGCGTGGTCGTCACCCTCGGCGCCACCAAGGTCGCCTCCGGGGCCCGCATGTTCTCCGGCGAGGTCGCCCGCCAACGGCCCGTGCTGGTCAACGGCAACCCCGGCCACATGTCCTGGCGCCCCGACGGAACCCCTCTCTCCCTCATCGCCTTCACCGTCACCGAAGGCCGGATCACCGGCATCCACATCGTCGTCGACCCGGCCAAACTGGCCTCGATCCATCTGCCCGCCGAGACCTGAGCCGGTGCCGGGCACCTCGTACACGGCAGGACGGGATCCATCAGGATCCGCGCCACCTCCTGGTCCGTCGGGCGGAGATGCTCCCGATGCCACTCACGAACCCGGCCGAAACTACGCGAAGACGACCGTCCGGCGCCCGTTCATCAGGATGCGTCGCTCGGCGTGCCACTTGACCGCCCGCGCGAGCGCCTGGCACTCCACGTCCCGCCCGACCGCGACGAGCCCCTCGGGCGTCACCCCGTGGCCCACCCGCTCGACCTCCTGCTCGATGATCGGCCCCTCGTCGAGGTCGGCGGTGACGTAGTGCGCCGTCGCGCCGATCAGCTTCACACCGCGCGTGTGCGCCTGGTGGTACGGCTTCGCGCCCTTGAAGCTCGGCAGGAAGGAGTGGTGGATGTTGATGATGCGCCCGCTGAGCTGCTTGCAGAGGTCGTCGGAGAGGACCTGCATATAGCGGGCCAGCACGACCAGCTCGACGTTCTCCTCGCGCACGATCTGCAGCAGCCGCGCCTCCGCGTCCGCCTTGGTGTCCTTGGTCACCGGGATGTGGTGGAACGGGATGTCGTACGACCCCACCAGCTCGGCGAAGTCGGTGTGGTTGGAGACCACGGCCGCGATCTCCACCGGCAGCGCGCCCGTGCTCGCCCGGAAGAGCAGGTCGTTCAGGCAGTGCCCGAACCTGCTGACCATGAGGACGATGCGCATCTTCTCGTCGGCCAGGTTGATCTGCCAGTCCATCTGGAAGGAGTCACCGATCGCCGCGAAGCTGGCACGCAGCTTGTCCACGTTCACCGGTGCGTCCGCCGAGAAGTGGACGCGCATGAAGAACAGACCCGTGTCGTGGTCGCCGAACTGCTGACTGTCCTCGATGTTTCCGCCGGTCATGAAGAGGTAGCTCGACACGGCGTGCACGATGCCCGGCTTGTCGGGGCAGGCGAGGGTGAGGACGTACTGGTCGGCGGGTGCCGCGGCTCGGGTGGACTGCTCGTTCATGCCCGACAGGGTCCCATATGGCGTACCCATGTCGGCAATCGTCCCGAGGACCGGACCGCAGGGCCCCGCGCCACCGCCCGACCGGCTTCCCTACGCCGCCCTGGTCATGATCCGCAGCACTTCGAGGGTGCGCGGCGCTGTGTCCGGGTCCTCCCCGTCGCTCACCGAGAGGCGCACATGGGCCTCACGGGCGGCACGGACGGCCTCGGGCCAGGCGTCGTGGTCGAGGTACGCGGAGACGGGCGCGTCCGGACCGACCTGGTGCATGATCCGCAGCACGCGCAGCACGGCCGTGTCGACGAGGGCCGCCTCCTGGGCGTCACGGAAGATCGTGCCGACGTACTTCTCGGCGGACCAGTTGTCCAGCCAGGTGTCCTCGACCAGGCGGTACACGGCGTCGGTGACGTCCCCGTACCCGTCGACACCGGCCAGCCAGATGTTCTGCTGGAACGCGGGGTCGGAGAGCATGTGCAGCGCGGAGCGCACATTGCTGCGCCAGCGCCACCACGGCATGTCGTTCAGTGGCATGCCGCCCATGGTGGATGAGCGACGCCCGCGACGGGAAGGGGTCTCCGGACCTTGGACGGTCATCGATCGCGCATTCCTCTCTGAAACCACTCGAAAATACGATCGTAGCTCCTCGCAATTCACCTCCCGGTCACCTCGCGTTGACCATCCGTCACGCCTGGGTTGAGGATATGGCGGAATCGTGCGGAGCCATGACTGGCTTCCAGGCACGACGGACACCTCAGCCCCCAGGCCATCGCACTGGCCTCACCAAACGCCTGGTCAGAGCCACCACGCTGGCGGCGTGTGCCTCACTCGTCGCCGGGTGCGGGGTCATCCCCGGTACCACGGGGGGTAGCGGGGACGGCCCCGTCACCGTCATGACCTGGGCCCCGGAGAAGACGGCCGCCACCAACAAGCCGGGCATGCCCGCGATGGCCAAGGCGTACGCCCGCTGGATCAACGCGGGCGGCGGCATCAACGGCCGCGAGCTGAAGATCCTCACCTGCAACGACCACAACGAGACCGTCACGGCCGCGAAGTGCGCCCGCCGCGCCGCCGACGAGAACGTCGTCGCGGTCGTCGGCTCCTACAGCCAGCACGGCCGTTCCTTCCTCGCCCCGCTGGAGTCGGCGGGCATCCCGTACATCGGCGGCTACGGCGTCACCGACGACGAGTTCGCCAGCGCGCTGTCGTACCCGGTCAACGGCGGCCAGGCCGCGCTCATGGCCGGCCTCGGCGAACAGCTCGCCCAGGCCTGCGGCCCGGTCGCCCTCGTCCGCCCCGACTCGATCGCCGGCGACCAGCTGCCGCTGCTGCTGGACTCGGGGCTGCGGTCCGGGGGCCACGACCGGTCGGAGGACCAGCTGGCCGCCGAGGACGCGACCGAGTACGGGGGGCATGCCCGGGAGGCGCTGCGGCGGGCCAGCGCGGAGCCGGGCACGGAGGGGTGCGTGGTCCCCGCCCTGGGCGACCGCACCTTCACGTTCATGGACTCCTTCCGCCGGGACCGTGCGGACTTCCCGGACGTCCGTACGGGGACGGTGCTGGGCAGCGTCGACCAGACGGTGATCGACGCGACCGGCGGGAGGTCGGGGCTGTACGAGGGGGCGTACGTCACCGGCTGGTACCCGGTCGAGAACGACAAGCGGTGGGACCGGATGAAGGAGGTGATCCGGGAGCACGCGTTCGGCGACAACCGGATCGACCCCGCGGACCCGGGCGTGCAGACCACGTGGATCGCGTACACCGTCCTGACGGCCGCCATCAAGGAGATCGGCGACGGGGAGGTGACCTCCCAGACGATCCGGCGCGTCCTCGACGGCGGCCTGCGGGTCACCACCGGTGGCCTGACCCCGCCGCTCAGCTGGCGCTTCGAGGACCTCATAGCCTCCGCCGGCTTCCCCCGCCTCATCAACCCCGAGGTCACCTTCCAGGTCGTCCGCAAGGGCCAACTGGTCGCGGCCCGACGGAACTTCGTGAACGTGGAGAAGACACTGGTGGAGGCGGAGAACTGACCGAGGCCCTGCGGGCCTGAAAAGCATGGGGCGCAGCCCCTGCTTTTCAGGGGCGCGGGGAACTGCGCGAGAAGCCCCACGCACCCGCACCCGTCTCCCTACAGCTGGACCGCCTGGCGTTCGGTCAAGGTGTAGGTTTTGGCGATCTTGTTCCAGAGTTCGGCGGCCTTGGTCTTCTCGGCGCTGGCCGTGGCGCTGGCCTGGTTGCCCGCCTGGGTCTGGCCGGTGCTGCGGGCCTGACCCTTCCTGCAGCCCTTCTTCCCCGCCGTCTGGTCCGCCCACGCGGCGTAGTGGTTGTCCGCGGCGGCCGAGGCCTTCCAGGCCTTCGTCAGCGAGGTGGTCAGGGCCTCGTGGTTCGGCAGCTCGTCTACGGACAGCTCACCGAGCCGGGTCACCAGGTCGGTGCGCTGCTTCGCCGCGTCCCGCAGATCGGTGGCGGCCTGGCCCAGGTTGGAACACGTCTTGATGTCGGCGACCGCCTTGATCACACTGCTCCGGCTGTCGCCGCTGTCCGCCAGCAGCTTGTCGAGCGCGACCGCCTGCTCCCGCGCCGGATCCGCCGACGCGGACGCCGACTCCTCGGGCGCCCCGGTCGCCGACACGGGCTTGTTCCCGCTCGGCGACGAGTCGTCCCCCGACCCGGCCATCAGCGCACCCGCACCGATCCCGAGCACCGCGATCCCCACGCCGACGAGCGCGATCAACGGCACCCGCGATCTCGTACGACCACCCCCGCCGCCCCCGCTCTCCCGTCTCCCGGAAGCGCGCCCGGCATGCCCACCGTGGCCTCCGTGACCCCCGTGGCCTCCGGATCCGCCATGGCCGCCGTGACCACCCGGCCCGCCCGGGCCCCGCGGCGGCTGCGGGGCACCGTGGTCGATCTTCGGCATCTGCTGGGTGGATCCGGCGGCGCCACCGGCCCCCGGTTCGTTGCGGAAGAGGCTGTCGAACACGTCCGGCTGCTGATGTCCGTGCTGCTGCCCCTGCTGCGACCCCGGCGCACCGTACGACTGGGGCCGCGGCTGCGCCTGCGCGGCCACCGGCGGTATGTACTGCGTCGCCTCCGCGTCCGGATTCCCGGCGGGCCCGCCGGGCATGGGCTGCGCGGTCGGCGGCAGGGGCCCGGCACCGTTGTCCTGTACCCGCCCCAGATACGTCGTCGCGTCCCCCGCGGTCTCCGGCGGCAGCGCCCCCGGCCCGACCGGCGGCAGGAACTGTGTGGCGGCCTCGGCGGCGGGTGCCTCCCCGACCACCGGCGGTATGAACTGGGTCGCCCCCTCATCCACCGGCATGGGCCCGGACGCCGGCACATACGGGATGTACTGGGTGGCCCCCTCGTCCACGGGCGGCAACGGCGCGCTCTGCGGCGGCAGCGGCGACCCACCGGCCGACGGCCCGGCCACCTCCCCCGCGGCCGGCGGCAACGGCGCACCCGCACCGCCGTACCCCGCGCCTCCGTACGCCGCCCCCTGCGCCCCCTCGGGCGGCAACGGCATCCCCCCTTGGGCGCCGTACGCCTGCCCGGCCGCATCACCCTGGGCCGTCCCGTAGCCCTGCCCGGCCGCATCGCCCTGTGCCGTCCCGTAACCCTGACCGGCCGCGTCGCCCTGGGTGCCGTACGCACCGTGGGTGCCGTAGCCGGTCTGGCCGTCCTGCGTGCTGTACGCGTCCTGCGTGCTGTACGCGTCCTGCGTGCCGTACGCGTCCTGCGCGCCGTGCGCTCCCCACTCCGGCGCGGGGGGCGCGCTGTTCCAGTGGTCGGCCTGCGGCTGGGCGGGCGGCGCCGGGGTCTCCTCGGAGCCCCACTGCCGCTGCTGGTCCCACGGCTGGACCGGGGCCGGCGGCAGCGGGGCCGGCGGCAGATCGCTCGGGTGGAGCGGAGCCCCACCGTCCGAGGGCAGCACGATGCCTTCGCGCGCGGTCCGCGCCGAGGGCTCCTCGCCCTGTCCACTCTGCGTCACCGAGACTCCTACGAATGGGGGACTTGCGGAATCGTCGACTCACGCTACCGGGTCCGGGCGACACCCCACGCACCACCCGCGCCCCTGAGGAGGGGACGAAGCCCCCCTCAGGGGCGCGGGAACGGCGCGCTCAGCCACACCCCACCCGCAGCCGCGCGAACGACCTGGGTACCCCACCCGGAGCTCTCTACGCCGCCTGCAGGTCCATCCGCGCCCCGAACTCCCTGACCACCGCTTCCTCCCGGAACGGCTCCAACCGCTGCTGGAAGTCCTCCAGGTACTCGGCCCCCCGGTTCGACCGCAGCGACCCCAGCAGCTCCACGGCCTTCAACCCGGTGTGGCAGGCCTGTTCGACCTCCCGCTGCTGCACCTGCGCCGTGGCGAGCAGTACGTACCCGATCGCCCGCCGCCGCGCCCGCGACTGAGGATGCTTGGCCAACGACTCCTCCGCCCGCCGGGCGGCCCCCTCCGCCTGCCCGAGATCCCGGTGGCAGTGCGCCAGCTCGTCGGCCAGATAGGCCTCGTCGAAGTGCCTGATCCACACCGGGTCGTCCCCGGACGACGGATCCGCCGCCTCCAGCGCCTCCACGGCCCGCCCCGCGGCCGCCTGCGCGCCGCGCGCGTCGCCCATCAACGCGTGCCCGCGCGCCTCCGCCGCGTGGAACATCGACTCCGCGCGCGGAGTCGCCCGCCCCCGCGCCCCTTCCTGCGCCGCGCGCGCCAACTGCGCGATCTCCCGCGGGTTTCCGAGCTGCGCGGCGAGATGACTCATGGACGCGGCGAGGACATAGCCGCCGTAGCCGCGGTCGCCCGCGGCCTGGGCGAGACGGAGCGCCTGGATGTAGTACCGCTGGGCGAGCCCGGGTTGACCGGTGTCGACGGCCATGTACCCGGCGAGTTCGGTCAGTCGGGCGACCGCCGCGAACAACTCCCGCCCCACGGCCTCCCGGTAGGAGCCTGCCAGCAGCCCCGAGACGACGCTGTTGAGGTAGTGCACGACGACCGGCCGGACGTGACCGCTGCCGTACTGGTGGTCGAGGTCCACGAGCGCCTGGGTCATCGCGCGCACTGCCGCCACGTCCGCGAGCCCCACCCGGGGCCCCGCCGAGCGGGCCACCTGGGAGTCCGGCGCCGAGATCAGCCAGTCACGGCTGGGCTCGACGAGCGCGGAGGCGGCGACGGAGGAACCGGAGAGGAAGTCCCGCCGCCCCACATCACTGCGCCACAGCTCGCAGACCTGCTCGATGGCACCCAGCACCGTCGGCGAGAACTGCAGGCCGACGCCGGACGCCAGGTTCTTGCCGTTGGCCATGCCGATCTCGTCGATGGTGACCGTACGGCCCAGCTTGCGGCCGAGGGCCTCGGCGATGATCGCGGGCGCCCGGCCCCGCGGCTGCTGTCCCCGCAGCCAGCGCGCCACGGACGTCTTGTCGTAGCGCAGGTCCAGCCCGTGCTCCGCGCCGCACATGTTGACCCGCCGGGCCAGCCCCGCGTTGGAGCAGCCCGCTTCCTGGATGAGCGCCTGCAGTCGTTCGTTCGGCTGCCTGGCGACGAGCGGCCTTGCGGCCATGGCGTACCCCCTGTGGCTGTGGTGCCTTGCCCACGCACCGAGTTGACGTGCCTTCAGTGACCGCGCCCCGTCGCATACGTGTACCCACGTATCGAAAAGATCCGGCCTCGAAGATCAATGCCCCGCCGACATACCGAAGATGCGAGACATGCCAGAATTGCCGGGGTAAACACGGATGCTGTACCCCACACGTGGCTACCCGGCTCACTCCGTGATCCCTCCCGCGCGCCCCCGGGCATGCACCCATGCGCCCCGGCCCAGTTGACGATGCTCTCCCCCGCGCATGTGACATCCGTAACCCCTGATGACCGCTAGAGTTGTGTTCATCGTGGAAGAGACCATCGCGGGCCCTGAAGCTGCCCAAATCCCGAAGCAGCGTGGCGAATCGCTGCTGGACACCGCCGTTCGATACGCCGAAGAGCGCCACTGGGACGTGTTCCCCGGCACTTGGCTGGAAGCCGTCGACGGGGTGCAGATCTGCTCCTGCGGCAACGCAGCGTGCGCCACCCCCGGCGCGCACCCGGCGCGCGAGGACTGGGCGACCCAGGCGACAGGCAGTGCGACCGTCGCACGCCGTCTGTGGTCGAAGCAGCCGACCGCGTCGATCCTGCTGCCGACCGGCCGTACGTTCGACACGATCGACGTTCCCGAGACCGCCGGTCTGCTGGCGCTGGCCCGTATGGAACGCATGGAGCTGACGCTCGGACCGGTGACCTGGACCCCGGACCGCCGCATGCAGTTCTTCGTGCTCCCGGGCGCGTCGGTCAAAGTCCCCGATCTCGTACGGAAGTTGGGCTGGTCACCGCTCGCGCTCGACCTCAAGGCGCTGGGTGAGGGCGAGTTCGTGGCCGCGCCGCCCACGCGCTACGGGTCGAGGGGCGCGGTGCAGTGGGCCCGGCGCCCCACCCCGGCGAACCGGTGGCTGCCGGACGCGGAGGAACTGATCTCGCCGCTCGCGTACGCGTGCGGGAGGGACGGGCGGCGGTAACGCTCCGGGCGGGGGGTGCGGGTCGGTTTCGCGGCCGCGGGTGAGTGGGGGCCGTTCGCGCAGTTCCCCGCGCCCCTGAAAAGCCGGGGCTGCGCCCCATGCTTTTCAGGCCCGCAGGGGCCTGAAGCTTTTAGGGGCGCGGGGAACTGCGCGAGCAACCCCCACTCACCCGCACCCGCCGACGCACCGAAACCCGCCGAGCTCAGACGCGCACCTCAGCCGACCGCGCCGTCCCCGTCCAGCCCGTCCAGCCCGTCCAGGAACGGCTCGATCGCCGCGCGCCACGCGTCCGGCTGGTCGTAGTGGACGAGATGACCCGCGTCGGCGACCTCCGCGTACTGGCCGTGGGGCAGCACCCGGACCATCTCCTGGGACTCGGCACGCCCCAGCTCCCCGTCGAGGCCGCGGACGACGAGTGCCGGGCAGCGCACCTGGGTCAGCTCCTCCCAGTGCGCGTCGTACACCCAGGTCTCACGGGTCGTCAGCATCTGCTCGGGGTCGAACACCGGCCGCCAGCCGTCGGGCCCCTCGTGCATCACCTCGGCGTAGAACTCGCCCCGGGACGGGCTGGGGCGCTCCACCCAGGGGTCGTCCTCGCCGAACCACTTGCGGACGTCGGCGAGGGTGGCGAACGGCAGCGGCCAGGCCTTGAACCAGTTCTCCCACTCGCGCTGCGAGGCCGCGCCCAGCGCCGAGGCCCGCATGTCGCAGATGATCAGGCCGCGCACCAGGTCCGGGCGGCGGGCGGCCAGCTGCCAGGCGGTCAGCGCGCCCATGGCGTGGCCGATGAGGACGACCGGGCCGAGGCCCAGCTGTTCGACGGCGGCCTCGGCGTCCTCGACGTAGGCCTCACGGGTGTACGCGGCCTGCTCGGGCTTCGCGCTCCGGCCGTGTCCGCGCTGGTCGAGCGCTACGGCTCGGCGGCGTTCGGAGAGCCAGCGGGCGGTGGGTGCCCAGTGCGAGGCGCGGCCCATGAGGCCGTGCAATAACAGCACCCCGGGCCGGGGCTCGTTCTCGCCGGTCTTGGGCGGGTCGCCGAACTCCCAGGCGGCGAGACTCACGCCGCCCGCTCCCGTCACGTCGATGCGCCGCACCATTGGCACCCCCCAGACTCCCGCCCGGACCGCTCGCTCCCGCCTCTCGCTCCCGCTTCGAGCCGGCCGGTCCACTCGTCCCAACTGCTGTCGTACCGCTGTCGTGCTGCTGCTTCCGTACCGCATCCGCTGTCGCTTCCGCCCTGGCTTTCGCCGTCGCCTCGCCGTTGCTCCAGCTGCCGTTCGTGCCGTGCGCGCCGCTCGGACGGCGAGCACTTGTGTTACAGCGTGCGTATCGGTTGACACGTTACGTGTGGGGCGCGCGCATCAGTCATGGCGCGGGTCACGCAACGACACGCCGCACACGTTATCGAATGCACATTCGAAGATGCCGCTCTTGGCGACAACACCCCTCATTCGAGTGACCTCCCTCAAGGGTTGCCCGCCGCCGCCGAGGGGAGATCTTCAACGGGAGGCGGACCGCTCGGGGAAAACGGTCCGAGGGGGATGACCCTGGGAGCTCGGGGCTCCGGGTCAGCACTGGGGAGGACAGGCCCCGGCGCCGCACGGCGCCGGGGCCCTCCTCATGTCCACGGCACATCCGCCCCGCCCCCTCCCTCACCACCGGAGATCCTCGTCTCGGGCGGCCAAGAGCCCCTCAGGTCATATGCCTCACGCGCAAGCCTCGCACGCGAACGGCGCGAGCGCTGCGATTCGGCGCACTGAATCTTGGATTCGACGGGTTCCCTGACACGCACCCGAATACACCACAACTCCCCCTACCGCATCGGGAGTTGGCGGGTGCTGCGGACATCCGCCGACACGTGTCGAACAACGGCCGACAGAGGGCGTCACATGAACGGGCGGACGCGGGCGCGGTGCCCGGCACGAGCCCGCGGCGTGCCAGTACGGGCCCCCGGCATGCCGGGACAGGCCCGCGGTGCACCGATACGGGGCCCCCGGTGGTGTCGATACGGCCCCAGCGTGATGCCCACACGCCGGGGCCGGAGCCGGGGCCGGGGCCGGTCAGGCCGCGGCGCGAAGGTCAGCGCTTGGCGACGAACACGTGTGAGGCGACGTCCGCCTCCAGCTCCGCCGCCTCGCCGCCGCTGCCCACGAGGACACCGCCGGCCGCCTCCGTCACACTCACCACGGAACCGGGCTGGACGCCCGCGCGGCGCAGCGTGTACATCAGCTGGGCGTCCGTCTGGATGGGCTCGCCGATCCGGCGTACGACGACGGTCTTGCCCTCCGCCCCCGGGTCGAGGTCGGCCAGCGACACCATCCCCTCGTCCAGGAACGGGTCCGCGCCGTCCTTCTCGCCCAGCTCCTCCAGGCCCGG
Source organism: Streptomyces sp. SP18BB07 (assembly GCF_036322545.1). Classification (NCBI taxonomy): domain Bacteria; kingdom Bacillati; phylum Actinomycetota; class Actinomycetes; order Kitasatosporales; family Streptomycetaceae; genus Streptomyces; species Streptomyces sp. SP18BB07. The sequence continues at coordinate 91,890 of NZ_JAQYWT010000319.1, forward strand.
GATCGGGTTGCCGTAGGGCGACTCGGTGGGGTGGCGCAGCAGCTCCAGGACGCGGCGCTCGACCGCCTCGCTCATCACGTGCTCCCAGCGACACGCCTCCGCGTGGACCTGCTCCCACTCCAGACCGATCACGTCGACGAGCAGGCACTCCGCGAGACGGTGCTTGCGCATCACGCGCGTCGCCAGCCGACGGCCCTCCTCGGTGAGCTCCAGGTGACGGTCCGCGGCGACGGACACCAGGCCGTCGCGCTCCATGCGCGCGACCGTCTGGCTCACCGTGGGGCCGCTCTGGTCGAGCCGCTCGGCGATCCGGGCGCGCATGGGGACCACACCTTCCTCCTCCAGCTCGAGGATGGTGCGGAGATACATCTCCGTCGTATCGATCAGTCCGGACATACGTGCCCCTCGATGAGAATCAGCCGGAGGCTTCGACGGCCACACCGGCTGGCTGCGGCTTGCTGCGCTGGCCCTGGACTCAATTCTTACGCATCAGACCGACAACCGGGGGGCGCCGGGGGAACGACGGCGCTATGACTCCGATCAGGTGGCCGATTTATGACCCCGCGCCCCATTTCCCGGAGCCGGCTCGCCCCGTCGCACCGTATTGACACCCCGCTGGTCCAGACCACTAACGTGATCGGCGTCATCGAGGACGCGGAGAAGGCGGAGGGGTCGGCGCATGGGGCTGGACGGCGGCACGGCGGGTGGGCGGTTCCTCGACGCGGCGATCGGGCTGCTGGAACGCGTCCGGGACGAGGAGGGCGCGACGATCACCACGGCCGGAGAGCTGATCGCGGACACGGTCGTCGCCGGCGGACGCCTGTTCGCCTTCGGCGCCGGCCACTCCTCGCTCGCCGCCCAGGACCTCGTCTACCGGGCCGGCGGACTCGCGCTGATGAACCTGCTGGCCGTCCCCGGCGCCGTGGGCGTGGACGTGATGCCCGCGACCCTCGGCTCGGCGCTGGAACGGGTCGACGGGCTCGCGACCGCCGTGCTCGACAGCAGCCCGCTGCGGGCCGGGGACCTGCTCGTGGTGATCTCGCTCTCCGGCCGCAACGCGCTCCCCGTCGAGATGGCCGCGCACGCCCGCGAGCTGGGCGCCAAGGTCATCGGCGTCACCTCGGTCGCGTACGCCACGGAGACGACGTCCCGCCACTCCTCCGGCACCTTCCTCAAGGACCACTGCGACCTCGTCCTCGACTCGAAGATCGCGGTCGGCGACGCCGAACTCACCCTCGACACCATCCCCGCCCCCTTCGCCCCGGCCTCCACCGTCGTCACCTCGGCGATCCTGCAGTCCGTCATGGCCACCGCCGCCGCCTCCCTCGCCGACCGGGGCGTCGAACCGCCCCTCCTGCGCTCCGGCAACGTCGACGGCGGGCTCGACTGGAACGACCGCGTGATGCGCGAGTACGGAGATCGGATCTTCTACCTCCGCTGAGTGCTCCCCCGGATTCGTGGGAACGCTGAGAACGGTGAGGAGGAAATCCGGCGTACAACGATTTCGTCCAAATCTTGCGTGAAGCAGATGTGGGCTGGGTCACGTTCGAGTTGAATGATGACGAGTGAGCGAACCAACGCGCCGTACCAGCCGTACATGCGGACGCAACGCAGCCTGCAGGGGGTTCAGGTGAGTGCTTCCCGGCGGAGTGGGGCCACCGACGAACTCGGGCCCGACAAGCCCGAGCGGGACGGCCCGACGAACGAGGACACCGAGGACATCGAGGGCACGGTGAACACCGAGGACACCGAAGGCACCGAGGGCTTCATGGATTCCACGGACTCCGGTGGCTCCGACCTCCTCGCCGCCCTCCTCGACGGGATGGACGCCGCCCTCTGCGCCTTCGACGCCGACGGCGTCGTCACCCACTGGAACCGCGAGGCCGAACGCATCCTGGGCTGGAGCCCGGAGGAGGCGGTGGGCCGCCGCGGCTTCGCGGGGTGGGCGGTGCGCACCGCCGACGCCGAGGAGGTCGAGGGGCGGCTGATGGCCGCCATGCACGCCAGCGGCCGCCAGGTGCACGAGTTCGCCCTGGTCACCAAGGACGGCGGCCGCGTCCTCGTCCGCACCCAGTCCGCCGCCGTGCGCGGCCCCGACGGCAAGCCCGTCGGCCTCTACTGCGCCTTCAGCGAGGTCCACACACAGATCGACCTCGAACGGTCCATCGCCCTCAGCGAGGCCCTCTTCGAGGACGCCTCCTGGGGCGTCGTCCTCGTCGACGCCGACCTGCGCCCCGCCGTCGTCAACGCCCACGCCGCCCGCGCCCTCGGCATCGGCCGTGCGGCGGTCCTCGGGCGCCCCCTCGGCGAGCTGCTCGCCCAGGGCGCCGAGGAACTGGAGAGCGCCCTCACCCACGTCCTCGCCGAGGGCGCCCCGCCCGCGCCCGCCGAGATCTGGGTCGGCGTCCGCGGCCCCGACGGCGAGAAGCGCCGGTGCTGGCGCAGCGGGTTCCTCCGCCTCGCCTCCCCCCTCGCCGAGGAACCGGTGCCGCTCGGTGTCGGCTGGCTCTTCCAGGACATCACCGAGTCCAAGCAGACCGAGCAGGAGGCCGCGCAGCTCCGCTTCCGCGTCAACCAGCTCCACCGGGCCGCCCGCGCCGCCGCCGAGTGCGAGGACCCCGGCGAGGCGGCCACCGTCCACCTCGACTTCGCCCTCGCCGGCTTCGCCGACCACGCGCTCATCGACCGCGTGGCCGGGGGTTCGATCGCGGACGGCGAAGGGCCCGCCCGGCTCGTACGCGCCGCCGCCACACCCTCCGGCCGGCCCGGCCCCAGCCATCTCGCCGGCCACGCCGGCATCCCCGTCCGCTACGGCCCCGGCCACCCCGCCCTGCAGTGCGTGGAGCGCGCCGGCTCAGTCCGCGCCAGCGCCGGTACGGCCGCGCCGGAGACGGCCCGCGAATGGGCCATCGGGCGCCAGTGGCCCCCGGAGACCGTGCACGCCCTCTGCGCGGTCCTCCGCAGCCGCGGCCGCACCCTGGGCGTCGTCACCTTCCTCCGCAGCGCCGGCCGCACCCCCTTCGAACGCTCCGACGCCATCTACGCGGAGGACGTCGCCATACACATCGCCGCGGCCCTGGACCTGGAGGCCCTGGAGAGGTCGTCGGAGTAGGGACACAGGCGGGCGCGGCCGCGCGGGAAACACCTCGCGGCGGCTCGGCCGTGCGGCGCAGAATCCCAGCATGGCGATCATCCACCGCACCACGCTCACACCCACCAAGCTCGAACTGCTGGCCTCCTGGCTGCCGACCCGCCCCTGGTACGCCGGCGGTCCGGCAGCTCCGGAACTGGCCAAGGCAGGCGGCTTCCGGCTCGACGACCCCGCGGGCGAGGTCGGCATCGAGTTCATGGTCGCCACCGACACCTCCGGCGCGGCCCCGGTCCACTACCTGGCCCCCCTCACCTACCGGGGCGCCCCTCTCCCCGGCGCGGAGCACGCTCTCGTCGGCGCCACGGAGCACGGCGTCCTGGGCACCCGCTGGGTCTACGACGGCGCCCACGACCCGGTCCTGGTCGCCCAGCTCCTGGCCCTCTTCGAAGGCAGGGCCGTACCCCAGGCCCAGAGCCTCACCGACGCCCCGGACCACGAGATCACCCACTCCTACGAGGGCGACGGCCCCCTGCCCACGACCGCCTCCCCCGCCACCGACACCCAGGACGCCACCGAACTCCCCCTCACCTCCGGCGCCACGACCCTGCACCTGAACCGAGTCCTCCACCCGGACGCCCTGGACCTGCCGACTCAGACAAAGGGCCAGGTCACAGGCCACTGGACGCTGCCGGACGACACCCGGGTGCGGGGGATCTTCGCCGTCCTGCGGTAATTCCTCGGCAATCCCCTCGGAAAATCACTTGAGCGTCCTCGGGACGCTTCTTAAGGTGTGCGGTACACGAGAGAGGAGGTGGTTCGGCAGATGTATTGCAACCGGACGCGTGAGGTGGCTGCGGGCTAGCGGCCCTGCACCACACACAGTGCGGTGCCGGACCAGCGCGTGTTGAGCGTGCAGCCGGCCCAATCTCAAGCAGTCACCCGACCCGTGGGCTCGCCGGTACGTCCGGCCGGCTTCTTCGGTCCTTAGGGGCCGGAGGGACCCAGAGCCCGCGGGTCGTCTGCGTTTCGTAGGGCGCAGTATGCTTTCGCCATGCTTCCGATACTCGTTCGACGCCGGCACGTGGACTTCGTGCGCGTCACGAGCATGGGCTGTCGGTTCTCCGTCTGAACCCCGGACCCGGCCCCAGCCCTCACCTCTCACTCTCGGACGCATCCCATGACGAACTCAGCGACGGCATCGTCGTACCTCCAGCTGCCCATCATCGATCTCTCCGCCGCCGATCGCGGGCCCGAGGCGCGGGCGCTGCTGCACGCGCAGTTGCACAGTGCCGCGCATGACGTGGGGTTCTTCCAGCTCGTCGGGCACGGGGTCACCCGGGAGGAGATCGGGCGGCTCGACGCGGCCATGCGGGCGTTCTTCGCGCTGCCCGAGGCCGAGCGGCTCGCTCTCGACAACGTCAACTCGCCGCACTTCCGGGGCTATACGCGGACCGGGGACGAGCGGACGGGCGGCAGTCGGGACTGGCGGGACCAGTTGGACATCGGTGCCGAGCGGGCCGTTCGGCGTCCCGGTCCCGGGGAGCCCGCGTACTGGTGGCTCCAGGGCCCCAATCAGTGGCCCGCCGCCCTGCCGGAGCTGCGGTCCGCCGCGCTCGCGTGGATCGACCGGCTCAGTTCCGTGGCGCAGCGGCTGCTGCGGGAGCTGCTGGTCTCGATCGGGGCGCCCGCCGGTTTCTACGATCCGGTCTTCGGGGAGCGGGCCCATCCGCATCTGAAGCTCGTGCGGTATCCCGGCAGTGCGGGGGACGGGGCCGATCAGGGGGTGGGGGCGCACAAGGACTACGGGTTCCTGACCCTGTTGCTGCAGGACCAGGTCGGCGGGCTCCAGGTGGAGCGGGCGGACGGGCTGTTCCACGACGTGCCGCCGATCCCGGGGGCGTTCGTGGTGAATCTCGGGGAGTTGCTGGAGGTGGCGACGAACGGGTATCTGCTCGCCACGAACCATCGGGTGGTGAGCCCGCCCGGGGCGACCGAGCGGTTCTCCGTCCCCTTCTTCTACAACCCGCGGCTCGACGCCCGGGTCGAGCCGCTGGTCTTTCCGTACGCCTCCACCGCGCCCGGGGTGACCGACGATCCGGGGAACCCGCTCTTCGCCGAGTACGGGTTCAACGAGCTGAAGGGGAAGCTGCGGGCGCATCCGCTGGTCGCCGAGCGGCATCACGCGGGGCTGCTCAGCCCCGCGTGACGGTACGGTCCGTCCTCTAGTGCGCGGCGATGTCCGCGTAGCCCTCGATCTCCTGGGGGCTGCGCGTGCCGGGGCCGACGTAGCGCGCGGAGGGGCGCACCAGTCGTCCCGTGCGCTTCTGTTCGAGGATGTGCGCCGACCAGCCCGCCGTGCGGGCGCAGGTGAACATCGAGGTGAACATGTGGGCCGGGACCTCGGCGAAGTCCAGGACGATGGCCGCCCAGAACTCGACGTTGGTGGCGAGGACACGGTCGGGGCGGCGGGCGTGGAGTTCGGCCAGGGCGGCCTTCTCCAGGGCTTCGGCTACCTCGAAGCGGGGGGCGCCGAGGTCGCGGGCGGTGCGGCGGAGGACGCGTGCGCGGGGGTCCTCTGCGCGGTAGACGCGGTGGCCGAAGCCCATGAGGCGTTCGCCCTTGTCGAGGGCCTGCTTGACGTACGCGTCGGCGTCGCCGGTGCGTTCGATCTCCTCGATCATGCCGAGGACGCGGGAGGGGGCACCGCCGTGGAGGGGGCCGGACATGGCTCCGACGGCGCCGGAGAGGGCGGCGGCCACATCGGCGCCGGTGGAGGCGATGACCCGCGCGGTGAAGGTGGAGGCGTTCATGCCGTGCTCGGCGGCGCTGGTCCAGTAGGCGTCGACGGCGGCCACGTGCTTGGGGTCGGGCTCGCCGCGCCAGCGGATCATGAAGCGTTCGACGACGGACTGGGCCTTGTCGATCTCGCGCTGCGGGACCATGGGCAGTCCCTGGCCCCGGGCGGACTGGGCGACGTAGGAGAGGGCCATGACGGCTGCGCGGGCGAGGTCGGCGCGGGCCTGCTCCTCGTCGATGTCGAGGAGGGGTTTGAGGCCCCAGACCGGGGCGAGCATGGCGAGCGCGGACTGGACGTCGACGCGGATGTCACCGGAGTGGACGGGGATGGGGAACGGCTCGGCGGGCGGGAGGCCGGGGCGGAAGGCGCCGTCGACGAGGAGGCCCCAGACGTTGCCGAAGGAGACGTGGCCGACCAGGTCCTCGATGTCGACGCCCCGGTAGCGGAGGGCGCCGCCTTCCTTGTCCGGTTCGGCGATCTCCGTCTCGAACGCGACGACTCCTTCGAGCCCGGGTACGAAGTCGGACATCAGGCGGCTCCTCTTGATGTGTGCGACAGGAAGTCAGGCGGTTCCAGCACCATACGCCTGAGTGCCACATTTGGGGAGAGTCCGCGGCACTCAGTGCCACTTCTCCTCCGGTCCGCCGTTCGTACGGCAGGATGACCATGTGAACGATCACGATCCCGCTCTCATGCGCAAGCAGTACCGTGCCGACGGGCTCAACGAGAGCGAGCTGGCCGCCGGTCCCATGGAGCAGTTCGGGCGGTGGTTCCTCCAGGCTGCGCAGGAGGGGGCGGTGTTCGAGCCGAACGCGATGGTGGTCTCGACGGCGGACGCTGCGGGGCGCCCCTCTTCTCGTACGGTGCTGATGAAGGCGTACGACGCGGACGGCTTCGTCTTCTACACGAACTACGACTCCCGCAAGGCCCGTGACCTGGCGGAGAACCCGTACGTCTCGCTGCTCTTCCCCTGGCACGCGCTGGCCCGGCAGGTGATCGTGACGGGTACGGCGGTGCGGACCGGGCGGGACGAGACGGCGGCGTACTTCCGGACCCGGCCGCACGGTTCGCAGTTGGGGGCGTGGGCCAGCGCGCAGTCCTCGGTGATCTCCTCGCGGGCCGAACTGGACGCCGCGTACGAGGCGTTGCACGCGCGCTATCCGGAGGGGGAGCAGGTGCCGGTGCCGCCGAACTGGGGTGGTTTCCGGGTGGTGCCGCGGAGTGTGGAGTTCTGGCAGGGGCGGTGGAACCGGCTGCACGACCGGCTGCGGTACGTGGCGGAGCCGGACGGGTCGTGGCGGGTGGAGCGGTTGAGTCCCTGAGGTCGAGCCTTTGATGTCGAGCCGTTGATGTCCCGGGGGCGCCTCAGCCGAGTTTCTCGTCGAGCAGGGCCGCCCACTGGGCCACCACCTTGTCGCGGCGGCTCGTGTCGTCGGTGAGGAGGTTGGCGAGGCCGAGGCCGCGGGCCATGTCGAGGAGGCCCTGGACGGTTTCGCGGACGCCGGGGACGGTCTCGTCGGCGCGCAGGAGGTCGACGGCGATGCGGTGGGTCTCGCGGCCGACGCGGGCTTCGAGTTCGGTGACGCGGGAGCGGAGCTGGTCCTCGTTGGAGGCGGCGACCCAGAGGTGGAGGGCGGCGCGGAAGAGGGGGCCGGTGAAGAGGTCGACGACGGCGGAGACGACGGCGCGGCGGTCGGCGGTGCCCTCGGGGAAGAGGGCGCGCAGGGCGAGGGAGCGCTCTTCGGCGACGTATTCGACGGCGGCGGTGAACAGGTCCTCGCGGGTGCGGAAGTGGTGTTGGGCGGCGCCCCGGGAGACGCCGGCGCGTTCGGCGACGACGGAGACGGTGGAGCCGGCCCAGCCGTGTTCGGCGAGGCAGGCGACGGCGGCTTCCAGGAGGCGCTGGCGGGTGGCGCGGCTGCGGTCCTGCTTGGGGCCGCGATCCACGCCCGGCCCTGTTTCCGTCATGCTCACAACACCCATCCCGGGTCCCGTCCTTCGAGGAACGCCGTCATGCCCTCGCGGGCGTCGGCGGAGGCGAACAATCGGGACGAGAGGCTGGTCAGTTCGCCCGCGTCCGCGTCGAAGTTCTCCAGCACCTTAGCCGTGAGCAGGCGTTTCGTCTCCGTCAGGGCCCTCGGTGAGGCTCGGCGCAGTCCGTCGAGGACGGGTTCGAGCAGGTCGTCGACATCGGCGCCGGCCATCGTGAGCACGCCGATGCGGGCGGCTTCGGCGGGGCCGAACCTCTCGCCGGTGAGGGAGTAGCGGGCGAGGGCGCGGGGGTCGGTGCGGGGCCGCAGGGTGAGGGAGATGACGGCGGGCGCGACGCCGATGCGGACCTCGGTGAGCGCGAACCCGGCGTCCGGGCCGCCGACGGCGATGTCGCAGGCGCCGAGCAGGCCGAGGCCGCCCGCGCGGACGTGGCCGGTGACGCGGGCGACGACGGGCCGGGGCAGTTCGAGGATCCGGCGGAGCAGATCGACCAGGGCCTTCGGGTCGGGTGGGTCGCGCAGGTCGGCGCCCGCGCAGAAGGTGTTCCCGGTGTGGGTGAGGACGACGGCGCGTACGTCGTCGTCCTCACCGCACCGGGTGAGCGCGTCCGAGAGCTCCCTCACGAGGGGCACGGAGAGCGCGTTGCGGTTGGCCGGGGAGTCGAGGGTGAGGGTGGCGATGCCCCGGTGGTGCGTGACACGTACGAGGGGGCTGAGGCCCGCGGCGGTGTCGGTCTCGGTTTCGGTCATAGGCGCTCCCTGAGTTCGCGGCGGAGGATCTTCCCGGAGGCCGCGCGGGGCACGTCGGCGATGAAGGTGACGTGGCGGACGCGCTTGTAGGGGGCGACGCGTTCGGCGACGTACATCATCACCTCGCCTTCGGAGAGGGCGTGCGCGGTGGGCCGGCGGACGACGAAGGCGTGCGGGACCTCGTTGCCGTCGTCGTCGTAGTGGCCGATGACGGCGGCGTCGGCGATGCCGGGGTGGGTGACGAGGAGGGCTTCGAGTTCGGCGGGGGCGACCTGGAAACCCTTGTACTTGATGAGTTCCTTGACGCGGTCGACGACGTACAGCCAGCCGTCGGCGTCGACGTGTCCGATGTCGCCGGTGAAGAGCCAGCCGTCGGCGTCGATCATCTCCGCGGTGGCCTGGGGGCGGCCCAGGTAGCCCTTCATGACCTGGGGACCCCGGATGACGATCTCGCCGGGTTCGCCGACGCCGACCTCCTTTCCGGGGTCGTCGAGGGAGACGATCCGCATCTCGGTGCCGGCGATGAGTTTGCCGACGGTGCCGGGGGGTGCGACGGCGGCCTGGACGAGGGGGACCAGGTGGGAGCAGGGGGAGAGTTCGGTCATGCCGTAGCCCTGGACGACGGGCGGCAGGGAGAGGCGGGTGGAGCAGGCGGCGGCGAGGCGCGCGTCGAGGGGGGCCGCGGCCGAGAGGATGTGCTGGACCGTGGAGAGGTCGTAGCGCTCGGCGGCCGGGTGTTTGGCGAGGGCGAGGACGATCGGCGGGGCCACGTAGAGGTGGGTGATGCGGTGTTCGGCGATCGCCTTGAGGTAGCCCTCCAGGTCGAAGCGGGGCAGGACGACGACCGTGGCGCCGAGCCGCAGCGGGGCGTTCATCAGGGCGGTGAGCCCATAGATGTGGAAGAACGGGAGTACGGCGAGGATGCGGTCGCCGGGGCCGGCGGGCATGACCGGTTCGAGCTGGGCGAGGTTGGTGGCGATGGACCGGTGGGTGAGCATGACGCCCTTGGGGACGCCGGTCGTGCCGGAGGAGTACGGGAGGGCCGCGAGGTCGGTCACCGGGTCGATGTCGACGGCCGGTTCGGGCGCGGCGGAGGCCAGCATGTCGATCAGCGAGCGGTGGCCGGGGGCGCTGTCGCAGACGAAGATCTCCCGTATGCCGCCGACGCGTTCGGCGGCGGTGCGGGCGGTCTCCAGCAGCGGTGAGACCGTGACGATCCAGCTCGCCCCGGAGTCCTGGAGCTGTGTGGCCAGCTCACCGGGGGTGGCCAGCGGGTGCACGGTGGTGACGGTGGCGCCCGCGCGGGTGGCCGCGTAGAACGCCGTCGGGTAGGCGATGGTGTTGGGGCTGTGCAGGGCGAGGACGTCGCCCTTGCGGACGCCCGCGTCGGCGAACGCGGCCGCGAGCCGCCGGTGGAAGCGGTTCAGCTGTTCGTAGGTGAGGGTCGTGCCGTCGACTCCGTCGATCAGCGCGGGCAGGTCGCCGAACTCGGCGGCGCGGCCCAGGACGGCGTCGTGGATGGGGAGTTCGAGGGGTGGGACGTCTGCGTACTCGCTGCGGAACATGGTTCCTCCAGGGCGACCAGGTGTGGGCCTGGAAAGTGTCAGTACGACTTCGGCAGGCCCAGGGTCTGGTGGGAGACGTAGTTGAGAATCATCTCCCGGCTCACCGGCGCGATACGAGACACGCGCGCGGCGGTTATCAGTGAGGCGAGGCCGAACTCGGCCGTGAGGCCGTTGCCACCGAGGGTGTGCACGGCCTGGTCGACGGCTCGCACGCAGGCCTCGCCCGCCGCGTACTTGGCCATGTTGGCGGCCTCGCCGGCCGCCGCGTCGTCGCCGGCGTCGTAGAGGTGGGCCGCCTTCTGCATCATCAGGCGGGCCAGTTCGAGTTCGATGTGGGACTGGGCGAGGGGGTGGGCGATCGCCTGGTGCGCGCCGATGGGCTGCCCCCAGACCGTGCGGTCGCGGGCGTACTCGACGGCTTTGCCGAGGGCGTACCTGGCCATGCCGATGGCGAACGCGGCCGTCATGATGCGCTCGGGGTTGAGGCCGGCGAACAGCTGGAGGAGGCCGGCGTTCTCGTCGCCGACCAGGGCGTCGGCGGGGAGCCGCATGTCGTCGAAGCTCAGCTCGAACTGCTTCTCGACGGCGCGGAGTTCCATGTCGATCTGCCGGTACTCGAAGCCGGGGGTGTCGGTGGGGACGATGAAGAGGCAGGGCTTGAGGGTGCCGGGGCGGCCCTCCTTGGTGGACACGGTCTCGGTGCGGCCGACGATGAGGACGGCGTCCGCCCGGTCGACGCCGGAGATGAAGACCTTGCGGCCCGTGAGCAGCCAGTCGCCGGCCTCGTCGCGGCGGGCCGTGGTGGTGATGCGGTGGCTGTTGGAGCCGGCGTCGGGTTCGGTGATGCCGAAGGCCATGAGGCGGGTGCCGTTCGCCAGAGCGGGCAGCCAGGTCTGTTGCTGGGCCTTGGTGCCGAAGCGGGCGATGACGGTGCCGCAGATGGCGGGCGACACGATCATCATGAGCAGGGGGCAGCCTGCGGCGCCCAGCTCTTCGAGCACGATGGAGAGTTCGGCTATGCCGCCGCCTCCGCCGTCGTACTCCTCGGGGAGGTTGACGCCCAGGTAGCCGAGTTTGGCGGCCTCGGACCAGAGTTCGTCGGGGTGGCGGCCCTCTTTGTTGATCGTGGTGATGTAGTCGCGGCCGTAGCGTTTTCCGAGGGCGGAGACGGCGGCTCGTAGGGCTTTGTGTTCTTCGCTTTCGAGGACCGGGGACGGCATGAGAGGGCTCCTCAGGGGGAGGGTTCGTTCGTTGTTTGGAGGGTGCGGGTCTGTGGGGGCCTGTCGCGCAGTTCCCCGCGCCCCTTAGGTGGGCTGCCCTTGAACCACGGCCAGAAGTGCGCCCATTTCCACCTGTTGGCCAACTGCCGCGTGCAGGGCCGTCAGGGTTCCCGTCGTCGGGGCCGTGATTTTGTGTTCCATCTTCATCGCCTCCAGCCAGAGGAGGGGTTGGCCCGCCTGTACGGATGTGCCCTGCTGCAGGTTCTCCGCCACACGGACGACCGTGCCCGGCATGGGGGCCAGGAGGGAGCCGGGGGCCTGTTGGGTGGTGGGGTCGGGGAAGCGGGGGACGGCGGTGAGCGTCGTGGTGTTGACGTGGATCCGGTCGCCGTAGCGGGTGACGTCGAACTTCCGCTGGACGCCGTCCACTTCGAGGACGACGCGGCGGGGGGCGGCGTGGACGACACGGACCCCGTCCGCCTCGGGGCCGTTCCTGGTGTGCCGGTAGTGGACCTCGTGCTCCTCCCCCGCCGTTGCGTACCGCTTGACCTGGGGCTGGGAGGGCACGTTGCGGAAGCCGCCGAAACGGGGGTCGCCCTCGGTGGCCTCGGCCAGGGCGGCGGCGAGCGGGGCGTACGGGTCGGGGGCGGGGGTGGTGAGGTCGGTGAGGTGGCGGTCGTAGAAGCCCGTGTCCATGCGGGCGGACGTGAACTCCTCGTGGCGCAGGGAGTTCACCAGCAGGGCCCGGTTGGTGGTCGGGCCGTGGAGCGTCGCCCGTTCCAGGGCGCCCGCCAGTCTGCGGATCGCCTCCGCCCGGGTGGGGGCGTGGGCGATCACCTTGGCGAGCAGGGGGTCGTAGTGGACGCCGATCGTGTCGCCGTCCTCGTAGCCGGTGTCCAGGCGGACGCCCTCGGGGACCGCCAGTCGGTGCAGGGTGCCCGTCTGCGGGGCCCACGCGCGGGCCGGGTCCTCGGCGTACAGGCGGGCCTCGATCGCGTGGCCCTGTGCGGTCGGCGGGGCGGTGGGCAGGGCGTGGCCCTCGGCGACGCGGAGCTGTTCGGCGACCAGGTCGAGGCCGAAGACGGCTTCCGTGACCGGGTGTTCGACCTGGAGGCGGGTGTTCATCTCCAGGAAGTGGGCCGTGCCGTCGGACACCAGGAACTCGACCGTGCCCGCGCCGACGTAGTCCACGGCTCGGGCGGCGCGTACGGCCAGGGTGTGGAGTTCCTCGGTGAGCTCGTCCGACAGGGCGGGGGCCGGGGCCTCCTCGACGACCTTCTGGTGGCGGCGTTGCAGGGAGCAGTCGCGGGTACCGAGCGGCCAGACGGTGCCGTGGGTGTCGGCGAGGACCTGGACCTCGACGTGGCGGCCGTCCTCGAGGTACGGCTCGACGAAGACCTCGCCGTCCCCGAAGGCGCTCGCGGCCTCGGCGCGGGCGCTCTCCAGGGCGGCGGGCAGCTCGTCGAGCCGGCGTACGACGCGCATGCCGCGTCCGCCGCCGCCCGCCGCCGCCTTCACCAGGACCGGGAGGTCCTTCTCGGTGACCTCGGCCTCGTCGAGGGGGGTGAGGCCCATGAGTTCCTTGGCGCGGGTCTTGGACGCCATGGCCTCGATCGCCTCGGGGGGCGGGCCGATCCAGACGAGGCCCGCGTCCTGGACGGCACGGGCGAAGTCCGGGTTCTCGGAGAGGAAGCCGTAGCCGGGGTGGACGGCGTCGGCGCCGGCGGCGAGGGCCGCCTTCACAAGCAGGTCGCCGCGCAGATAGGTGTCGGCCGGGGCCGCGCCCGGCAACCGTACGGCCGCGTCGGCGACGCGGGTGTGGAGGGCGCCCGCGTCGGCGTCGGAGTGCACGGCGACGGTACGGATGCCCAGCTCGGCGCAGGTGCGGAAGATCCGGCAGGCTATCTCGCCCCGGTTGGCCACGAGCACAGAAGTGATCACTGCTTCCCTCACATCCGGAAGACGCCGAAGCCACCGCGCGCGCCCTCGTAGGGCGCCGTGTGGATCGCGGACAGGCACAGGCCGAGGACGGTGCGGGTGTCGCGGGGGTCGATGACCCCGTCGTCGTACAGCCGTCCGGACAGGAACATCGGGAGCGACTCGGACTCGATCTGCTGCTCCACCATCGCGCGCAGGGCGGCGTCCGCGTCCTCGTCGTACGGCCGTCCCTTGGCCGCCGTCGACTGCCGGGCCACGATCGACAGGACGCCCGCGAGCTGCTGCGGGCCCATCACGGCCGACTTGGCGCTGGGCCAGGCGAAGAGGAAGCGGGGGTCGTAGGCGCGGCCGCACATGCCGTAGTGACCGGCGCCGTACGAGGCGCCGAGGAGGACGGACAGGTGCGGGACCCGGCTGTTGCTGACCGCGTTGATCATCATCGCGCCGTGTTTGATGATGCCGCCCTGCTCGTACTCCTTGCCGACCATGTAGCCGGTGGTGTTGTGGAGGAAGAGGAGGGGGATGTCGCGCTGGTTGGCGAGCTGGATGAACTGGGCCGCCTTCTGGGACTCCTCGCTGAACAGCACCCCTCGGGCGTTGGCGAGGATGCCGACGGGATAGCCGTGGAGGGTGGCCCAGCCGGTGGTGAGGCTGGTGCCGTAGAGGGGCTTGAACTCGTCGAAGTCGGAGGCGTCGACGATCCGGGCGATGACCTCGCGGGGGTCGAAGGGCGCCTTCAGATCGCCCGGGACGATGCCGAGGAGTTCCTCGGCGTCGTACTTGGGGGGCTGGACCAGGTGCGGGTCCGGATCGGCGTACGCCTTGCGGTGGTTGAGGCGGGCGACGACCCGGCGGGCCTGGCGCAGGGCGTCCGGCTCGTCGACGGCGAAGTGGTCGGCGAGGCCCGAGGTGCGCGCGTGCATCTCGGCGCCGCCGAGGGACTCGTCGTCGCTCTCCTCGCCGGTGGCCATCTTGACGAGGGGCGGGCCGCCGAGGAACACCTTCGCGCGTTCCTTGACCATGATCACGTGGTCGGACATGCCGGGGATGTAGGCCCCGCCGGCGGTGGAGTTGCCGAAGACGACGGCGATCGTGGGGATGCCGGCGGCGGAGAGCCGGGTGAGGTCGCGGAAGATCGCGCCGCCGGGGATGAAGATCTCCTTCTGGGAGGGGAGATCGGCTCCTCCGGACTCCACCAGGCTGATGCAGGGCAGCCGGTTGGCGAGGGCGATGTCGTTGGCGCGGAGGGCCTTCTTCAGGCTCCACGGGTTGCTCGCGCCGCCGCGTACGGTCGGGTCGTTGGCGGTGATCAGGCACTCGACGCCCTCGACGACCCCGATGCCGGTGACGAGCGAGGCGCCGACGGTGTACTCGCTGCCCCAGGCGGCGAGCGGCGACAGTTCGAGGAAGGGCGTGTCGGGGTCCAGCAGCAGTTCGATGCGCTCGCGGGCGAGCAGCTTGCCGCGCCCCCGGTGCCGGGCGACGTACTTCTCCCCGCCTCCGGCGAGGGCCTTCGCGTGCTCGGCGTCGAGCTCGGCGAGCCGCGCGAGCATGGCCTCGCGGTTCGCGGCGTGGTCGGGGGCGTTCGGGTCGAGGGCCGAGCTGAGGACGGTCACAGCAGGATCTCCGGTACGTCCAGGTGGCGGGAGCGGAGCCATTCGCCGAGGGCCTTGGCCTGGGGGTCGAAGCGGGCTTGTGAGGCGACGCCCTCGCCGAGGATGCCGACGATCTCGAAGTTGAGGGCGCGCAGGTTGGGCAGCGTGTGCCGGGTGACCGGCAGGTCCGCCGTCTCCGGCAGGAGTGCGCGCAGCCGGGCGGTGGTGAGGGTGTGGGCCAGCCAACGCCACGCGTCGTCCGTACGGGCCCAGAGGCCGATGTTGGCGTTGCCGCCCTTGTCGCCGCTGCGGGCGCCGGCGACGAGGCCGAGGGGCGCGCGGCGGGTGGGAAGGCCGGGCGGCAGCGGCTCCGGGAGGGCCGGCTCGTCGACCGGTCGCAGGGGGAGGGTGTCGTCGCCCGGCGGCACGGGCAGTCGGCGGCCGTCGTGGAGGACGGCGACGTGCCGCACGGCGTCCCGGGCGACGTGGGCCGCCTCGAACACCCCGTAGGGGGCGCCCTTTCCGGGTGGGGCCAGGACGTGGAAGCCGGGGTAGCTCGCGAGGGCCAGCTCGACGGCGGCGCCGCTGAGGGCCCGGCCGACGGCGGCCTGGTCCGGGTCGCGGACGACGAGGCGGAGGAGGGCGCTGGCGGTCTCCTCGGTGCGGGCGTCGGGGTGGTCGGTGCGGGCCAGCTCCCAGTCCACGTGCGCCGGACGGGACTTGGCGGCGGCGAGCGCGGTCTCCAACTGGTCGCGGACGAGGGCGGCCTTGCGTTCGATCTCCAGGCCGGTCAGGACGAAGGTGACCTCGTTGCGGAAGCCGCCGAGCCGGTTGAGGCCGACCTTGAGGGTCGGGGGCGGGGCCTCGCCGCGTACGCCGTGGACCCGGACGCGGTCGGGGCCGTCCTGGGTGAGCGTGATCGTGTCGAGGCGGGCGGTGACGTCGGGGCCCGCGTACCGGGCGCCGCCCGTCTCGTAGAGGAGTTGCGCGGTGACCGTGCCGACGTCGACGAGGCCGCCGGTGCCGGGGTGTTTGGTGATCACGGCCGTGCCGTCGGCGTGGAGTTCGGCGAGGGGGAAGCCGGGGCGACGCAGGGCGGCCGGGGCCGACTCGTGGAAGAAGGCGTAGTTGCCGCCGGTGGCCTGCGCCCCGCACTCCAGGACGTGACCGGCGACGACGGCGCCCGCGAGGCGGTCGTACTCCCCCGGTCCCCAGCCGAAGTGCGCGGCGGCGGGCCCGGTCACCAGGGCCGCGTCCGTCACCCGGCCGGTGACCACGATGTCGGCGCCCTCCCGCAGACAGGCCGCGATGCCGAAGCCGCCGAGGTAGGCGTGGGCGGCGAGGCTGCCAGGGTGGTCGGCGGTCAGGTCGTCGCCCTCGACGTGCGCGACCCGGACGGGGACGCCGAGCCGGCTCGCCAACTCCCGTACGGCGTCGGCGAGTCCGGCGGGGTTGAGGCCGCCGGCGTTGGCGACGATCCGCACGCCACGCTCGTGCGCGAGCCCCAGGCACTCCTCCAACTGGCGCAGGAACGTGCGCGCGTACCCGCCGGCGGGGTCCTTCAGGCGGTCGCGGCCGAGGATGAGCATGGTCAGCTCGGCCAGATAGTCGCCGGTGAGGACGTCGAGTTCACCGCCGGTGAGCATCTCGCGCATGGCGTCGAAGCGGTCGCCGTAGAAGCCGGAGGCGTTGCCTATGCGCAGGGGGGCCGCCGTCACGGGGTGGCTCCCTTCGCCGCGCGCCCGGCGCCCGGCGGGCCCGCGAAGGCCTGGGCGATGTCCAGCCAGCGGTCGGCGCCTGCGCCTTCGGCGCGCAGGGCGAGGTCGGAGCGGTGGGCGCGCTGGGTGACCAGGAGGCAGAGGTCGAGTGCGGGGCCGGTGACGCGGTCGGTCGCGTCCTCGGGGCCGTACGTCCACAACTCGCCTGTGGGGCTGGTGAGTTCGACGCGGAACTCCTCGAAGGGCGGGGTCAGTCCGTGCGCCCCGAAGGCGAAGTCGCGGGTGCGGATGCCGAGTCGGGTGATGTGCCGGAGGCGGTCGCCGGGGGTGATCCGGGGGACGCCCAGCGCGTCGGCGATGTCCAGGCCGTGGGCCCAGGTCTCCATGAGGCGGGCGGTCGCCATCGAGGCGGTGGACATGGGCGGGCCGTACCAGGGGAAGCGCGCGCCCTCGGGTGCCGCGCGCAGGGCGGCGTCCAGGGCGTCGCGACCGGCCCGCCAGTCCGCGAGCAGTTCGGCGGGCGGTTTTCCGGCCCCTTCCTCGGCGCCCCTGTCCACGAAGTCGCCGGGCGCGGTCATCGCGCTTTCGACCTCACGGGCGAAGGCGGCCTGGTCGGTCACGGCCAGCACGGACGAGTGGTCCGTCCAGGCGAGGTGCGCGATCTGGTGGGCGACGGTCCAGCCGGGCGCGGGCGTCGCGAGCGCCCACTCCTCCGAGCTCAACTCGGCCACGAGCAGGTCGAGTTCCTCGCTCTCGGCACGGAGATCGTCGATCACGGGTGTGGGGTCGGCCATGGGGGGAGCATGGCAGCGGACCCAGAAACAAGCAAGCATGCTTGCATTTTTGGTGGCGCCCCCGCCCCCGATTCGGCAGGCGTGCCCAGGCCAAGGAAAACTCGTTACCCCCTTGAATCGCCTGCCGTGGACGCCCGCCTCTCCCGTACCACCCTCGCAGCGACGACCCTTGCCGGGACGCGTTCAGCCATGGAAACTTGTGCTATGTGGCAATTTAGCTTCTATCGGATTGGAAGGAAGGTAAGGGCTACCTTTCTCTCTTGCATGCGACACAGCGCTACGGGTCAGGACGCAAGGCACGTCACGGTCACCACGCATCCTGCCGGGCATGGCCCTGTCAGCAGGCACGATGCCACGACGCCCGCTAACCTGTCTCACCTGCGGCCTCAGTCGCACCGGCGGACGCGGCCGCGCACCTGCCTCCACGAGAAAGGGCTGCCGTGATCATGTCCGAAAATCCGATGTTTCTCCGCCAACGCCTGCGAGATCGCCTCAAGCGCGCGCGAGAATCCGCCGGAATGACACAGCAGCAGGTCGCCGAGGCATTCGCCTGGTCGCCCAGCAAGGTAATTCGCCTGGAAAACGGGAAAATCGGCGTCAACATTACCGACGCGATGGCACTCGTACAGCATTACGGAATCGCGGAGGACGAGGCGGCGCAGCTGATCGACCTGGCAAAGGCAGCACGTCAGCCCTCCTGGTACGCCCCGTACAGGAGCGTCATGTCCTCGGAACTGGAAGCCTACATCTCCTACGAGGAGTCAGCGTCCATCGTACGTAACTACGAGCGGAACGTGGTACCCGGACTGCTCCAGACAGAAGAATACGCACGCTCCATCCAGAAGGAAGTCTGGAGTGGCTCCGACCTCGATATGAGCGTAGAACTCCGCATGCGCCGGCAGCGCGCACTGGAATCCACCGAGGCGGAATTCTTCTTCATTCTCGACGAATCCGTTCTGCGTCGGACCATCGGGAACGAGACCATCATGCAGCAGCAGCTCGACGCGCTGCTGCGCTTCAACGACTACCCGAACGTCCAGATCCAGTACGTCCCGTTCAGCAAGGGCATGTACCCGCTGTTCCGGACGCCGTACCAGATCTTCGAGTTCTCCGGCGGCACCGACGACCTGGTCGCCTACCTGGAGAACCCCGAAGGGGACGTCCTGCTCAGCGAGGCGATGCCGAAGTACGGATCCAGGCGGACACCTGCGGACTACCTGGACGCCTTCTGGGACGTCGAACGCAATGTGGCGGAGGACATCAGGGACGGGGTCACCGTCGCCGCGTGAGACCGCACCTCGGACCGGATCAAGAGAAGGGTAAAGAACATGTCTTGATGGATTCAATGAAATCAGCCCACGCGTCGACACCGCATGTCACGCATCCCTTGTTCGGCACCTTCGAGTCCCGAACAAGAAGAACTCCGTGGGCCTTGATTTCCAGGCACGCGCCATTGATGTCGCTGTGCGAACTCTTTTTCCACTTACCTTCCGACCGGATCACGGCACCTCCACATTCCTGTTGTTCGGCAAAGGAATTATGGGTGATCGTTCAATGCCTGACAAGGACCAATTCAAGGCAATTGATCCTTCAAGGCGAGGTAGCCGGAAAAGCATGCCTCTTTCATCCCAAAGGGGACTTTTCGCCTTTTCCGGAAGAGTGGGAAGATGTCATAAAAAAAGAGGGAGCCCCTGGCCTAGCCGGCAAGCATCCGGCCGAGGGCTCCCTGGCAGAGCACACCTTCGATGATCAGGAAGGGCACCCTACGCATGAAGTGTAACGAGTCTCCCGGCGAAGTCAGCCGGAAGAAAGCCCGGGAGCGTTGGAAAAACTGGGGGCGGGTGACGGCTCACCAGGTCTTGCGCGGCGCCGGCTCGGCTGCCGGAGCCGCCCTCGTCTCCTTGATAGTCGTGTGGATCCAGAGCAGGTAAGAGCAATACCGGCCTAGCGAGGCCACACACCGTCGGGGCCAGCAGGCGGGGCCCCGACGGATCATCGGCCCGCCGGGCGGCGGGCGTGGGGTTCACACATGGGCTTTTGTCCGTTTCCGGCCGTCAGGATCCTTGCCACGCCCGCGGTCGTCGCGGCGTGGACCAGGCGACTCCGCGCGCCTCTGCGCGCCTCTGCGAGGAAAGAGACCTGCTCAAGGCCGGGAAAACGGCTGTGTCCGATTCCAGACACTAGTGGGCTTGGACATGCCTGCCCATCAAGCTCCGGGCCACGGCGAATCCACAGTGGCCGGGAGGCCCCATCGCAAAGGTGACGCGCCGCGTAGGTAAGGTGCAAAGTTGGCTACAGGCATGACTTAGTCCATTGCTTTGCACTGTCAAGTCCTCCATACTGAACGACGTCGGTTCGTCGCCCCCTCTGCCTCGCTCTCCGCTCTTCTGGACGGTCCCCGTGACACTCCCCCGCGCTGAACAGTCCGCGCCCGCCGCGACGGCCGTACCCCCGGCCGCGCCCGCCCCCGACGGCGTGCGCCGCGCGCGCGGCCTGGGCTCCCTCGGGCCCGTGGGGCTGGTGCTGGCCGGTGGGATATCGGTGCAGTTCGGCGGGGCGCTGGCGGTGACTCTGATGCCGCGCGCCGGGGCGCTCGGGGTGGTGACGCTCCGGCTCGCGGTGGCCGCGCTGGTGATGATGGTGATCTGCCGGCCCCGGCTGCGCGGGCACTCGCGCACCGACTGGGGGACGGTGGTCGCCTTCGGCGTCACCATGGCCGCGATGAACGGCCTCTTCTACCAGGCCGTCGCCCGTATCCCCCTCGGCCTCGCCGTCACCCTGGAGGTGCTCGGCCCGCTGACGCTCTCCGTCCTCGCGTCCCGGCGGGCGCTGAACATGGTGTGGGCCGGGCTGGCCCTCTGCGGCGTCTTCCTGCTCGGGAAGGGCGGCGGAGTCGGCGGCCTCGACCCGCTGGGCATCGCCTTCGCCCTGGCCGCCGGGCTGGCGTGGGCCCTGTACATCGTCTTCAGCGCGCGTACGGGGCGGCGGTTCCCGCAGGCCGACGGGCTGGCGCTGGCCATGGCCGTCGCGGCGGTGCTGTTCCTGCCGCTGGGGATCGTCGAATCGGGAGGCCGGCTCGTCGAGCCGACGACGCTCGCCCTGGGCGCCGCCGTGGCCGTGCTCTCCTCCGTCCTCCCGTACACCCTCGAACTCCTCGCGCTGCGCCGACTGCCCGCCTCCACCTTCGCGATCCTCATGAGCCTGGAGCCCGCGATCGCCGCCACGGCCGGTTTCCTCATCCTCGACCAGGCCCTCACCACCATCGAGGCCCTCGCGATCGCCCTGGTCATCGGGGCGAGCATGGGGGCGGTGCGGACGCAGGTGGGGCGGGGGAAGGCGGGTCGGGGGAAGGCCGGGCAGGCCCGGAGCGGCCCGACGGGCTGATCACGGACCGAGCTCGGCCTGAGGCGGGGGTCCCGGGGAGGCCGGGGAGGGCGGTGTGCGTCGTGGGGGCGCCCACCGGACGCCGTCCGGGATCACGCAGAAGGCGAGGAAGTCGCCCTGGGCGCGCGGTTGTATCCGGCGCCCTTGACCTGGACGGTGCCGCCGGGGGCGGGCAGCACGACGGGTCCGGCCTTCAGCCGCGGCCGGAAGGTGGCACCGTCGGCGGTGGTCACGTCCGCTGCGGCTTGCCGGTGAGCGGCGTGGCGGTGGCGGTGCCCGCGAGGGGGCCACGGCGGCGTCGGTTCGGGGTCGGGTCTGGGGGCGGGTCTGGGCTTGGGCTTCGTCATCCAGTTCGGTGGTCGATCGCGATCTCGTAGCGCAGTCGCTGGCGCAGGGCCGGCATCACCATGCGGTCGACCTGGAGGGGTCGGTCGTCGTGGTCGAGGGTGACCCTGGTCAGGCGCAGCACCGGTTCACCGGGGGCGGTGCGCAGGGTCTCGCGCTCCTCGTCGTCCGGGTTGTCGGCCGTCACGTCCTCGCGGACGCGGGCGCCGACATGGCCGAGCCGGGCGAGCAACGTCACCGCCCCGCCGGGGATCTTGGCGGTCCCGGCGAGACCGGTGCCGTGAGCGATGGCCAACGGGTAGTAGGTGTCGGTCAGTTCGGTCGGCAGGTCGTCGAGGAGGATCAGCCTGCGGCGTACGACGACCGGCTCGCCCTCGGCCAGCCCCAGCAGCCGTGCGACTTCGGTGGGCGCCGCCACCTCACCGGCGTGCAGGATCCGCTGGGTGCCCCGGCGCCCCCGCGCCGCGGCCTCCTCGGCCCAGGCGTCGCCCCGCCCGTTCTCCCTCGGCGTCAGATACGGCATCGACGTACTGACCCAGCTGTTGGCACGCACTCTGCCTCCCCATCTCCACGAACGAACCACCGACCGTACGTCGACGTGGGCGTCGGCGTCCGCTCCCAGGTCACCGCATCGAGCGCAGCGGCGGGTGTTCGGTCGTGATGCCCGGGGGCTGGAGGAGGCGGGTCGGGCGCTGCTGTATAACCGGCCTGTGATCTACCACGTCGTATCCCTGGACGCCTGGACCGCCCGCCCCGACCAGCCGTACGCCCCCGCGTCGCTCCCGGAGGACGGTTTCGTGCACTGTTCGCCGGAGGAGGCGACGACGCTGGCCGTCGTCAACGCCTTCTACCGGGACGCGCCCAAGCCGCTGCACGTCCTCGTCCTCGACGAGGAACGGCTGACCGCCCGGGTGGAGTTCGAGGCCGCCGCCCCCGCTCCGCCGCCGGGTGTCGGCGAGGACGTCCTGTTCCCCCATGTGTTCGGGCCCCTCGACCGTGACGCCGTCGTACGGATCCTGGAGATCAGGTGGGACGAGGACGGCCGCGCGGTGGGGCTGGGGGAGCAGCAGGGCGCCTGAGGCCGTCGGTCCGTTCCGCGGTCACATCACCAGGAAGGCGAACGTCCAGTACACCGTGGTGATCGCGACGCCCAGGCGGATCCGTCGCCGCCGGGACCAACCCCGCACCTGGGGGCTCTTGTTCCAGCCGTAGACGCCGAAGCCCCAGATCACGGTCATCACGAACCCGATCGGGGTCTGGGTCCAGAACCAGGCCATCACGCCGACGATGGAACCGCCGACGACATGCCCGATCACATGCTCGGCGATGCGGTCCCGCTCGTACTTCGGGGCCGTCGGCTCCCCCGGTGCCGCCGCCCGGTTGTCGCCGCCCTTCGCCTCCGTCTCGCCCTGCCCCTTCTCCGTCCCACCCTGCCTCTCCTCCGTCCCGCTCCGCTCCTTCTCCGTCTCGCCGTCGTGGCGGTCCATGTGCCCCCCGAACATCTCGACCACCCCGATGCCCCCCGTGTCCACTTGAACACGAACAGTTAGTGAGGTGGCGTGCGGGGGCGCGGGCGGGGAGCCCCCGCCCTTCGGGCGCCGGTTCAGCGGTCCCGGCCGCCGTCCTCCGCCCGCTCCTCTGCCGCTGCCAGGCCCTCCGCCAGCACCTCCGCCAAGTGCAGTCCGCGCCTTCCCGCGAGTTGCTCCAGCTGTGTCCGGCAGGAGAAGCCGTCCGCCAGGACGAGCGTGTCGTCGGTCGCGTCCCGGACCGCCGGGAGGAGTTGCTCCTCGGCGCAGGCCACGGAGACGTCGTAGTGGCCCTTCTCGAAGCCGAAGTTGCCCGCGAGGCCGCAACAGCCGCCGCTGAGGGCGCCGGTGAGGCCGGCGGCCGCGCGGAGGCGGCGGTCGGGGGCGTCGCCCAGTACCGCGTGCTGGTGACAGTGGGTCTGGCCGGCGACCGGGCGGTCGACGGCGGGTGGGGTCCAGTGCGGGGCATGGCGTTCGAGCGCCTCCGCGAAGGTGATGACCGAGGCGGCGAGCTTGTGGGCCCGGGGGTCGTCGGGGAGGAGTTCGGGCAGGTCGGAGCGGAGCGTCGCCGCGCAGCTCGGTTCGAGGACGACGACGGGGAGGGGAGGCGGGGCGAGGTCCGGGTCCTCGTCCAGGAGCCGTTGCGGGATCGGGCTCAGGAACACGTCGAGGATGTCGAGCGTGCGGCGCAGCACCGCGCGGGCCCGGTCGAGCTGGCCCGTCGAGATGTACGTCAGCCCGCAGCAGACCCGGCCCGTCCGCATCGCGAACAGGGCCCGTGTGAGGCGCAGTTGGGTGAGGGCGACCTCCTCGCCCGCCTCCGCCCGCCGCGCCCAGGACGGCTTCCGCTTCATCCACAGCGTCGGCGGCACGATCACATGGAGCCCGGCCGCCTCCAGCACCTTCAGCGCCGCCTGGCCCACGGACGGCGAGAGGTACTCCGTGAAGGTGTCCGTCCACAGCAGCACGGTCGTGGGCGACTCGTGGGCCCCACCCTCGCGGCCCCCACCCTCGCCGTCGGCCTCGTCATCCGCCTCGACGTTCACGTCGGCGCCCATCTCGGCGAGCGCGTCGGCCAGTTCCGCCGGGCCGGGGGGACGCCCCCTGACGTCCCACTTCCGCCGCTGCCGGAAGCCAGAACCGCCGAACGGACTCTCGACGGCCGCCTCCTCCCCCACTTCCGGGAACTCCGCCCCCTCCGCAGCCGCCTCCTCCCGCCGCGCCTCCTCCTTCAGCATCCGGTGGTACCACCGCGTGAACGGCACCCTCGCCGGCCGTGGCAGCTCACGCTCCTCCGCGATCCCGCCCAGCCGCTTGGCGAGCGCGGCCAGGGGACGTACTCCGGCGAGGAAGCCGACGAGTCCGGCCGTGCGGGTACGGGCCACCAGGCCGAGCCACCGCGGCAGCCACCCCATCGCGTAGTGGGCGGCCGGGCGGCGGCGCCCCGCGTAGTGGTGGTGGAGGAACTCCGCCTTGTACGTGGCCATGTCGACGCCGACCGGGCAGTCGGAGCGGCAGCCCTTGCAGGAGAGGCAGAGGTCGAGGGCGTCCCGCACCTCGGGCGAGCGCCAGCCCTCGGTGACCACCTCGCCGGCCAGCATCTCGTGCAGGAGGCGGGCCCGGCCCCGCGTGGAGTGCTCCTCCTCCCCGGTGACGCGGAAGGAGGGGCACATGACGGCCCCGGAGGCCGGACTCACCTCGGTCGTACGGCACTTCGCGACGCCCACACAGCGTCGTACCGCCGCGGAGAAGTCACCGCCGTCGTCCGGGTAGGCGAACTCCACCGGCACGGGTGTGCGCGGGAGGACCGCGAAGCGGAGGTTGGTGTCGAGGGGGGCCGGGCGGACGAGCATGCCGGGGTTCAGGAGGTCGTCGGGATCCCAGACGCCCTTCACCTGCTCGAACAGCCGGACCATCTCGGCGCCGTACATCTTCGGCAGGAGTTCCGCGCGGGCCTGGCCGTCGCCGTGTTCGCCGGAGAGGGAGCCGCCGTGCGCGGTGACCAGTTCGGCCAGTTC
Source organism: Streptomyces sp. SP18BB07 (assembly GCF_036322545.1). Lineage (NCBI taxonomy): Bacteria > Bacillati > Actinomycetota > Actinomycetes > Kitasatosporales > Streptomycetaceae > Streptomyces > Streptomyces sp. SP18BB07. Next base: position 116,622 of record NZ_JAQYWT010000319.1, read on the forward strand.
CTCGGAGAAGCGGCGGAAGCGGCCGATGCCCGGCGAGGTCAGCAGGTCGAAGTCGATGCGGACGTGGATGCAGCCGTCGCCGAAGTGGCCGTAGGGCGTGCCGCGCAGGTCGTGGGCGCGCAGCAGGCCCCGGAAGTCCCGTAGGTACGCGCCGAGTCGGGCCGGTGGGACCGCGCAGTCCTCCCAACCGGGCCAGGCCTCGGTACCGTCGGGCATGCGGGTGGCCGTACCGCTCGCGTCCTCGCGGATGCGCCAGAGCGCGCGCTGCGCGGCGGGGTCCGTGACCACCAGCGCGTCGGCGGCGTCGGCCGCGCGGACCAGGGCGTCGGCGCGGGCCCGAGCCTCGGCGGGTGTGTCGCCGCCCGCCTCCACGAACAGCCAGGCCCCGCCCTCCGGGAGGCCGGTCGCGCCCGGCGGGACGAGGTCCGCCGCCATGCCCTCCACTGTCAGCGGGCCCAGCGGCAGCAGACCGGGGGCCGCCTCGGCCGCCGCGCTCTCGTCGGCGTACGCCAGGACGGCGAGGGCACGCGCGCGGGGCGCCTCGACGAGCCGTACGACCGCCTCCGTGAGCACTCCGAGCGTGCCCTCGGAGCCGCAGAAGGAGCGGGCCACATCCGCGCCGTTCTCCGGGAGGAGGGCGTCGAGGGCGTAGCCGGAGATGCGGCGCGGGAGGTCGGGGAAGCCGGTGCGCAGGCGGGCCAACTCCCGCTCCACCAGCGGGCGGAGACCGTCCGGGGCGCCGGACCAGCCCTGGGCCAGTCTCCGTACGCCGCCGCTCCCCGCGATCACCGACAGCTCGCGCACGCTGTCCGCCGTCGTGCCCCAGGCGACCGAGTGCGAACCGCAGGAGTTGTTGCCGATCATGCCGCCGAGAGTGCAGCGGCTGTGGGTGGAGGGGTCGGGGCCGAAGCGCAGGCCGTGCGGGGCGGCGGCCGCCTGGAGGCGGTCCAGGACCAGGCCGGGCTGGACGACCGCCGTGCGCGCCTCGGGGTCGAGGGAGACCAGCCTGTTCAGGTGGCGGGTGAAGTCCAGGACGATGCCCGTGCCCGTGGCCTGCCCGGCGATCGAGGTGCCGCCGCCGCGCGCGACGACCGGGACGCCGTGTTCGCGGCAGACGGACAGGACGGCCGCCACGTCGTCCGCGTCCCGGGGCGCGACCACGCCCAGCGGCACCCGGCGGTAGTTGGACGCGTCCATCGTCGTCAGCGCGCGGGCGGTCGCGTCGAACGCGGTCTCGCCGCGCACGCCCGCCGCCCGCAGCGCGGCCGACAGCGCGCCCCGCAGCTCCGCCGCGCGGGCGGCACCACCTGCCCCGTCCACATCACCTGCCGCATCCCGCGCACGCGCGGCACCACGACCCGTCGCACCACGACCCGTCACACCCCCGATGTCCGTCATGCGTTCCAGGATGCACCCGACCACTGACAGTGACGACGCGCGACCCCGAGGTGATCGTCCGGTCCGTGGACAGGCGGCGCGCCGCTCACCGGGCACGTTGGCCGGAATCCGCGGAGCTAACTCGAAACCGGCCAACCACCGTCACGAACTCCCATATAGTGACGCCCAATTGAGCACCAGACGTCGCTTCTCGTTCAGGGACCGACCGAGTTACCGCCTCCAGGAACCGACTGCGTTACCGAGTTCAGAACCGACCGAGGACACCCGCCGATGACCGCGCCCAGCCCCCCTCGCCCCCCGGGCGAACGCCCCGCCCTGCGTTCAGTCCTTCCGTTACCCCTGGTGACCGCCGTGCTCTCCGCGACGGCCGTCGGCTCGGTCGTCGCGTCGGCGCAGCCGGACGCACGGATACCCCTCACGGCCGGCGCGGGCGCGACCGCGCTGCTGCTGACGGTGGCCGTCGCGGTCGCCGTGCACGCGCGCGTGTCGGTGCGCCTGCTGCGGCAGCGGCTGGACGCGGTCTCCCGGGAGACCGGTCTGCTGCTCCAGGAACGGGCCAGGACGGCCGAGGAGCACACCCAGGAACGCGGGCGGCTGACCGAGGAGTTCGTGCAGGAACGGGCACGGATCGCGGCCGAGTTCGCACGGGAACGGATACGGCTGACCACGGAGGCCGAGCGCGAGCGCGAACGGCTCACCGACGAGCGGGACCGTACGGCGCAGGAGACCGCCCAGGAGCGGTCCCTGCTCACCGAACGCGCCGAGCGGGCCGAGACCGAGCGCACCGCCCTGCTCGCCGTGACCGCCAACGTGGCCGGCCGGATGCAGGCGCTCGCCACCGGCACCCTCGCCGATCTGCGGGCCATGGAGGAACGTCACGCCGACGAGGACGTCCTCGCCGACCTCCTCCACCTCGACCACCGCACCGCCCAGGCGGGCCGGCTCGCCGACTCCGTCGCCGTCCTCGCGGGCGCCCGCTCGGGCCGCCGCTGGGCACGGCCGATCCCCATGGAGTCGATCCTGCGGGGCGCGATGGGCCGGATCGGCGCCTACCGCCGGGTGCGGCTGCACTCCTCCAGCGAGGCCGCCGTCGCAGGCCACGCCGCCGAGGGCGTCATGCACGCGCTCGCCGAACTCCTCGACAACGCGGCGAACTTCTCGCCGCCGACCGCCGAGGTCCATGTGTACGTCGAGGAGGTCCCGGCCGGCGCGATCATCTCCGTCGAGGACTCCGGGCTGGTCATGAGCGACATCCAGCTCCGTCGCGCCGAGCGCGCCGTGGCGGGCGAGACGGCCGACCTCACGAGTCTCTCCGGCACGCGTCTCGGCCTCGCCGTCGTCGGCCGCCTCGCCCGCAAACACGGGCTGAAGATCTCCTTCCGGCCGTCCGCGCGTGGCGGTACGGGCGTCCTGATGCTCATCCCGCAGGACGTCCTGGCGAGCACGATCCCCACGACCACCTCTCCCGCGTCGACGTCCTCCGGGACGTCCGCGCCCTTCGCGCCACCGACGTACGCCGGCGTACGCGCCCCGCGCGACCTGGACGCCGAGCCGACGCCCATGCACGAGTTCCCGCCGGAGGCTCCCGCCGCGCCGGTCGCCGACCCCGTGGCCGACGCTTTGATCGACTCGCTGTCCGGCTTCCGGCGACCGCCTGCGGCTCCGCCGACGGACGCGACGACGGGCTCGCCGAGCGACGGGGCGTTCGGGTCTCCTGCGCACCGCGCCCCCTACACCTCACCCTTCACCTCGTCGTTCAGCTCTGAGTTCGGCTCCGATACAGGCTCGGATACGAGCTCGGATACGGGCTCCCCATTCGGCTCCGGCAGCCCGGTGTTCGACACCGAGTCCGTCGCTCCGGCCACCCCCGGAGAGGCCGCCGACGACACCACCGCCACCGCCTCCGCCCCTTCCGACGCCCTCCCCCGGCGTCGGCGCGGCCAGTCCCTCGCGGAGGCGGAGGCGCGCACCAGGGCGCACGCCCCCGGCGCCGAGGCCCGTCCCGAGCGCGTCTCCCGGCCCGCCGAGGAGGCCAGCACCGGCGCGGTCCGCTTCAGCAGCTTCCGCCGCGCGGTGCGCGGCACGGGCGGGTTGGACCAGGCGTTCGTCCAGGGGACGGCCACGGGGGACGACAGCTCCACGGGAGCGCCGGTCGCGCCGACGCCACCGGACCCGGCCGCAGCCATGGACCAGCGGGCGAACCCGGCCGCCGCCGTCGACCGGTACGTGGCCCCCGCCGGGCCCGCCGCACCGGAGGCCGCGCTGGAGCCCGTACGGGAGGCCGCGCCGCCCGCCGAGACCGTACGGCAGCCCGAGTTGGAGCCCGTACGGGAGCACCAGTGGGGTGCCGTAGGGGGAACCGCCTGGGAACCCGGACCCGAACCGGAGCTCGGAGGGGAGACGGGGGAGACGGGCTGGGCACCCGGGCCCGCGCCGGAGGCCGGATGGGAGCCCGAGCCCGCGCGGGGGCTCGCATGGCAGCCGGAGGCGGCGAAGCAGGCCGCGTGGGAGGCGGAGGCCGCCGCGGAGCTGCCGTGGGCGCCCGACCCCGCACGGGAGGCCAAGTGGGAACTCGATCCGGTACGGGAGACGGCCTGGGAACCCGTACGGGAGACACGCCCGGCCCCGCACGAGGACACCGCGCCCACCCCGGACCTGGCCCCGCTCTCCCCCTACGGGGACCCGGCCACGGACCCGGACCCGAACCGGGACGCGTACGGGAAGCCTGACCCTTACACGGCTCCCGCCCCGGACCCGTACGCGACGCCCGCCCCCTACGCAGCCCCGGACACGAACCCGTACGCAGGGTCCGACCCCTACCCGGATCCCGACCCGTACGCGGACCCCACCCCCGGTCCGGCCGGAGAGCCACCCCGGACCCCGGACCCCCGCACGCACCCCCACCTGGAAGGCGACGACACCCCATGACCGGCACCGGCTCCACCGCCGACGACAGGCTCACCTGGCTCATGGAGGGGTTGCTGGAACGCACTCCGGGCGCCCGGCACGCGCTCGTCCTCTCCCGGGACGGCCTGAAACTGTGCCGTACGCCCGAGCTCTCCGTCGACCAGGCCGACCAGTTGGCCGCGATCGCCGCCGGCATCCAGTCGCTGTCCCACGGGGCGTCCATCCAGTTCGGCGACGGCAGCGGGGGCGTGCGGTCGGCAATGGCGGAGTTCTACGGCGGGGTCCTGTTCATCGTGGAGGCGGGCGAGGGCGCGCATCTGGCCGTGGTGACGGACGAGGAGGCGGACGCCGGGCTCGTCGGGCACAACATGAGCGAGCTCGTCGAACAGCTGGGCGAGCACCTGAGCGCACGGCCGCGCCACCCGACCCGCACGGCCGCCGGTGGCGCCACGGGTACGACGACGACCGTGGTCGCGGCCACGGCTCTGGCGCCCCGTACGTCATGAGCCGGCCCGGCAGGGACGACCTGCCCGACCGGCTGTACACGCTCACCGGGGGCCGCAGCCGGTCCGCGCCCGGAGCACCGTTCGACCTGGTGACCCTGGTGGTCGCGGAGAGCCAGCCGATACCGGGCATGCAGTCGGAACATGTGACGATCCTGCGGCTGACGGAACGACCGACGGCGGTGGTGGAGATCGCCGCCGAACTGCGGCTGCCGGTGAGCATCACCAAGGTGCTGCTCTCCGACCTCCTCACGGCGGGCCGCGTCAGCGCCCGGCATCCGAACCAGGCCACCCTGGTCGATCTGGACATTCTGGAGCAGGTGTTAGTTGGACTTCGCAACCTCTGAGAACGGCGACGGCCACTCCGTACCCGGGGCCCCGCCCGTCCCCCTCTTCGGTGCGCGTTTCCGGGGCGAACCCGCCGCCCTTTACGGGGAGTTGCGGCGGGAGCACGGGGAGGTCGTGCCCGTGCTGCTGGACGGGGGCGTGCCGGCGTGGCTGGTGCTCGGCTACCGCGAGCTGCACCAGGTGACGAGCGATCCGGAACTGTTCAGCCGGAACTCCGAGCTGTGGAACCAGTGGCCGAACATCCCGGCCGACTGGCCGCTGCTGCCCGTGATCAGCCCGGAGCAGCCGTCGGTCCTCGGCACGGTCGGCGAGCGGCACCGGCAGCGCACCGCGCTGATCGAGGAGGCGTGGGAGGCGGTCGACCCGCTGGAGCTGCGCGGTCATGTCGAGCGGTTCGCCGACGAGTTGATCGACGTGGTGTGCGGGGTGGGCGCGGCCGACCTGGTGGGGCAGTTCGCGGCGCCGCTGCCCGCGCGGGTGCTGGCGTTCCTGTTCGGTTTCCGGGAGGAGCACGCGCCGGGGCTGGTGGCGGCGCTGAACGACATCCTCGACGGCCAGGACCGGGCGGTGGCGGCCGAGGAATATCTGCACGCCGCGATGGGCCGGCTGGTGGCGGAGCGCCGGCAGCGGCCTGGGGACGACGTGGTCTCGCGGCTGCTGGCGAACGCGCGGGCGTACGAGGTGACGGTGGAGGAGGTCACCCATGACGTGATGGTGATGCTGGCGGTGGGGCACCAGCCGACGGCGGACTGGATCGGCAACTCGCTGCGGCTGATGCTGACGGACGAGCGGTTCGCGGCGTCGCTGTTCGGGGGGCGCAGCAGTGTGGCCGAGGCCATGAACGAGGTGCTGTGGGAGGACGCGCCGGTCCAGAACGCGGCGGGGCGGTGGACGACCCGGGACACGCGGCTCGGTGGCCGGGTCCTCCGTGCGGGCGATCTGGTGCTGCTGGGCCTCCAGGGGGCCAACTCGGACCCACGTGTCCGCACCCACGGCTCCGCCCTGACCGGGGGCAACAACGCGCACTTCTCCTTCGGCCACGGCGAGCACCGGTGCCCGTTCCCGGCCCAGGAAGCCGCCGAGGTCATCGCCCGAACAGGCATCGAGGTCCTCCTGGACCGCCTCCCCGACCTGGACCTCGCGGTCCCGGCAACGTCCCTGACACGTCGACCGTCACCGTGGCTGCGGGGGTTGGTGGGGTTGCCGGTGCGGTTCTCGCCGGGGCCGGCCGTGGGATGAGCCGGGGCGAGCGGGACCGCGGGGTCAGGTCCGAACCCCTCTGTACGCGAGGCAGGTCAGTACGAGCGCCGCTCCCCAGACACAGCTCGCGCCGAGCAGCGCCGTCCACCAGATGAACTGCTGGTGCGAGGCGAGAAGCAAGGTGCTGAGGCCGCCGAGGAGCAGCACGTTCAGCGCCGCCATCACTCCCGCGCCGACGGAGCGCCCCGCCTGCGCGCCGGCGAAGAAGGAGAGGAAGGTCGCGAGCAGGACGCCGAGTGCCAGCAACAGGCCCAGAAACAGGTCGTTGAACCAGGCGAAGTCGGCTCTCGTCACCGGGAGCGCGACGCATCCCAGCAGGACCGAGACCAGTGCCAGTATTCCGATGCCTCTGGCCGTCCCCTCCTGGAACGACTCCGGCAACACTCCGATGTTCGCCGCCAGACCACCGAAGAGCGGAGCTCCTACGGCGATGACACCTCCCAGCAGGGAGGCATCGGCGTCGACCCCACCGATGCCGTACAGCAGTGCGAAGGTGCCGGCTCCGGCGATGAAACACGCACCCACGAGTTCGGGCCACTCCTCGGCGCAGGGCGTCCTCTCGGGTGTGCGGACGGGCTCGGGGGTGAGCACGGCGGTCCGTCCGTCCCGGTTCCGCGCCGACGGTTCCGCGACACGCCCACCGTGGCCCCGGTGGGCCCGCGTCGTCTGGATTTTCTCCAACCGCACGCGTACCTCAGCCGCAGTGGCCGGCCGGTCCTGCGGGTCCTTCCGCAGGAGATTCATCACCAGGTCGTCCAGCTCCTGCGGGATCGAGTCGTCGTCGCGCAGTTCACCCGGGGCGACAGGTATCTGGTTCAGGTGCTGCATCCCGACCTGCCAGGCAGTCTGGCCCTCGAACGGCGGTCGTCCCGTCAGCATGACGTACAGCACACACCCCAGGGAGTACAGGTCCGAACGGCCCATACCCGCCTCCCCGTTGCATCGCTCCGGCGACATGTAGGCGACCGTGCCCATGGCTTCGCCGCCGGTCGGTGTGATCCGCGTGTGGCCCTCCGCGTCCTCCTGAAAGCAGGCGATACCGAAGTCGAGGAGGACCGCCTGACCCGCGTCGGTGATTTGAACGTTGCGGGGTGTGAGGTCGCGGTGGACGAGCCCCTTGTCATGCGCGGCTTCGAGTGCGTCGCAGATCTGCCGACCCAGGCGGATCACCTCGTCGACGGACAGCGTCCGGTTCTCCGCCTGAGCGACGTGATCGCGCAGGGACGTGCCCGACAGCAACTCCATGGCGATGTACACGCCGGGGCCGTCGGCCGACTCGTCCGCCCCGTAGTCGTAGGCCCGTACGACGTTTTGGTGCGTCAGACTGCTGATGGCCCGCCGTTCCCGCTCGAAACGCCGGAGCATCGGCTCGTTGCCGCGGAGATCCGCCTTGAGCAGTTTGATCGCGACGGTGCGTGAGCGCCGCCGGTCCCTGGCCTTCCAGACGTACCCCATGCCCCCCTCGCCGAGCTTGCTGATCAGCTCGTACTGCTTACCGATCAGCTCGCCCACCGTTCCGCCTCCCTCGCGACCCACCGAGTGTGACGCGCTTGTCGGGTCGTGACCAGAGGACATCGGATCGCACACGCGTCCGCCCCAGCAGCGTCAGTGCGTCTCACCCGACGGACGACGTTTCGCCCAGGTTTCCACGAGCCGATAGGCTCGCGTCGTGGCTGATATCCAGATCCCCGCTGACATCAAGCCCGCCGACGGACGTTTCGGCGCGGGCCCCTCCAAGGTGCGGACGGAGGCGCTGGACGCCCTGGCCGCGACCGGTACCTCCCTGCTCGGCACCTCCCACCGCCAGGCCCCGGTGAAGAACCTGGTCGGCCAGGTCCGTGCGGGCATCAGCGAGCTGTTCTCCCTCCCGGCGGGCTACGAGGTCGTCCTCGGCAACGGCGGCTCCACCGCGTTCTGGGACGTCGCGACCCACGGTCTGATCGAGGACAAGAGCCAGCACCTGACCTTCGGCGAGTTCAGCTCGAAGTTCGCCAAGGCCGCGAAGCTCGCCCCCTGGCTCGCCGAACCGACGGTCGTCTCCTCCGAGCCCGGCACGCACCCGGAGCCGCAGGCCGAGGCGGGCGTCGACGTCTACGCCTTCACCCACAACGAGACCTCCACCGGTGTCGCCGCCCCGATCCAGCGCGTGTCCGGTGCCGACGAGGGCGCCCTCGTCCTGGTCGACGCGACCTCCGGCGCCGGCGGCCTGCCCGTGGACATCGCCGAGACCGACGTCTACTACTTCGCCCCGCAGAAGTCCTTCGCCTCCGACGGCGGCCTCTGGATCGGCGTCTTCTCCCCGGCCGCCATCGAGCGCGCCGAGCGGATCCACGCCTCCGGCCGCCACGTCCCGGAGTTCTTCAGCCTGCCGACGGCGATCGACAACTCCCGCAAGAACCAGACGTACAACACCCCGGCCCTCGCCACCCTCTTCCTGCTCAACCAGCAGCTGGAGTGGATCAACGGCCAGGGCGGTCTGAGCTGGTCCACGGCCCGGACGAAGGACTCCTCGACCCGGCTGTACACCTGGGCGGAGGAGAGCAAGTACGCGAGCCCCTTCGTCGCCGACCCGGCCAAGCGGTCCCAGGTCATCGGCACGATCGACTTCGCCGACGAGATCGACGCCGCCGCCGTCGCCAAGGTCCTGCGCGCCAACGGCATCGTCGACACCGAGCCCTACCGCAAGCTCGGCCGCAACCAGCTGCGCGTCGCCATGTTCCCGGCGATCGACCCGGCGGACGTCGAGGCCCTCACCCAGTGCGTCGACTACGTGATCGAGAAGCTCTGATCACACCCGTACGACACCGAAGGGCGCCCGGCAACCAGTGCCGGGCGCCCTTGTCGTCACCGCACGCTCAGCCGCGGAAGCCGAGGATGCCGTGCAGGGTCTCACCGCCGGTCGCGGCCGTTCCCTGCGTCGAGCTCAGCGTCGACTGCGCCGAGGCCTCCTGCGGGGCCGCCGGCTTCGGGTCGGGCAGCTTCTTGCAGGTGGCGTCGACCTTGCCCTTGCCGTGCGGCACCTTGCCGTTGGTGAGGTAGGTGGCCAGGTACTTGTCGAGGCAGCTGTTGCCGCTCAGCGTGATGCCGTGGTTGCCGCCGCCCTGCTCGACGACCAGGCTGGAGTTCTTGAGCAGCTTGTGGACGGTGAGACCGCCCTGGTACGGGGTGGCGGCGTCGTCCGTCGCCTGGAACAGCAGCGTCGGGGGCAGCTTGGAGTTGGCGACGTTCACCGGCTTCAGCGACTTGGTCGGCCAGAACGCGCACGGCGCGTTGTACCAGGCGTTGTTCCAGGTCATGAAGGGCGCCTTCTTGTAGACCGCCCAGTTGTCCTTCTGCCACTTCTTCCAGTCGCGCGACCAGGACGCGTCACGGCACTGCACCGAGGTGTAGACGCTGTAGCCGTTGTCACCGGAGGAGTCGACGGCGGCGAAGTTCTGGTACGCCTCGACCAGCGGGTCGGCGTTCTTGTCGCCCACGTAGGCGGCGAACGCCTCGGCGAGGAAGGGCCAGTAGCCGTTGTAGTAGCCGCCGGGCAGGAAGGTGTCCTCCAGTTCGGAGGCGCCCACCTTCACCGAGCCGCCGACCGGCTTCTTGGCGAGTGCGGCACGCATGGCGTACCACTTCGCCTCGATCTTCTTCGGGTCGGTGCCCAGCTTGTACGTGGCGTTGTGCTTGGCGACCCACGTCATGAACGCCTTGTGGCGCTTGTCGAAGGCGTAGTCCTGGTCGAGGTTGTCCTCGTACCAGACGCCGGTCGGGTCGACGATCGAGTCCAGCACCAGACGCCGTACGCGCTCGGGGTAGAGCTTGGCGTAGACCGCGCCCAGGTAGGTGCCGTACGAGTAGCCGAAGTAGTTGATCTTCTTGGCGCCGAGGGCCTTGCGGATCGAGTCCAGGTCCTTCACGGCGCTGATCGTGTTGATGTAGGGCAGGACGTCCTTGTGCTTCGTGCCGCAGGCCTTGGCGAAGTCCTTGGCCCGCTTGAGGTTCGCCTTCTCTATCGCGGCCGTGCTGGGCACGGAGTCCGGACGCACCGGATTGAAGTACCCGGGCTTGCAGTTCAGCGCGGGCTTGCTGGCGCCCACGCCGCGCGGGTCGAAGCCGATGACGTCGTACTGGGCCGCGACCTTCTTCGGCAGCGAGGAGGCGACGAATCCGGCCAGCGTCAGACCGCTGCCGCCGGGGCCGCCGGGGTTGACCAGCAGCGGGCCCTGGTACGTCTTCGAGGTGTGCGGCACGCGGGACAGGGCCAGCGTGATCTTCTTGCCGCTCGGCTTCGCGTAGTCCAGCGGCACCTTCACCGACGCGCACTGCAGCGTCGGGTAGTCGTCCGTGGCGCACTTCTTCCAGGTGACCTTCGCGGCGGCGGCCTGGACGGTGTTCGCGGCGGACGACCCGCTCGCGTTGGCGGGCACGGCGCTGAGCGTCCCGGCCAGAACGACACCGGCGCCGCACAGCACGGCTGCGCTTCTTCTCATGGACTTCTCTCGCAACGGTGAGGGGGGTTCACGGACCGCGGGTACGCGGCCCGTGCCGCATGGTTCCGGAAGAGCGCACCCCTCACTCACTCATTCGACCAAGACTTGACCGAATTGAGTCATTGCTTACTCTCAGACGACGCACAGAAAGGGGCAGTTGCACAGATCCGGGACACTGCCTCAGGTCGCCGCACAGCTCACACTCGGCACACCGCCACCCCCCGGCGCGCCCCCGAACCCGAAGCTCGCCGAACCGCCCGCCGGGACCGTCCCGTTGTGGGCGGCGTTGGCCGCGGTGACCGTCGCCCCGCTCTGGGTGTACGAGGCGTTCCACATGGTCGTCACCCGCTGGGAGCCGGGCCAGGTCCAGGTCACCTTCCAGGAACCGAGCGCGGTCGCACTGGTGTTGGTGACCTTCACCTCGGCGTTGAAGCCGCTGCCCCAGTCGCTGCTGACGGTGTACACGGCGGTGCAGGCGGGCGTCCCGCCGCCCGGGCCGCCCGGGTCGCCGGGGTCCTCCGGATCGCCGGGGTCGGTGCCCCCGCCCGGCGGGAAGCCCGGCGCCTTGATGCTCGTCAGATAGCCGTCCTTGACCGTGTCCACGGTCTGCCAGTCGTCCTTCAGGATTCCGCCGGTGTCACCGGAGTTGGGGTTCCAGGACCAGAAGGTCCAGTGGAAGGAGTCGTTGCCGTGGGCGGAGGTCGAGCGCAGATACGTCACGAGGGCCGACAGCCAGCGCTGGTCGATCGTCGACTGGAGGGTCGTACCGAACTCGCCGAGCCACACCGGCGCGATGTTCTGCTTGAAGATGTAGCCCCAGTACCTGTCCCAGACGCCCGGCATGTTGGCCGGGAAGGACGGGTCGTTGAACCAGCTCTGCTGGGCGACGCTCGTGGCGTAGTCGTGGGCCGAGTAGACCACCCGGTTCGCCACGTCCAGCTGTACGGGGTACTGGGCCACACCCATCAGGTTGCCGCCCCACCAGCCCGAGACACCGTTGAACGTCTGGACGCCCTCGACGAGGATCAGCAGGTCCGGGTTGACGGAGAGGACCGCGTTGCCCGCGCGCTGGGCGGCCAGCCGCCAGTCCCTCGCCGTGTCGCCGCAGCCCCAACAGGCGGGATCGTGGGGCTCGTTGTGCAGGTCGATGCCGACGACGGTCGAATTCCCCTTGTAGCGGGTGGCCAGCGCCTTGAGGTTGGTGATCCAGGTCGTCTCGGGGACGGCCGAGGTGTACCAGAGGGCCGACTGGCCCGCCGCGTCCGGGCGGTGCCGATCGAGGATGATCTTCAGACCGCTCTGGCCGGCGTACGCGACGATCTTGTCCAGGACCTGGAGGGACGTCAGACCCTGGAGGTCGGCGTTCTTGCCGTCGGAGTGGTTGACGCTGTCGGGCATGGTGCCGGGCTTGAGGATGTCGTCGTTGTAGGGCATGCGGATGGTGTTGTAGCCCAGCGACTTCATCTGGTCGATCATGCTCTTGTAGTCGCGGGACCAGAGGCCGTGGGTGACGTGGTTGGCGGTCTCGAAGCCGAACCAGTTGATGCCGGCGATCCGGACGGACTGACCGTTCGCGTCCAGGATCTGCCGTCCGCTGGTACGCCAGTAACCGGCACCGGCCTCGGCCGCGTCGGCCGCCTTGGTCGCACCAGTCGCGCCGGTCACGCCGACCGCCGCCTGTGCGCCGCCGGTCAGGGGCAGCGTGAGCACGGCGGCGGCCGCGCACAGGGTGCCCAGGGTTCTCCGTAAGCTGCGGAACATAGCGCTGCTTCCTCCTCGGGAGGCGCGGGGCCGGAACAGGGTGGGAGCGCTCCCACCACCCGCACCTCCCATGGAAGACAGGTCGCATGAACACGTCAAGGCGTCCGGCGCCACCTGGTACACCGGACGCCCCCGACCGTGCTCACCGGCTCGGCTTCTGGAGCCGTGCTCAGCGGCTCAGCTCTGGAACCGCGCTCACCGGCTCAACTTCTGGAACCTCCGCACCGCCAGCGGCAGGAAGATCAGCGTGAGCACCACCGGCCACACCCCGGCCATCAGCAGCGCGTTCTCCTCGATCCAGGAGTCGCCGCCGCCGACCGGCGTGCCGAACAGGTCGCGGGTCGCGGCGGCCGTGGAGGAGATCGGGTTCCAGGCGGCGATCCAGCCCAGCCAGTCGGGCATGAGCTGCGGGGCGACGAAGATGCTGGAGATCATGGTCAGCGGGAAGGCGACCACGAAGAGGCCGCCCGCCGCCTCCGGGTTGGGCACCAGCAGGCCCAGCCAGACGCCGATCCAGATGAGCGCGAAGCGCAGCCAGAGCAGCAGCCCGAACGCGGCCAGGAAGCCGAGGCCGGCGTCGGGGCGCCAGCCCATCGCGAGGGCCGTCAGCATCATGATGGCCAACTCGGCGCAGGCGACGAGCAGATCGGTGACTCCCCGCCCCGCGACCACCGCCGACGGCGCCATCGGCATGGAGCGGAACCGGTCGATGACACCCTTGGTGGAGTCGTAGACCACGAGGGTCGCCGTGTTGATGAACCCGAAGGCCATCGTCATCACGAACATCCCCGGCATCAGGAAGTCCCGGTAGTCCCCGCCGCCGGGCACCTGCATGGCGCTGCCGAAGACATAGCCGTAGAGGAGGACGGAGAGGATCGGGAAGCCCAACTGCCAGGCGATGTTGACCGGTTGGCGCCGGTAGTGGGTGAGGCCGCGGCGGACGATGTTCCAGCCGTCGGCCAGCACCCAGTACGTACGGCCGTGCGCGCTCGACACGTCCAGGTCGACGGCGCTCGTGGCGACGGTACTCGTGCCGGCGGCTCCGGCGGCGACGGCGTTCGGATCGACGGCGGTCATGCGGTGGCCCCCTTGTCGTTCTCGTCGGTCTTCTCCGTGCGGTGGCCCGTCAGACGCAGGAACACATCGTCCAGGCTGGGCCTGCGCAGGCCGATGTCCTCGACCCGCACGCCCTCGTCCTGGAGGGTGCGGGCCACCTCGGTGAGGGCCGAGACGCGGTCGGTCACGGGCGCGTGGACCCGCAACTCCGTGTCGTCCGACTCCGGTTCGCCGTCCGAGACGCGGGCGACGACCTTCACCGCGCGCGGGATGTCGGCGCGCTCGGCGACGACGACCTCGATCCGGTCGCCGCCGACCGTGCTCTTCAGCCCGTCCGGGGTGTCGTCCGCGATGGCCCGTCCCTGGTCGATGACGGTGATGCGCGAGGCGAGCCGATCGGCCTCCTCCAGATACTGCGTGGTGAGCAGCACGGTCGTACCGCTCGCCACCAACGCCCGTACGGATTCCCAGACTTCACCCCGGCTGCGCGGGTCGAGACCGGTCGTCGGCTCGTCGAGGAAGAGGACGGCCGGGGCGAGGATCATCGACGCGGCGAGGTCGAGCCGGCGCCGCATACCGCCGCTGTACTTGCCGACGCCCTTGTCGGCGGCGTCGGTGAGGTCGAACCGGTCGAGCAGCTCGACGGCGCGCAGCTTCGCCCGCTGCCCGCCGAGATGGAACAGCCGGCCGAACATCTCCAGGTTCTGACGGCCGGTCAGCACCTCGTCCACGGCGGCGTACTGCCCCGTGAGGCCGATGCGGGCCCGCACCTCACGCGGGTGCCGCGCCACATCGAGGCCGGCCACCGTCGCCCGGCCGCCGTCCAGGCGCAGCAGCGTGGAGAGGATGCGCACGGCGGTGGTCTTGCCCGCGCCGTTCGGGCCGAGGAGACCGTGCACCGTGCCCTCGCGGACGGTGAGGTCGAAGCCGTCCAGCGCGCGTTTCTCCCCGTACCGCTTCTCCAGGCCCTCGGCCCGGACCGCGTATCCGTCACTCATCGAGTCCCCCTCAACAGACTTCCGTCAAGAACTGAGTACACCGTACCCGATTTCGCGTACGACGTACCCAGTTTTTTCGTGGGGACCTAGACTCGGGCTCATGACAAGGGGCAAGAGCGCTACGGCGGGCGGTGCGGCAGGCGCTACGGCGGGCAGCACCGCCGTCGGCACGGAGACCAGCGGCAGCGGGGACATCGTCCGCACCCAGCAACTGCTCTGGGACACCGGACCGCGCCCCAGTCGCGGCCCGAAACCGGGGCTCACCCTGGACCGGATCGTGGAGGCGGCCGTCCAGGTCGCCGACGCGGAGGGACTGCGCGCCGTCTCGATGCGCCGGGTCGCCACCGAGCTCGGCACGGGGGCCATGTCCCTGTACCGCTACCTCCCCGGCAAGGCCGAACTGCTGGACCTGATGCTCGACCGCGTCCAGCGGCCCTCCGAGAACCCGGCCGACCTCGGCGACGGCGGCTGGCGCTCGGCCCTGGAGGCCATGGGCCGCGCCACGCTGGCCCTCTACCGCCGCCATCCCTGGCTGCTCCAGGTCAACCAGTCCCGCCCGGTCCTCGGTCCGAGCGCGCTCGACGGCATGGAGAAGGTGCTCTCCCGCATCAAGTCCATGGGGCTGACCGACCCCGAACTGATCTCGGCGATCGTCGCGGTGGACGGCTATGTGGTCGGCGCGGCCCGCACCCAGCTCTACGCGCAGGAGGCGGAACACCGCACCGGCCTCACCGACGCGGAGTTCTGGCAGGCCCAGGCGCCCGTCCTGTCGGAGCTGATGCTCTCCGGCCGCTACCCCCTCCTCGCCGGCCTCTCCGAGGACGCCTTCGGCACGGACTTCGACCACTTCGAGTTCGGCCTGCAACGCCTCCTGGACGGCCTGGAGGTATGCGTGAACCGGCGACGCGAGGGCGGGGAGGCCGGGGGTGGGTAGTCGGGGCTGTGGGCAGGCGGGGGCTGTGGGGAGCCGGGGCTCTGGGTAGCCGGGGCGTTGTGGGGAGCCGGAGGGCTCAGACGACGGGCGGTTGCGAGTGGCCAGGCGATTACGGGTGGCCGGGGGCTGTGGGGAGCCCGGGGCTCAGGACGACGGGCGGCTGCGGGTGCCGGGGGCAGCGGATAGCGGGGCTCAGGACGAAGGGCGGCGCAGCAGGCGCCTGAAGCCCCATACGACGACGACCGCGCCGGCCACGGCGAGCGCGCCGACCTTGACGGTCGAGCTGGTGCCCTCGCCCTCGGCCTGGGTCGTACCGGAAGCGTCCCCGTCAGAGTCGGTGGAGGACGAGCCGGAGCCGCCGCTCCCGGAGCCGCCGCCGGGCACGTCCCGCGCGACGACGGAACTGCCGGACCCCTCACTGCCGTACATGATCTTCGAGCCGTCGGTGCGGAAGGTCACCGACTCCCCCTGCCGCTGCAGGGGCACGCTCAGCCGCTCGACCTTCTTGATCTTGCCGCCGTTCCAGTCGTAGAGGATGCCGCCGAAGTACGCGCGCAGGGCGAGCTGCTTGCCGTCCGGCGAGAACGCGCCGTCGGTGACCTCCAGATCGGGCACGGCGGCGACCTTCTTGAACACGTTCGTGCCGGAGGCCGACAGCTCGGCCGGTCCCTCGTACAGGGACCCGCCCGCCTCGTTCTTGTCGGCGATGTAGACCCGCCCGGTCTTCGGGTGCACCATCAGCGCCTCCGCGTCCCGCGCCCCGTCCTCGTACTTCACGACGTACTGCGTGGCCTTGAGCGTCTGGTCCTTCAGCTCCTTCGGCTCCGGCAGCTCGTAGATCCACACGTACGCCCAAGTGCCGCCGAGGTTGTCGCCGATGTCGCCGACGTACAGCTTGTTGTCCGGGCCCATGGAGATCGCCTCGACGTCACGCGGGGTGCCGACGCCCGTCATGGTGACCGTGGCGACCGTCTCACCCGTCTTGCTGTCGACGGCGTAGAGGTACGCCCCGTCGTCGCTGTCGTTGTGGGTCCAGTAGACCCCCGGGTGCTGGCGCGACGCGGCGAGACCGCTCGACTCGGTGATCCGCGAGTCCCGCATCGTGAACCCGTCGTCGGCGGCGACCGCGGGCGCGGCCGGGAGGGCGGCGAGCAGGATCGCGGCGAGACCGGCGAAGCCGGTGCGGGCCGCGCGGAACCGGCGGAACCGGCGGAGGGGGTGAGGGCGGTTGAGGGGGCGACGGCGCATGGGCCCAAGCCTGCCATCTCGCTCCGCTGGGTGGGGTGGGGGAGCGCCGTGGGGGGGCCGGGTGCGTCGGCGACCGCGGGCCCGGTGGGGGTTGGTCGCGCAGTTCCCCGCGCCCCTGAAAAGCAGGGGCTGCGCCCCGTGCTTTTCGCCCCTGAGCGGCCGTAGGCCCTCAAGGGGCGCGGGGAACTGCGCGAGAAGCCCCACCGGGCCCGCGGGTCGCCGACGCACACGCGCCCCCGCCTCATGAGGCGCACGTGGCAAGGTTCACAACGCCCAGTGGGCCAAGGGCCGCCTACCAGTCGGTAGGGATCGTTCATGATGTGCGGATGCTCAGGTTCATGCCCGTAGGCGACTCCATGACGATCGGGAGCGCGGGCGAACACACTTGGCGCTACCGGCTCTGGCAGCACCTGCGCACGACGTACAACGGCCCCTTCAAGATCGTCGGGCCGCGCGAGACGCTCTACGACAAGGCGACGGACACCCCGACGTCGTACGAGTACGCCGACACCGACCCGCTTTTCCCCCGCGCCCACCTCGCGGGCTGGGGCGAGGGCTGGCTCCACATGGCCCCGCTGATCGCCGACGCGGTCCGCACCCACCGGGCCGACGTCCTCCTCGTCTCCCTCGGCCTCATCGACCTGGGCTTCTACACCAACGCCGAGCAGACCGCCGAGAACACCCGCCGCTTCGTCGAGGCCGCCCGCGAGGCCGACCCGCACATCCGCATGGTCCTCCTGCCGGTCACCCCGAACATCCGCGCCGCGTCCGACGCCCCCTTCGCCGCCCAGGTCGCCCGCTTCAACGAACTCCTCGCCAAGACGGCCGCCGACCTCGACGAACCCCGCTCGCCCCTTCTGCTGGCCTCCCCTCCCCCGTCGTACGACATCAACTGGGACACCTACGACGGCACCCACCCCAACGCCTCCGGCGAACACAAACTGGCGGCGACGTTCGCGAACGCGATGCACGAGGCGTGGGACCTGGGGGGACCGTACGAGCTGCCGTACTCCTGAGCTTCACACGTCCCGCCGGCAAGGGAGTTCCGTCGTACCGTCCGTGCCCAGGTCACCGTACGTATCGTTGTACTGCGCGGCCGTCCTCGATCGAGGGGCGGCCGGGGAGGAGCGCCACGGTGACCGTCCTTGAAGACAGGATCGCGATGGCCGAGAGCGACAACACGCGCCAACTGGACGACATGTTCGAACGGCTCGAGAAGATGCCCGTCCCCGAGGGATACAAGGTAGAGATCGTCGAGGGGACCATCTACATGTCGCCCCAGCGGGACGCCCATTGGCAGACAATCCGCCGGATCGTTCGCGTGCTCGACAACCATTTCGGCGAGGACGTGCATGTCGTCTCCGACGTCCGCATCGACTTCCCCGGCCTGCTGAACGGCTACTGCCCCGACGTCGCGAAGCTGCGCGACGACGCCGAGAAGGATTCTGAGGGCCGATGGCGTCACGAGGACATCGAGTTCATCGCCGAGGTCATCTCCCAGGACACCGCCAGGAACGACTACGGCCCCAAGAAGGCCGCGTACGCCCTCGCCGAGGTCCCCGCCTACCTGATCGCCGACCCCTGCGTGGGCAAGTGCCGGCTGTTCACCCAGCCCAAGGACGGCGACTACGTCAGTGACCTGTCCATCACGTACGGCGGCGACGTCGACATGACCACCACGCTCCTCGGCCTGGTCCTCCCGACCGCCAAGTTCCCCCGAGGCTGACGACACCGCCCACGGCCTCCCCGGTCCCGCGCTCCGCACTTGCCCGGCGTCCCCCCGCTCGCTTGGATGTCCCGGTCGGACGCGGCGGCGGCGAAGACGGGGCGGGGCGGGGCGGATGGCGCGAGGCGGTGGGCTGGGGCGCGAGTTCCGGTGGTTGTGGGCGGCGTACGCGGTCAGCGCGTTCGGGACCCGGTTGTCGTTCGACGCGCTCCCCCTGATCGCGGTGCTGGTCCTGCACGTAGGCCCCACGGAGGTCTCCGCGCTGGCCGCCACCGGCCTGGCGGTGGGCGCGGCCGTGGCCGTACCGCTCGGCCCCTGGGTGGAGTTCCGCCGCAAGCGCCCGGTGATGATCACCATGGACCTGGTCCGCTGCGCGGCCCTGCTGACCGTCCCGGTGGCCTACGCCCTGGACCTGCTCAGCTTCCCCCAGCTGCTCCTGGTCTCCATGGTCGTCGCCGTGGCCGACATCACCTTCACCGCGGCGAGCGGTGCCTGTCTGAAGTCCCTGGTCCCGGCGGAGCACCTGGTGACCGCCAACGGCCGCTTCGAGGCCACGACCTGGACCACGACCATGCTCGGCCCGCCCCTCGGCGGCGCCGCGATGGGCCTCTTCGGCCCGGTCGTCACCGTACTGATCGACGCCGCCAGCTACCTCCTCTCGGCAGCGGGCATCCGGGCGATCGGCGGCAAGGACCCCCGACCGACCCGACCGGACCCGAGTACGGAACGGGCCGCGCCACGCACCCCCCGGCTCCGCGTCGGCGACCTCCCCGACGGCTGGCGGTACATCCTCCGCGACCCGGCCCTGCGCCCCCTCTTCCTCAACAGCGTGCTGGTCAACGCCCTGATCATGGCGCCGGCTCCGCTGCTGGTCATCCTCATGGTGGGGCAACTCGGCTTCGCGCCCTGGCAGTACGGCCTCGCCTTCGCCGTCCCGTGCCTCGGCGGCCTGATCGGTGCCCGCCTCTCCCGTCGTCTGGTCGCCCGCTACGGCGAGGACAGGGTCCTCCGGGTCGCCGGAACCCTGCGGGCGTGCTGGCCGCTCGGGCTGGCGTTCATCGGCGCGGGCCCGGCCGGCCTCGTCCTCGTCATGGTGGTCGAGTTCGGCCTGATCACCTGCATCGGCGTGTTCAACCCCGTACTCGCCACGCTGCGCCTGACCCGGACCCCGGCGGACCGCGTCGCCCGCACCCTCACCGCCTGGTCCGTCACCGGCAAGCTCACCATCGCCGCCATGACGGCCCTCTGGGGTCTCCTCGCCGCCGTCACCACCCCCCGCACGGCGATCGCCACGGCCGGCCTCCTCCTCCTGGCGACCCCCCTGCTCCTCCCCCGCCACCGCTCCGCACCGCGCCGGGCCACCCCGAACGACCACCAGAACCCGGAGCCACTCGCGAAGAACTGACACCGTCACACCGCCGCAAGCCCCCGAAAACAACGGAGGCGCCACCTGCCGTGGGCACCTCTTCGATCCGCCTGACTCGACCAGGGCCTGTTCTGAGTCGGGATCACGGGAGGGCCGGCAGGCTGCGAACCAGAACTGCGCGAGCGGCCACGACGCGGGCGCACTCGTACGGACAAGGCGAACCCCAGGCGGCTGGGCGGGAGGCCGGGCCTACTGGAGCATGCCCCAGATGAGTTCGGAGTCGGCGTCGGTCACACCGGTCGTGGTGATGCCGGACGACGTGCCGGGGAAGCGCAGCGAGCCGTTGATGGCGCCGACGTAGAGGTCGGCCTTGCCGTCGCGGTTGGTGTCGCGGAGGCGGACCGGATCGCCGAAGCAGTCGTTCCATGCGACGTCGCCGGGGACGCCGGCGGTGTTGCGGGCGAGCCACTTCGAGTTGGTGCCGGTGATCCCGCTCGCGCTGCCGCGCAGGACGTGGACGCCGCCCTCGGTCGTCTCCTGGCTGATCTTCTCTCCGAAGACGCCGATCGCGAGGTCCTTGTAGCCGTCGCCGTTGATGTCGGCGGCCGAGACGGAGGAGCCGAACAGGTCGCCGGACTCCGGGGTGCCGGCGACGTTGGTGGTGGCCTGCGTGATACGGGCGGCGGTAGCGGGGCCGGTGGAGGAGCCGTACCAGAGGGACACCCGGCCCTGGTTGTTGTTGTACATCTGGCTGCCCGCCGCGAGGTCCCCGTAGCCGTCCTTGTTGAAGTCGGCGATCACCGCCTCGCTGGGGTCGCCGTAGTCCGTGACGAGGCGCAGGGTCTTGCCCCCGCTGAGCGAGGAGCCGCCCTTGATGAACCACGCGTCCGTGCCGAAGTTGTCGGACTCGTCGTTGATTCCGATGATCACCAGATCGGTCTTGGAGTCCCCGTTCATGTTGCCCGAGACCAGGGACGTGGGCGCGAATCTCGTCGTCTTGTCGTGGCTGGTGACCGAGCCTGCCGCACCGGTGCGCGTGATGGTGCGGTAGACGTAGACCTTGCTCCCGCTGATCGCGGCCAGGTCCTTCTTGCCGTCGCCGTTGAAATCCCCGGCGGCGAGGTCGCGGCCGAAGCGGGCGTTCGTCACCTTGGCGCCGGCGTTGGGGATCGCGGTGCCACCCGAGAGGCCGGTCGCGCTTCCCCACAGGATGACGACGCCGCCCTCGTCCGTGCGTCCGTCGACGTCCTCGCGCGACACCGACACGGCGAGGTCCCCGTATCCGTCGGCGTTGAAGTCGGCGGGCACCCGGACGTCGCCGAACTGGTCCTCCGTCTCGTCGGCGCCGGGGACACCGGGGCTGTCCTGGGTGATCAACTGGGTCCGGGTGCCGGGTCCGGAGGCGGTACCGAAGGTGATCTGGACGCCGCCGCCCTTGCTGTACTGCTCGTAGGTGTAGCCGGCGTAGTCGCGGTAGCCGTCGCCGTTGAAGTCGTCCGCGTACCTGGCCGCCGCCGCGCCGGCGGGAGGCGCCGTGAGGACGGGGGCGAGGGACGCCACGAGGAGTGCCGCGCAGGCTGCGGGGCGAATACGCATGAAGTGTCTCCTGATGATTCTGTGCGACCGCTCCTGTGCCGATTGATTTCTCAGGGACCACAGAGACAGGAGCGGTTGATGATCAGGAGACAGTCGGACGGGTGAAAAGGTTGCAGGCGGACAGCTACGCAGGTCAGGGATCACGACCGGTCTACCGCAGCCGGTACCTTCCCGGAGCGGGAATGACCGATCCCGTGATCTCGACTCAGAACACTCCCTAGTTCGACGACGCAGGCGGGGCCTCACCGCTCGACGGTGTCGCGTTCGGTTCGGCGAAGAACTGCCAGATGGTGATGATGGCGATGATCTGGCCGATGAGATAGGCGACCTGGAGGGAGTAGTAACGCATCTGGTAGACGGACAGCAGCAGTCCCAACCGGCTCTGCCAGTAACGTCGTTCGCCCGCGAAGGTGTCGAGGTCGAGGGCTATCCCGGTGACCGTGAGAACGAAGAGCATCGTCAGGACGTACAGCGCGACATTGGCCGCGCTCTCGCGCATGAGTCGGGTCACGAGCACGTCGAGCCCTACCGGCACCGCGAAGGCCACGGCGACCGGAAGCGCCTTGACGGCGCCTCGACGCCCGGGCAGCACGCGCCACAGGGAACCCAGTACGAAGCCCGCCCCGGCGAAGGTGACCGTCCAGGAGACGAGGGTGGACGCCAGCCCGGCGAAACCCAGCATGTCCGCGAGGGTGTTCTGCCAGCCCTCCCCGCGCACCCACTGCGACCAGGTGTCGAGGACGGCGGCGGGGATCCCCGGCACCAGCGCGAAGCGGGCCCCGCGCACCCCGTTGCCCCACCAGTCGTCGCGCGGTCCCAGGGCGAGCGCCACGTCGACGACGGACACCCTGTCGGGCAACCGGTCGGGGGCGGCACCCGGAGCGTCGTTCACCCGCCAGTTGTGCAGTCGGCCCAACCGCCGTTCCAGTTTCTCCCGTTCGGGCGGTACGTCACCGAACAGCCCCTGGTCGAGGCGGCGCAGCTCGGCGTGAATCTCCCGGTAGGAACGGGCCTTGTCCAGCAGCGTCCTGCGGGCGGCCGGTCCCCCCACTGTCGCGAGCGGCCGCCTGGAGATCTCGAAGCGCTGCGCGAGAACGGAACGGTGCGCGAGCAGCGCCGTGGTCCCGTAGAGGGCCAGCATGTAGAGGGGTATCCAGAGGAATTCGAGCAGTGCGTTGTCGAGGCGGTTCTGTGCGTCCAGACCCACGGCGAGCGAGAAGAAGGCGAGCAACGGAACGCGGTCCGCGACATCGTGCAGGGGCGACAGGACGGACGCGTCGTGCCAGGAACGCAGTACGGCGATCAGAGCGAGGCTCGTGAGCTGCCAGCCGTGCTCGACGATCAGCCATTCCTGCACCCACGAGACCCCCCACGTCGCCGTCCAGACGAAGTCGAACCTGTGGTTCGCGCCGTACTCGTGTTCATTCCTGTCCATCAGCCAACTCGCCTGCTGCCAGCTCCGCTCCTCGGCCAGCGCCAGGCATACGGCGAGGGCAACCGCGGCCGCGAGAACCGCCGGCCCTGCGACCCGGAGCCGCAGGCGCCGGTCCCGGCCGGGAAGACGCCGGCTCGGAGGCACCAGCCGTCCGTCGACCGCGAGCCGCCAGGCAGCCGCGGTGAAAGAGAGCAGCAGCAGGACCACGAGACAGGACGAACCGGCGCCGACGAGGGCGAGCCAGACCTCCTCGCGGGTGTACTCGCCCTCCAGCAGGATCACACTGTCCGACGTCCTCGCCCACAGGGCGGCCGTCCACAGCACCACCGCGACCGCCAGCAGTCCGGCGATCGCGGTCCGCAAGGGGTGTCGCGGACGGGCGAAGGAGAGCAGTACGAGGACGGAGAGTAGGGCGCAGCCGTACCGGATGACCAGTTGGACCTCGAAGAACGCGGGCTGCCCCAGCTCTTCCAGGATCCGTTCGGTCATCCCTTCCGCGGCGGCGAGCACGTAGAGGGCGACCATCGTGGGTGCCCACCGCCGCAGATTGTCCAGCGTGCGGACGCGCGGATCGATCGGTGGGCCGGGGCGTCGGCGGTAGCGCCGCACCGCCGCCTGCAGCAGGGCCGCGAACGTGCCGGCCCAGAGCACGACGCCGAGCATGTTCAGCGCCATCGCGTGCAGATGGTTGCTCCGCGCGGCCCACGAGCGTTGCCAGGGCGGCTTCACCGTGACGCTCACCGCGAGGTCCACGGGCAGTTGCTTCACTGCCTCGTCCTCTTCCACCCAGGCCAGGACGTCTTGGTCCGCCTTGCCGGGCCGCCACACCAGTGCCGTAGCCCCTTCGCCCGCCCGGGGGTCGGGCTTCGCCCGCTCGGCACCGGTCCGTCCGGGGTCCACCGTGATCTCGTCCCACCAGGCACCCAGCAGGGGCTCCGGCGCGTCGAGCCACACCTTCCACTCCTCCAGCCCGGTCGGCCGGATCCGCCACAGGCCCACCTTGATGGTCTGGTGGTAATTGACCCAGCCATGGGCCTTGTGGACGACGGTGACCCGGCCGCCGGTCGAGGTGACCATCGGCGGCCGGGTCCGCTGCTCGTCCCAGTTGGGGTCGTCCCGCTCGGGCTCGATGAGACAGGCCATCGCCTCGATGTAGGGCCGGCTGTTCTCACTGAGCAGCAGATCCGGCGCGAGCGGCCAGCTCCCCGGAAGGGTGACCGTCAGCTCGGTGACCGCCTTGGTGTACGTCTGGCCGTCATGCTCCAACCGCACCGACGTACTGACCTCGGCCCCGGCCAGCTCCGCACTCCGGCAGAGATCGTCGGCCGATGCCTCCGCGGCCGGGGCGGCCCCCGCCGCCGTCACCACCCACACCGCGGCGGCCAGCACCGGCAGGGCCCACGTGTACGCACGGTTTCTCACCACAGACGTCCCCCCGAACGGCACCCGTGCGGGACATCATGACCGCCGGACCCATCAGGGAAACGATGCGACGGTCAGAACATCGTGTTGTCGTTCGCCGACGTCTCCGGCACGTTCTGGAGTACGTCCCAGTGTTCGACGATCTTTCCGTTCCGCACCCGGAACAGGTCGATGACGGCCTGGCCGCGTTCGCCCGGGGCGTTGACGTAGTGGCTGTGGACGGCGACGAGGTCGCCCTCGGCGACGACGCGCTTGCGCGTGACGGTGAGGGAGGGGAACTGCTGGAAGTAGCCGCCCAGACCGGCCCTGACCCCGGCCACGCCGTCGGCAATGTTCGGGTTGTGCTGGTGGTACTCGGGGCCCCAGTACCGGTCGAGCGCCGAGAGGTCCTTGCGCACCAGCAGCCGGTCGAACGCCTTGGTCACCAGCTTCTCGTTGTACGAGGTCAGCCAGGCCGGCCCGGGCACCTCGGTGCGCGGCCGGCTGACGGTGGAGAACATGTCGTTGCCGTTGGCGGAGGACTCCGGCACCTCCTGCCCCACGTCCCAGTGCTCCGCGATCCGCCCGCCCTGGAACCGGAAGATGTCGAAGACGGCGGAGCCCCGGCTGCCCGGCGTGAGCACGACGTTGGAGTGCACGAGGACGAGGTCGCCCTGGGAGATGACCCGCTTGATGTCGTACGCGGCGTCCGGGAACTGCCCGCTCATCGCCGCCGCGAGCCCCTTCAGCGTCTCCGCCCCGTCCGGCGCGAGCGGATTGTGCTGGATGTAGTCCGGCCGCACGTACCGGTCCACGACCGCCGTGTCGCCGTCCTCGAACACCCCCTTCAGCACCCGTACGGCCACGGCCTTCTGGTACCCGAGCCGCGCGGCGTCCCCGTGCGGGGCCCGCTCGGTGACGGCGGTGGGCGGCGCCGCGACGGCCGGTACGACGGCGACGGTGGAGGTGAGCGCGGCGGCCGCGAGGACGGCGACGAGCGCGCGCCGGGCAGGCGTGGTGGGGGTCACGATGCTCCCATTCGGAGGGCCAACTTGAAAGTTCAAGATGATGCTTACGAAAGGAAAGCACTAACCCTCGGTTAGCGTCAAGATCCGCTCCCGCTTGCCTAGAGCGCACTCCACCGATTTGGCTAGGCAGTCATGAAGTACACACAGCTCGGACGCACAGGCCTCAAGGTCAGCCGACTGGTCCTCGGCACGATGAACTTCGGTCCGCAGACGGACGAAGCGGACAGCCACGCGATCATGGACGCGGCGCTGGACGCGGGCATCAACTTCTTCGACACCGCGAACGTGTACGGCTGGGGCGAGAACAAGGGCCGTACCGAGGAGATCATCGGCAACTGGTTCGCGAAGGGCGGCGACCGCCGCGACAAGGTCGTTCTCGCGACCAAGGTGTACGGGAACATGGCGGACTCCGAGAACGCCTGGCCCAACCACGACAAGCTCTCCGCGCTGAACATCCGGCGCGCCGTGGACGCCAGCCTCAAGCGGCTGCGGACCGACCACATCGACCTCTACCAGTTCCACCACGTCGACCGGGCCACCCCCTTCGAGGAGATCTGGCAGGCCGTCGACGTACTCGTCCAGCAGGGCAAGATCCTCTACGCCGGCTCGTCCAACTTCCCCGGCTACAAGATCGCCCAGGCCAACGAGATCGCCGCCCGCCGCGGCGGCACCATCGGCCTGGTCAGCGAGCAGTGCCTCTACAACCTCTACGAACGCCGCGCCGAGATGGAGGTCATCCCGGCCGCGCAGGAGTACGGCCTCGGCGTCATCCCGTGGTCACCGCTGCACGGCGGTGCGCTCGGCGGCGTGCTGAAGAAGGAGGTCAAGGGCGGTCGGCGCAGCGCGGGGCGCGCCGCGGGCGCCATGTCCGGCGACGACGTACGAGCGAAGATCCAGGCGTACGAGGACCTGCTCGAGAAGCACGGCCTGGAGCCCGGCGAGGCCGCCCTGGCCTGGCTGCTCACCCGCCCCGGCGTGACCGGCCCGATCGTCGGCCCGCGCACCGCGGAGCAGCTCGAATCGGCCTTGCGCGCGGTGGAACTGGAGCTGAGCGAGGAGGTCCTGACGTCCCTGGAGGAGATCTTCCCGGGCCCGGGACCGTCCCCGGAGGCCTTCGCCTGGTAGCGGGCGGCGCCACTCGCCGTGCGTGAGGGGGCGGGGAATCCGCGAGGAGCCCCACCCGGCCGCGGCCGGACACGGCCCGCGGTTCCCCGGCCCCACCTCACCGGGCGGTCACCTGCCGAGCGCCGCCGCGACAGCCACCACCGCGAACATCAGCACGAGCACACCGGCCATGATCCGGTTACGGGTCTTCGGGTCCACCCCCCGAGCCTAACCGGCGGCCGGAACGATCATCGGGCCGCCCCGAGCTCCCACCGCGCCACCGCCTCGTACCGCGGCTGCTCGCCCGCCACGCCGGACGTCGGCAGGTGGCTGCGCACCAACGCCAGGTCGGACACCGTCCACGGGCGGCCGGCGAAGGTGTCGAGCACGGCGACGTGCGGCCGTACGTCGAGGTCCTCCCGGCTGCGGGCCACCGTCAGATGGGGCGTGTAGCGGCGGTGCTCCCCCATCGGCACCCCGGCCTTCCGTGCCGCCGCCTCCGCCCGGTCGGCCAGCATCCGCAGCGCGCCGACTTCCCCCTCGGCCCCGGCCCACAACGCCCGCCCGCGCCCGAACCGCCCACCGCCGCGCACCGCCAGCCGGAACGGTTCGCTCCGCCCCGCGGCCCGCTCCAGCCGCCGCGACAGCTCCGGGACGACGTCCTCCTCGACCTCTCCGTAGAAGGCGAGCGTGAAGTGCCAGCCGGGCGGAGTGGTCCACCGCAGCCGGTCCGCACCGGGCAGCCGCTTCAACTCCCCGACCACCAGGCCGAGTTCCTCGACGACGTCAGCGGGCGGAAGCACGGCGGCGAACAGTCTCATGCCCGCCACCTTCCCAGGCCGACGGGCCACTCGGCGACCACTGCGCCCCGTGAGGGGCGCGGGGAACGGCACGACCGGCCACGACGCCGCCGCAGCCGCAGCCGCCCGACGACACCGCGTGGCACCCCCGTCGGCGTCACGTCCGCCACGTCCGCCCCAAGCGGAGCGCAACCGCTCAGACCGGTACCGACGTCGGTTCGTCCGCCCGCTCCCGGGACAGGACCCGCACCCGCGGATGCCCGTGGTTCCACCCCACCGACAGGCGCAACCCACCGGCCCTGACGAGGACCAGGCCCACGACGACCGTGGCGACCGTGGCGACGACACCGCCGGCGACGAAGCCGAGCCGCGCACCGTACGCGTCGGTGACCCAGCCGGCGATCGGCGCACCCAGCGGCGTACCGCCCAGGAACACCATCATGTAGAGGGCCATGACACGGCCGCGCATCGCGGGGTCGGTGTTCATCTGGATGGCCGTGTTGGCGGTGACGTTCACCGTCAGGCCGAACATCCCTATCGGCACCATCAGCAGGGCGAAGATCCAGTACGCGGGGGCCAGCGCCGCCACGATCTCCAGCAGGCCGAAGGCGAGCGCGCCGCCGATCAGCACGTGCAGCCGGGCGGTGCCCCGGCGCGCCGCGAGCAGGGCGCCGGCGACCGAGCCGACGGCCATGAGGGTGTTGAAGAGGCTGTACGAGCCGGCGTCCGCGTGGAACACGTCGTCCGCGTAGGCCGAGAGCCAGACGGGGAAGTTGAAACCGAAGGTGCCGATGAAGCCGACGAGGACGATGGGCCACAGCAGCTCGGGGCGCCCGGCCACGTACCGCAGGCCCTCGCGGAGCTGGCCCTTGGCGCGGGGGGCCCGGCGGACGGGGTGCAGCTCGCGGGTCCGCATCAGCAGCAGGCCGGTGATGGGGGCGACGAAGGAGAGGCCGTTGTAGAGGAAGGCCCAGCCCGTGCCGACGGTGGTGATCAGCACACCGGCGACGGCGGGGCCGACGAGACGGGCCGACTGGAAGTTCGCCGAGTTGAGGCTGACCGCGTTCTGCAGCTGGTCCGGCCCGACCATCTCGGACACGAACGACTGCCGGGCCGGGTTGTCGACGACCGTGGCCATCCCCACGGCGAAGGCGGCCACATACACGTGCCACACCTGGACATGACCGGAGAGGGTGAGCGCGGCGAGGGCCAGACCGGTCACGGCCATCGACGTCTGCGTCACGAACAGCAGCCGCCGCTTGGGGAACCGGTCGACCAGCACGCCGCCGTACAACCCGAACAGCAGCATCGGCAGGAACTGGAGCGCCATCGTCACACCGACGGCCGTCGACGACCCCGTCAGGCTCAGCACCAGCCAGTCCTGGGCGATCCGCTGCATCCATGTGCCGATGTTCGACACGACCTGCCCGACGAAGAACAGCCGGTAGTTCCTGACCCGCAACGACCGGAACATCGAGACCCGCGAGGCCTCGGACGCGACCGCCGGGGAACCACCGGGCCGGGGGTCGGTGTCGACGCTCTCCGGCACGGCCGCGCCCTCGTTCAGGCAGCCGGTGGTATCCGGCGGGGCAGTCACACCCTCGTTCGCGCGGCCGGTGGTATCCGGCGGGGCTTCCCGGGCGGCGGGGACGGTCGGGGGCTCGTGGGTGGGCGGGGGTGCGGGGACGGAAGGTGTTCCGGGGCCCGTACTCAAAGGGGTTCGCCTCCTTGCGCGAAACGCGTGTACGTCGTGGGGTTGCGTGAGCCTCACCGCTCCTGTTCTGTCTGCTGGTTTTCGGGGCGACCCATGCCCGCCCCCTGACGGCGCACAGGCTGTACGCCGGGGCGCATCGGCGGCCGACCCGGCGTGCCCTCCTGCGGCGGCACCACCCGGCGGCCGGGCCCGGGATCAGAGGTGCGCGAGCTTCTCCAGCACCGGCGCGGCGGCCCGCAGCGCGGCCCACTCCTCCTCGCCGAGGCCCTCGACCAGCGACGCGAGGAACGCGTTGCGCTTGCGCCGGCTCTCCTCCAACATCGCCTCGGCCCGCTCGGTCTGGGTGACCACCTTCTGCCGCCGGTCCTCGGGATGCGGCTCCAGCTTCACCAGCCCCTTGCTCTCCAGCAGGGCGACGATCCGGGTCATCGACGGCGGCTGCACATGCTCCTTGCGGGCCAGCTCACCGGGGGTGGCCGTGCCGCAGCGGGCGAGTGTGCCGAGCACCGACATCTCGGTCGGGCTCAGCGACTCGTCGACCCGCTGGTGCTTGAGCCGACGGGACAGGCGCATCACGGCGGAACGGAGGGCGTTCACAGCGGCCTCGTCGTCGCCATGGTTCAGGTCAGGCATGTTCTTTAGCCTAACTCATTACTCTCCCTAAGGACCACCGAAACTCCACAGCCGTGCCCGTGAGCCCCGCCACTCATGCCGATCCACACCCTCGCATCACTCATATGAGTGACTAGTACGCAGAACATGACACGACGGCCCAGAGCGCACCTGACCCTCGTACACATGGGGACCACTGTGCTCAGCCTGCGGATAGACGGGGAGCTGCTCGACCGGCTCCGGACCCACGCGGCGAAAAGGGGAATGAGCGTCCAGGACTACGTGATCGGGACGCTCATCCGGGACGACTTCGACGAGCGGTTCCAGACCGCCGTCGACGAGACCGAGAAGTTCTACGGGGTCACGTGAGCCCCAGCGCCGGCATCAGGTAGTAGAAGAGGAAGACCGCCGAGACCACGTACATCGCGACCGGAACCCCGCGCCCGCGCCCCGCGGCCAGGCGCAGCACGACGAAGGTGATGAAGCCCATCCCGATGCCGTTGGTGATCGAGTAGGTGAACGGCATCATCACCATCGTCACGAAGGCCGGAACCGCGATCGTGTAGTCGGCCCAGTCGATCTCGCGGACGGAGTTCGCGAGGATCAGGAACCCGACCGCCAGCAGCGCCGGAGTGGCCGCCTGGGAGGGCACCATCGTGGCGACCGGGGTGAGGAACAGCGCGACCGCGAACAGCGCGCCGGTCACCACGTTCGCGAACCCGGTGCGCGCCCCCTCGCCCACACCCGCCGTCGACTCCACGAAGCAGGTCGTGGCGGACGAGGAGCTGGCACCACCGGCCGCGACGGCGATGCCGTCGACGAAGAGCACCTTGTTGATGCCCGGCAGCTGACCGTCCGCGTCGGTCAGCTTGGCCTCGTCGCCGACGCCCATGATCGTGCCCATCGCGTCGAAGAAGCACGACAGCAGCACCGTGAAGACGAAGAGGACGCCCGTCAGCAGGCCGACCTTGCCGAAGCCGCCGAAGAGACTGACCTCGCCGAGCAGCCCGAAGTCGGGGGTGGCGACCGGGTTGCCGGGCCACTTCGGGGTGGTCAGCCCCCAGGAGCCGGCCGGCAGCTTGGCGACGGCCTCGACGACCACCGCGAGCAGCGTCATGGCGACGATCGAGATGAGGATCGCGCCCGGCACCTTGCGCACGATCAGCGCGAGCGTCAGCAGCGCGCCGAGGACGAAGACGAGCACCGGCCAGCCATTGAGGTGCCCGTCCGCGCCCAGCTGGAGCGGCACGGTCGTGTGCGCGGCGTCCGGGATACGGGTGACGAAGCCGGCGTCGACCAGCCCGATCAGCATGATGAACAGACCGATACCGATGGAGATGCCCTTGCGCAGACCCAGCGGCACCGCGTTCATGACCCGCTCCCGCAGCCCCGTCGCGACCAGCAGCATCACGACGAGCCCGGCCAGCACCACCATGCCCATCGCGTCCGGCCACGACATGCGCGGCGCGAGCTGGAGGGCGACGACCGTGTTCACGCCGAGCCCCGCCGCCAGCGCGATCGGCACATTGCCGATGACGCCCATGAGGAGGGTGGTGAAGGCGGCGGTGACCGCGGTGGCGGTGACCAGCTGGCCGTAGTCCAGCTGGTGCCCGTACATGTCCTTCGCGCTGCTCAGGATGATCGGGTTGAGCACGACGATGTACGCCATCGCGAAGAAGGTGGCGAACCCGCCCCGGATCTCACGCGACAGCGTGCTGCCGCGTTCCGTGACCCGGAAGTGGCGGTCGAGTGTGCCAAGGGTGCCCTGCGGGGACATACGAAACCTCATCCCCAACAGACCACCCGGAGGCAGGGACGTTGTTGGAGTTTTCTACGAACAGAAGTGGCCAGCCAGAAACCGTTTCAGTATGAACATACATTTCCGCGAACGCCATCTCCGCGCGTAGACCCGCGCGCCTCGTAAGCTGTGCCTCATGGCGAAGTGGACCCCCAAGCACGAGGCACCGGAGCCCCTGGAAGGGCCCATCGTGCCGACCATCATCGGCGGCACGATCCTGTGGCTCGTCCTCTTCGTCGTCCAGCTGCCCTTCTACGGCTGGTACGAGGACCACGGGCACACCTGGTGGATCTGGACCTGCCTGGCGGGCGGCGGCCTGGGCTTCATCGGCATCTACTACGTCCGCAGACGCGACGCGGCGATCAAACGCGACGCGGCCCGGCGGGCCCCGGCGGAGGCGGAGGCCGCGAAGGCCGCGGAGGCGAAGGCCAGGACCAAGGCCACCAAAGCCGACCGGATCGCAGCGGAGGCCGAGTCCGAGGCCGACGACGTGCCGACCGGGCCCACCACCAACTGAGCCCCGAAAAAGGGGCGCGCGGAACCGCGCGAGCAACCACGACGAAGCGGCACTCACCAGCGACCCCATTGAGCCCGTCCGGCGACTGAGGACGAGCCCGCAGGGCGACAGCGGGGGGCCGGGGGCGCAGCCCCCAGGGGCCGGCATCGACCGACGGGACCCACCGCACACCGGGCACGTACGACCCCGGCATCACGGCGGAGCCCACCCCTCCTCCGCAGGTCGGATCTTTCGCGCACTCGGTGGGTGAACCCCCAAATCCGCACGTACCGTCGAATGCATGACGCACATCGACGCGGGCACCGACCTCGATCCTGTGCACCCCACCCCCGCCCCGGCCCCTCCGGACACGAGGCGGGCGCGCGGCCTGACGGCCGCCGAGGTGGCCGAGCGGGTGACCCGCGGCGAGGTGAACGACGTACCCGTACGGAGCAGCCGCTCCACGGTGGACATCGTCCGCGCGAACGTCTTCACCCGGTTCAACGCGATCATCGGCGTCCTCTGGGTGATCATGCTCTTCGTCGCGCCGATCCAGGACAGCCTCTTCGGCTTCGTGATCCTGGCCAACACCGGCATCGGCATCGTCCAGGAGTGGCGGGCGAAGAAGACCCTCGACTCCCTCGCGGTGATCGGCGAGGCGAAACCCACGGTCCGCCGCGACGGGGTCGCCGCGACCGTCGGCACCTCCGAGATCGTCCTCGGGGACCTGATCGAGATCGGCCCCGGCGACAAGATCGTCGTCGACGGGGAGTGCGTCGAGACCGACGGCCTGGAGATCGACGAGTCGCTGCTCACCGGCGAGGCCGACCCGGTCGTCAAACAACCCGGCGACCAGGTGATGTCGGGCAGCTTCGTCGTCGCGGGCGGCGGCGCGTTCACCGCGACCAAGGTCGGCCGGGAGGCCTACGCGGCCCAGCTGGCCGAGGAGGCGAGCCGCTTCACCCTCGTCCACTCCGAGCTGCGCTCCGGCATCTCCACCATCCTCAAGTACGTCACCTGGATGATGGTCCCGACCGCGATCGGTCTGATCATCAGCCAGCTGATCGTGAAGGAGAACGACTTCAAGGACTCCGTCGCCCGCACGGTCGGCGGCATCGTCCCGATGGTCCCCGAGGGCCTCGTCCTGCTCACCTCCGTCGCCTTCGCCATCGGCGTGATCCGTCTCGGCCGCAAGCAGTGCCTGGTGCAGGAGCTGCCGGCCATCGAGGGCCTCGCCCGCGTCGACACCGTCTGCCTGGACAAGACGGGCACGCTCACCGAAGGCGGCATGGACGTCACCGAGCTGCGCCCCCTGGGCGGGGCGGACGAGTCGTACGTACGCCGGGTGCTGGGCGCCCTCGGCGCGTCGGACCCCCGGCCGAACGCCTCGCTCCAGGCGATCATCGACGCCTACCCGGACGGCGAGGAGTGGCGCTGCACCGAGTCGCTGCCGTTCTCCTCGGCCCGCAAGTACAGCGGCGCGGCCTTCGGCGAGGGCGACGGCGCGTCCAGCACCTGGCTGCTGGGCGCCCCCGACGTCCTCCTCCCCGACGACGACCCGGCCCTCACCGAGACCGAACGGCTGAACGAGGACGGGCTCCGGGTGCTGCTGCTGGCCCGGGTGACCCGGGCGCTGGACGACCCCGAGGTCGCGACCGGCGCGCACCCCACCGCCCTCGTCGTCCTCGAACAGCGGCTGCGTCCGGACGCCGCCGACACCCTGCGCTACTTCGAAGAGCAGAACGTACGGGCGAAGGTCCTCTCCGGCGACAACGCGGTGTCGGTCGGCGCGGTGGCCGGCAAGCTCGGCCTGGCCGGCGAGGTGGTCGACGCCCGCCGGCTGCCCGCCGAGCGCGCGGAGATGGCGACGGCCCTCGACTCGGGCACCGTGTTCGGCCGCGTGACCCCCCAGCAGAAGCGGGACATGGTCGGCGCGCTCCAGTCCCACGGCCACACCGTCGCGATGACCGGCGACGGGGTGAACGACGTCCTGGCCCTCAAGGACGCCGACATCGGGGTGGCCATGGGCTCCGGATCGGAGGCGACACGGGCGGTGGCCCAGATCGTCCTGCTCAACAACAGCTTCGCGACGCTGCCGTCGGTGGTCGCGGAGGGCCGCCGCGTGATCGGCAACATCACCCGCGTCGCGACGCTCTTCCTGGTGAAGACGGTCTACTCGGTGCTCCTCGCCGTCCTGGTCGTCTGCTGGCAGGTGGAGTACCCCTTCCTCCCCCGCCATCTGACCCTGCTCTCCACCCTGACGATCGGTGTCCCGGCCTTCTTCCTCGCCCTCGCCCCCAACAAGGAGCGCGCGCAACCCCACTTCGTCCGCCGGGTCATGCGCTACGCGATCCCGGGCGGCGCACTGGCGGCCCTGGCGACCTTCGCCACCTACCTGATCGCCCGTCATCACTACACCGGGGAGGGCGCGTTGGGGGCGGAGACCAGCGCCGCCACCCTCACGCTCTTCCTGATCTCCAT
The DNA here is from genome assembly GCF_036322545.1 of Streptomyces sp. SP18BB07. Lineage (NCBI taxonomy): Bacteria > Bacillati > Actinomycetota > Actinomycetes > Kitasatosporales > Streptomycetaceae > Streptomyces > Streptomyces sp. SP18BB07. The sequence goes on from NZ_JAQYWT010000319.1 coordinate 151,070, forward strand.
GTGGGTGCTGGCCATCATCGCCCGCCCCTACACCTGGTGGCGCCTCGGTCTGGTCGCCGCGATGGCGGCCGGCTTCCTGCTGGTCCTCGTCGTCCCCTGGCTCCAGGACCTCTTCGCGCTGCGTCTGGTCGGTACGACGATGCCGTGGACGGCGGTCGCCATCGCGGCCGGGGCCTCGGCGGTCCTGGAGTTCCTGTGGAGGTGGGTGGACCGCCGCTTCCCCGCGTAGCGCGTAGCGCGTAGGGGAAACCGGACCCGCGCGGCCGGCGTCCTCGCCTCTGACCGACTTCGTCGCGAAGGGGAGAAACGCCACATGGACCCGGATCAGCCGGTGGAGTTCCACGCCCTGTGCGGGCATCTGATCGCGGCACCGGCCGATCGCGTCGGGCAGGAGGTCCGCTGCCCCCACTGTCACCGGGTGGCCCGGGTCCCCTCGCCCGACATCCCGTACGCCTCGCCGGTGCCCGTCCCGGCCGGCGCCATCGAGCCGCTCGCGCTCACCGCCCTCTACGTGACCACGCTGATCGGGGGTCTCCTCGCCGCCGGCCTGATCTACCTGGTCATGTTCGACGAGTTCTCCGAGTCCGAGCTGGTCTCGATCACCCCGCTGTGGTTCTTCCCCGTCGTCTTCGGCCTGTACGGCTTCGCCTCCCAGCGGCTGCTGCGCCACATCGCCACCGGCCGCGCGAGAACCCTCGGTGAGGCGGCCCGTGTCTCCATCGACGTGGCCGGGCACTGGGCGGCGCTGGTGCTCTTCCCGTTCCTGGTGCTGAGGTGGCGCAGTTCCCTGCTGGTGTCGCTGGCGGCCGCGCTCTTCTGGGCCGTCCTGCTGTGGCTGTTCTTCGAACTGCTCTTCCCGGCACTCTGACCGCGCGACGAGGGGTGCCGGGGCCGACGAACGACCACGACACCCCTCACCGGGTCCGCGCCCCGCGTGCTACTTCACGTCGACATAGTCGCCCGTGGCGTTGACGGGCGCCGTCGTGGTGACACCGGCGTAGCTGAAGCGCCAGTAGCCGTCGTACGTGGCGGTGCCGGTGGCCTTCACATTGCCGTAGGCGTCCGAGTAGACCGTCTTGACCGTGGTGTACGTGCTGGTGCCGGCCTTGCGGAACTGGAGCTTCACCGGCTGCTTGGCGAAGGCCTTGTAGGTGTGGCTCTGCCAGTCGGCGCGGGTGAGCTTGCCGGTCGCGGTGACGGTCCGGCCCTTGGTGACGGGCTCCGGCCCGGCGTTGACGGTCAGCTTCGCGAGGCGCTGGACGAGGGTGGAGGCCGACCCGCTCTGCTCCTTGTAGCCGACCTTGCTGTAGTCGATCTGACCGCTCGTGGGGTCCTGGCCGTTGAAGGCGATGGCGTCGGCGCCCGTCTTCCAGGTCCCGGCCTGGGAGTTGAGCAGATCGCCCTCGCCCGGCCGGATGTCGATGGTGCCCGTGCAGCTCTCGGTGGTCGTGGTGGTGACCTTGCAGGTGGCGAAGTCGTCGCCGAAGAGCTGCGGGGTGCTGTCGTCGCCGAAGGTGCCGCGGTAGAGGAAGGGCTCGACGAAGAAGTCCCCGGCGGTGACCTTGACGTCCGACCCGTGCGTCAGCGTGAAGGAGACCGGGGTGCTGACCGTGCCGCCGACCCCGACCTTGACGGACTTGGCGATCTTGAAGTTCGAGAAGCTGACGTTCAGCGTGTACGGCGTACCGCTCGTCGCCGCCGCGTCGGCCGCCTGTGCGGCGGGCATCCCGAGGGTGGAACAGGCCAGGGCGCCGAGAACGGCGGCCACAGTGGCTCTTGTGCGCATGTGTTCCCCAAGTGGAGAAGAGTTGATCGTGGGGCCAGTCGGCCCGCCTGATCTGAACACGCGTTCCCACCGCATACGGGACTCTTCGTCCACTTCTTACGAAAGTCCGACTCCGGCCTTACGGAACGGAAAGGGCGCCGACCCGGGAGTTCCCGGACCGGCGCCCACACCTGTCACCGCGGCCTGCGGCCTACTTCACGTCGACGGCGTCGGCCGCCGACGTCACGGCCGCCGTGGTCGAGGTGCCCGCGAAGACATAGCGGTACGTGCCGTCGACGGTCGCCTTGACGGTGGTCTTCAGGGCGCCCGTGGAGGACGACTTGACCGTCTTGACGTCCTTGTAGACGGACGTGCCCTTCTTCTTGAACTGCAGCTTCACGGCCTGACCGCCGTACGCCGGGAACTTGTTGGTCTCCCAGTTGGCGCGGGTCAGCTTGCTGGTGACCGTGAGGGTCTTGCCCTTCTTGACGGGCTCGGGGGCCGCGTTGGCGCCGGTGAGCCGCGCCTCGCGCTGCACCTTGACGGTGCCGAGGCCGCCCTGCCAGGTCTCACCCATGTCCGCGGAGTTCTCGTCGAACTGGATGGCGAGGCCGCCGGCCTTCCAGGTCTTGGCGTACGTGTTGACGAGTTCACCGTAGGCCGGCCTGATGTCGATGAGCGCCTTGCAGTTGGCGGTGGTCGCGGACGTGGCCGTGCAGGACGCCGCCTCGTCGCCGAAGAGCACCGGGTTCTCCAGTGTGTCCTCCAACGAGGCGGGCACCGACTTGAGGTAGAGGAAAGGCCCGTTGGCGAAGTCCTCGTCGGTGATGTCCACGTCCGCGGCGTGCGTGAGCTTGTAGGTGACCGACACCGTGCGCTTCTTGCTCGCGCCGACGACGATCGGCTTGCCGCCGTTCACCTTCATGCCGGAGAAGGAGACGTCGGGGCCCGCCGTCGCGTCGGCGGTGGTGGCCGCGCCGAACGCGGACGGCCCGGTGCCGGCGGTGACCGCCGCCCACTGCGGGGAGGTGGCGATGCCGTTCGACGAGTCGTCCGCGGCGTACACGCTCGGGGCGGCGAAGGCGGAGAGCGCGAGAACGCCGGAGACGGCGACTGCGGTGGTTCGGATACGCATGTGTTCCCCCTGATGGAGCAGAAGGGCCCGGCGGTCGCCCGCGCGTGGGCCCGGCGGAGCGCGGGTCCGTTCGACCCACGCGATCGGCCACCACAGGCACGCGGAGAGCGCACCGATGCACGGTGCGCCCTCTCACGCGCAAGAGACGGCCTCGTACGGAAGGACTACTTCACGTCGATGGTGTCGCCCGTGGCGGTCGCGCCCGCCGTGGTCGAGGTGCCCGCGAAGACGTAGCGGTACGTGCCGTCGACGCTCGCCTTGACAGTGGTGGACACATCACCGGTCGAGGCGGAGTTGATGGTCTTGACCGCCTTGTAGGTGGTCGAGCCCTTCTTCTTGAACTGCAGCTGCACCGGCTGGCCGCTGAGAGCACCGTTCACATTGGTGTTCCAGTTGGCACGGGTCAGCTTGCTGGTGATGGTGACGGTCGCCCCCTTGGCCACCGGCTCCGGCGAGGCGTTCGCACCCGCGAGCTGGGAGGAGCGCAGGACCTTGAACGACCTGGCGTTGTCCTTGATCGCGTAGTCGTAGTCCTTGGCCTGGGCGAGCACCGTGGTCTTCCACGTACCAGCTAGGGAGTTGATGACCTCGACCCCCGGCTTGAAGGTGAAGGTCGCCGAGCAGTTCGACTTGGACGAGGACACCTTCTTGCAGCTGATCGGGTCCTTGTTGGACGCGACGATGCCCTCGGCGGACTCGATGGTCTTGCCACGGTAGAGGTACGCGCTGGCCGTCCGGTGACCGGAGTTGTCGGTGACGGTGAACTTCAGCGTGACCGTCTTGTTGGCCTTCGCCCCCACGACGACGGCCTTGCCTCCGTTGACGGAGACGTTGCTGATCCTGATGTTGCCGAACTGGTCGTCAGCCTGAGCGGCTGGAACGGCGAGAGCGGTCAGAGCCAGGGCGCCGGTGACGACTACGCCCAGAGTGGCACGCTTACGCAATGTTTTCCCCACGTCGAAGGAATCTCGCGGACGGGTCCGTCGCACGGGATCCGGTTCGGATTCGATGAGCCCCGCGGGCTTCCGGGAGTTGAGTGACTCGTGAGAGGCCTGCCGACTCGGGTGATCAGATCGACGAGTGTGCCGGATGGTTGTACGAGATTCGGATCCCTTGTGGAGATGTTGCGTAGATCACAGGGTGCGCGGCGGCCTGCGATCAAGCTCTGATCTTCCTCAACTTCCTTGAGTGTTCACGTTTATCACACAAAGCTTCACATCGACCGCGAAGCAAGTCACCATTGCTTCACATGAATCAACATGGGGGAACAGCACTGTGCGTGCAAGAACGCGTGCGCTTACGGGGATATCGCTGGCCGCCGTCCTGACGGCGAGCCTGACGGCCGGTACGGCGACGGCGGACGACCCGGGGGAGGCCGCCAGGAAGGCCGCCGAGGCAGCGAGGCGAGCCGCCTACCAGGCGTCCCTCGATGCCGGAAAGGCCACACCCGTCACTGCGGCCGAAGTGGCCAAGTTCGCAGAAACCGCCCTGTTCAAGGCGAGAGCAGCGCAGCTGGGGCTCTCACAGCCCAAGATCGACGAACTCCTGTCCTCGGGGGAATGGGTGGGCGTTCCCCTCGAGACCACGCTGGTGACAGCGGGGCAGGACGTGGACCCGGAGACCCAACCGGAGCAGTCCGAGACCGAGGCGGCCACCCAGGCCCCCGCCCAAAACGAGGTGACCGATGCCGAGACGGTCACTCCCGATGACGCCGTCGCGACCAATGACGATGGATCTCCGGAGCCGTTGGCGTCCAAGGTGCGCTGCTACACCGGCAACGGCCCCACTGTGACCGTCAAGGCGAAGAACGTCGCCGGCAAGGTGCTGTGGTACTACCAGGTCGGCGAACGGTACTGCTACAACGGCAAGTCCATCACCAGCCGCGACTCCCAGCCCTATGTCAACCACAAGATCTACACCTGGGCCCAGGTGCTGGGCTGGTCGTGGGAGGGGCAGGATCTCTCCGGCAAGAAGGGCCCGTCCTACTACAAGTGGCGAGGCAACTCGAAGGGCGGACTCAAGACCTGGCGCAAGGGTGAGATGAAGTACTCACCCGTCAAGGTACCGATCGGCGGCCTCCAGAAATTTCCGTGGGTGCACCTGTACGAGCGAGCTGACGGCTCGTACAAGTACAGCGCCGGTATGTGATCTGACCACCGTGAAGGAAGGAACGTCGTCATGTTTGTCCTGGGCACGGTCGCACTCGTATCCCTTGTGACCTGGAAGCTCTCCCATCATCACAAGGTGATCACCCTCGCGGCGGCGCTGAGCTGCTTCGCCTTGCTCTACGGCGTGGGCTTCCAGACGTCCTCGACGACGACGAGCACGACCCCGCCCGTCGTTCGCCAGTAACCAACCGTCCTGCGCCCTGCGATCTCCCCCTCCCACTCGTGACAGAGGGAGATCGCAGGGCGCGGGTTTCTTCGTCGGGTGGATGGTTCCGCCGCTGTGGGTGGAACTCAGTCGAACCAGCGGTCCCGGGCCAACTCATCGGTCCTGGACGGGTCTTCGAGCAGCGCGGCCACCTCGAAGCGGCGGGGCCACTGTCCCGCCGCCCAGGCCAGACCGGCCGCGACCCCCTCCAGCGTGGCGGCGTGCAGCACGCCGTCCCGGGTGCGGCGCCAGTCCAGCTCCACGCCGTCGACGACGAGTTCCTCGTGCTCGACGTAGGACGCGGGCGTGCCCGGCCCGAGCAGGACCCGCACGGAGTCGGGCACCTCGTGCTCCGTGCCCTGCGAGTCGACCTGCCCGGTCACCGACTCGCTCAGCCGCCGCACCTGGAACAGCTCGGCCAACTCGGCGGCCCGCGACGGCCGTACGGGGAGCAGCGGCACACCGGAGGTGAAGGGCAGCAGGTCGGGCGAGTCGACGACCATGGCGTCGGCCGCGTCCACGACGGTCACCTCACCGTCCACCACCGCGCGCAACTCGTCGGGGAGAGTCACCTGTTCGGGGTCGAGGTCGGCCAACGCGCCGTACAGACCGTGCAGTTGGGAGGCGCTCACCGGTAGGTCCGGGTCGGCCAGCCGGTCCAGCAGTTCGGCGGCGCCGCCCGGCTCGTCCAGCAGCGCGGCCACCGAGGTGCGCACCCCCAGCGCCCGCAGGACCTGCTCGTCGTCGAAGCCGGTGGCGTCGGCCTCGTCGTACAGACCGCGCAGCAGCGGGTCGCCGCCGGCCGCGAGCAGGCCCGCCGGGCGGCGGCCGTCGAGGACGGGGTTACCGCGCAGCCACCAGGCGGTGTAGGGGCGGACGATCTCGTGCGTACCGTCCGGGAGCAGGATGCGCACCGGCTGGACCAGCGCGTCGCGCAGCGGCGGGCGGGCGAGCAGCGCGAGCGCCTCCGGCCAGCGGTCCTCGTCGACGAGGTCCAGGTCGCGCACGGCCACGAGCTCCGTAGCGACCGGCGGCACCGGGCTGTCCGGGAACCGGTCGAGGATGTCCTCGGCCCACACGTCGACCGCGTCGAGCAGACCAGCGTCGTCGGGCTCGGCGAAGTCCCCGTCGCGCGGCTCCAGTTCGTCGGGGTCGAGGACGACGTCGGTGGCGCGCACGAGGGCGAAGTCGGCGAGCACGCCACAGGCGGCCAGGGGCTGTTCGCCCCAGCGCTCGGCCAGTTCGGCGTCGACGAAGGCGAGTTCGTCCTCGCGCATGACCCGGGCGAACGGGCTGCCGGGCAGGACCAGCTCACCGGCGGGGGCCGGCTCGCCGTCCTCGTCGGTCAGGGCGAGGGCCCCGAGCCAGGGCTCGTCGCCGGGTTCGAGGCCCGCGTCGCGGACCAGGGCGAGGACGAGGTCGGCCAGCTCTTCCGCGTCCGGCCGGCCGTCCTCCTCGTCCCAGACCCCGCCGTCGTCGTCCAGGGAGGCGGCCACGGCGGCCCGTACCTGCGGGGTGGTGAGCACGGCACGCGGGGTCGCGGGCAGCGCGCCCAGCTTCTCCAGGAGGGGATGCACGGCGTCCGGGTGCGCGACCTTCAACCCGAGGCGGGCGAGCGTGTCGGGACGGGCCGTCTGCGGACCGTCGGGGGCCGGCAGGAGGATCTGCCGGGGGCCGATGGTGGTCCGCCCGTCCGCGAGCGGCACGGGCAGACCGGACAGCCGGTCCGGATCGACCCCGGCGAGGCTGTCGTACAGCCGCCGCCACCAGTCGGGCGCCTTCTCCAGCCCCGCGAGCCGGTCGATCGCGTCCCCCAGCGGCAGGCGCGCGACACCCAGCGTCCGCAACTCCGCGCGCCGTTCGAGCCCGGCGGGCAGCAGACTGGGCAGGACGTCCGCGAGCACCTGGACCGTCTCGGCGCCGGCGCCCTCCACGACCTCGGCGTCACGCGGACGCAGCGCGGCGGACAACTCGTCCAGCTCGTCGTCGGGTTCGGGCATCACGGCACGCGGCAGGAACGCGGTGCGCGGCAGCCGCTCCAGGATCGCCTGCCGCAGCGCACCGTCCAGCTCGCCCTTGCCCAGCGGGCCGGGCACGAGGTCGATGACGCCCTCGCCGACCGGCTCCCAGGCCGCGAGGAGCGCGGCGTACGCGTCCGCCGCGCGCTGCACGAGGAAGTCGGTGAGCGGCCCGGGCGCGGCGTGCCGCCGGGTCGTGTCCAGCGGGAAGGAGGCGATGAGCAGCGCGGGCACGCCGAGGGCCTCGTCGCTCGGCGTCGGCGCGTGCACGACGGCGCTGGTGCGCGGCCGGACCGGCGCGCCGTCGGGCCCGGTCGGCACCGCCCAGGTGACGGACCAGTGCGGCCGCAGCCGCTCCTCGACGGGCCGGTCGGCGAGCAGCGCGGCCTCGATCGCCCCGTGCTCGGCGACGGTGCGCCAGCGCGTGACCCCGTCCCGCGAGTCCTCCACGACGACGTACGCCCCCTCCACGCGCCGTCGCAGCGTCCGCGCCTCGTCGGCGCCGACCTCGATGACGACCTCGTCGAGGCCGGGCAGGGCCAGCAGCAGCGCGTCGTCGACGGCGTGCAGCAGCCGCTCGGCGAGATCGGCGGCGGCGGTGTCGCGCAGCGGCAGGATCACGACGGTGTCGTACGACTCCGGGGCGGACCCCTCGGCGGCGAACGGCAGCCGCAGCAGCGGCACATGGCCGTCCCGGCGGCGGATCTCGTCGCCCAGTCCCGGGCTGTGCCGGGCGGTGTCGGCGGCGAGCAGCCGGGCCTCGGCGAGCGACCAGCGGATACCGCCGTGGCGCCCGACGACGGCGGGCTCGTCGGTGACGGCGAGGACGGCGGCGAAGCCGACGCCGTACCGGCCCACGGCGCCCTCGTGGCCGCCGCTCTGGGTGTCCCGCTTCGCGGACGCGCGGAGCGTGGACAGCGACTCCACGCCGCCCGCGTCCAGCGGGGCGCCGGTGTTGGCGGCGACGAGGACACCGTCCCGGAGGGTCAGCCGCAGCCGCCCGGGGACCTTCGCCCTGGCCGCCGCGTCGGCGGCGTTCTGCGCCAGCTCCACGACGAGGCGGTCCCGGTAGCCGCCGAGGACGAGGTCCTCCTCGGCGTTGGCGTCCTCGCGGAACCGGGCGGGACTGGTCGCCCAGGCGTCCAGCACGCCCCGCCGCAGTCGAGCCGTCCCGAACGGGTCCGCACCCTCGGCCGCCGGCCGCACGAACTTGCTCACGGTTCACTTCTCCCTGTCGCCTGGTGACCACGAAGGTACCGGGTCGCTGCGCCGGCTTGGCCGTGTGTCCAGGGGGGTGGGGGGTAGCTGGTATGTCCGGAGGTGCGGGTGGGTGGGGGTTGCTCGCGCAGTTCCCCGCGCCCCTGAAAACCAGGGGCTGCGCCCCATGCTTTCCAGGCCCGCAGAACCGTGACCTTCCAGGCCCGCGGGGCCGCGCTTTCAGGCCCGCATGGCGGTGAGCTTCCAGGCCTGCGGGGCCGTGAACTTCCAGGCCTGCGGGGCCGTGAGCTTCCAGGCCTGCGGGGCCGTAAGTTTCCAGGCCCGCAGGGCCCACTCTTCCAGCCCCGCGGGGCCGCGCCTTCAGCCCCGCGGGGCCCGCGCTTCCAGCCCTGCGGGGCCCGCGCTTTCAGGCCCGCAGGGGCCTGATGCTTTTAGGGGCGCGGGGAACTGCGCGAGCAACCCCCACCGGAGCCGCAGTCGCCCACGGACCCGCACCCCCGAGCTCTCAGGCGCACCGCATCACTGAACCGGCGGCACTAGGAATGCCCCAGGTCCGCCTCGGACTCGGCCTCCTCCGACACCGGCACGGACCCGGAATCCGCCGCCGGCCGCAGCGGGAAGGGGTCCACCCGCGTCTCGTCCAGCCGCGGCGGAGCCGGCCGCGGCGGCTTCGGCATGACCGCCGCCTCCGAGTGCCCCCCACACCCGTACGTCAGCGACACCATCCGCCCGTCCGCCGGCGCGAACTCGTTCGCGCACACCCCGAAGGCCTGCCCGAGCGACCCCCCGATCGGCACAAGGAATCCACAACTCACACACGCGGCGGGCGCGGCCTGCGCCATCGCGGTCTTCGCCCCGAACCCTTCCTCCCACCGGTCCGCCGCCGTGTGCAGCCCGTACCGGGACAGGACGCGCGCCCGGCGCATCCCCAGTTCCTCGGCGACCGCGGCGATCGACCCACGGCTCGGCACGAGCGGCAGGTTCGCCGGCGCCCCACCGGTGACCTCGGCGTCCTCCGCCTCCACCAGCTCGGCCATGTCGTGCGAGACCGGGGAGTTGGGCAGCGGTTCGTCCTCGCCGGAGTACCCGGGCTCCAGCCGCAGGTCGTCCGCGTCGGTGGGCAGCAGATCACCGGGGCCCATGTCACCGGGCCGGAGCCGCTCGCTCCACGGCACCCACTCCGGCGCGAGCAGCGCGTCCGGGCCGGGCAGCAGGACGACCTCGTCGAGGGTCACGAACTTCGCGCGGGAGGCGCGGGCGACGGTGACGGCCCAGCGCCAGCCCCGGTAGCCCATCTCCTTGCACTCGAAGAAGTGCGTCACCACCCGGTCGCCCTCGGAGATCAGCCCCGCGTGCTCGCCGACCACGCCGGGCGCGGCGGCCTCCTCGGCGGCGGAGCGGGCGAGGTCGACGGCCTCGGCGCACAGACGGTCGGGGGTGCGGCTTCGCGTTGTCGCTGCGCTCACAGGTATCGCTTCTCTCCTACGCCGTCTCACGAGTGCGCCTCCCTCGGCGGGGGGTGCGGACGGAGCGGACCAGGGGGCCGCGTCGACGTCCGCGCCCGATCGCACTCGGGCGCACCTATGTCATCCATTCTGCGGGATGAACGAGAGGCGCGCGGCCGAGAACAACCGCCGCAGGCGCGCTATGCACGCTACCTTCTCCGAGGCTCGGCGCCCACACCGACGTAAGGGTTCCGCGATTCCGCTGCGCTCGGCTTTGGCCGGAGACCGGTGGTGAGGGTGGACTTCGGACGGTGCCGACGGTTGGCGAAAAACCGCCGTGGCCTGCGGGGGGCTCCGCGGCGGCCGGTCCGGAAGCCGGGGGCGACGTGGGCATGCGCGGCCCGGTGGGGCTTCTCGCGCAGTTCCCCGCGCCCCTGAAAACCAGGGGCTGCGCCCCACGCTTTTCAGCCCGCAGAACCGTGAGCTTCCAGACCCGCAGGGCCATGGTCTTCCAGACCCGCAGGGCCATGGTCTTTCAGGCCCGCAGGGGCCTGAAGCTTTTAGGGGCGCGGGGAACTGCGCGAGAAGCCCCACGCACCCGCACCCGCCGACGCAAGCCGCACCCCCCACCCGATAAGGCGCCCCCCACACCCCCCACGGCCATACGAGCGGTAACCGCACTACCCCCCGCCATCTCGGGGCACTATGACGGGGTGACCGGCGCCGAGCGGAGCGGAGCGCGCGGGTCGGGTCGGGTGACCGGCGCGGCCCGCTCGGTGGGCCGCGCCCTGCACCTCCCGTTCACCGGCCCCGCCCGAGGCATCCGCAAGGCCACCCACGCCCACGGCGCCGGCGAGTCCGGCCTCGGCAAACTCATCGAACTGCACGGAGTGAACGGCGCAGGCGACGTGATGATCACCGTCTCCCTCGCCTCCACCGTCTTCTTCTCCGTCCCCACCGACGAGGCCCGCGGCCGCGTCGCCCTCTACCTCGCCATCACCCTCGCCCCCTTCGCCCTCCTCGCCCCCGTCGTCGGCCCCCTCCTGGACCGTCTCCCGCACGGCCGCCGCGCCGCGATGGCCGGCGCCATGCTGACCAGGGCGTTCCTCGCCCTGATCCTCGTCGGCGCCGTCGAGACCGGCCGCATCGAGATGTACCCCGCCGCCCTGGGCGTCCTGGTCGCGTCCAAGGCGTACGGCGTGGTCAGAAGCGCGGTCGTCCCCCGTCTCCTCCCGCCCCGCTTCTCCCTGGTGAAGGCCAACTCCCGGGTGACCCTCTGCGGCCTGCTCGCCACCGGCGTCGCCGCGCCCATCGGCGCCGGACTCCAGGCCCTCGGCCCCCGCTGGCCGCTCTACGGCGCCTTCCTGATCTTCGTGGCGGGTACGTTCCTCTCCTTCACGCTGCCCGCGAAGGTCGACTCGGCGAAGGGCGAGGACCGGGCCCTGCTCGCGGCGGACGCCGAGCATCTGCACGGCCCGCACCGCAGCAGCGCGCTCAAACGGCCCGGCCTGCGGACGGTCGGCCCGGCGGTCACCCACGCGCTCGGCGCGAACGCCGCCCTGCGCGGCCTCTCCGGCTTCCTGATCTTCTATCTGGCGTTCCTGCTGCGCATCCACCCGCTGCACGGGCAGAGCGCGGCCCTGTCGCTGGGCATGGTGGCCGTGGCCGCCGGTACGGGAAACGCGCTGGGGACAGCTGTCGGCGCGTGGGTGAAGCAGCGTTCGCCGGAGCTGATCATCGTGACCGTCGTCGCCGTGGAGCTCGTGGTGGCGATCGTGGCGGCGCTGTTCTTCGGCACGTTCTTCATCGCCGCTCTCGCCGCGGTCGCCGGTTTCTCGCAGGCCCTGTCCAAGCTGTCGCTGGACGCCCTGATCCAGCGGGACGTCCCCGAACTCGTGCGGACCTCCGCCTTCGCCCGCTCCGAGACCCTGCTCCAGATGTCCTGGGTGGTCGGCGGCGCCATCGGTATCGCCCTGCCCCTCAACGGCACCCTGGGGATGGCCGTGGCCGCCGCGATCGTCGCCGCCGGCTGGCTCACCACGGTCCGCGGACTGCTCTCCTCCGCCCGGCACGGGGGTGCGCCCCGCGCCCGGGTCGCCTGACCGGGCGCCCGTCCGTCCGGCACGCCGTACCCCACGTAGGGGCACCCCTGGACGGGCCAGATAGCCTTCGCCCATGACCTTCCAGCCCCGCGGCGGAGCCGCTCGTCGACACAGCCGTCGCGCCGCAGCCACTCTCGGCGCTGTCTCCGCCGGACTTCTCGTCCTGTCGGCCTGCGACGAGCCGACGCCGATGGCCACCGTCACGATCGGTACCGACTCGATCAGCTCCGAGGCCGCCTGCTACCGGACCCTCACCCTCGAGCAGGCCGCGGAGTGCACCAAGGAGAAGCCCTCCAAGTCCGTCGAGCTGCCCGAGGACGAGACCCTCCGCATCGGCGTCGACCCGGAGGTCGCGGACGCGGGTTGGACCCTGTGGATCGACGGGCGGCCGGTCGTCAACGAGACGTTCGACAAGACGTACAAGGTGTTCCCCAACCCCGGCCTCTTCGCGACCCAGCCCGGTCAGACCGCCCCGAAGTCGCTGATCATCAGCGTCGTCCAGCAGAACGCCGAGGGCTCGAAGATCGAGGGCGTGTGGAACTTCGAGCTGAAGAACCCGGACGCCTGATCCACTGCCGACCGCCATGCGTGTCCTCGTAGCCACCGCCGTCCCGGCCGAACGGGACGCGGTGGCACGAGCGTTTCCGGCCCCGGCGACCGAGACCCGCCTCCCGGCCGCCACCCTCCACCGCTTCCGCCCCACCGCCCACGACCACGCCCACGCCCACGGCCCCGGCACCCTGCCCGCGCCCCCCACCGGCCCGGAGTACGACCTCCTCGCCGCCGGTGTGGGCCCCGCGCTCGCCGCCGCGTCCGTCGCCGGCGCGCTGACGGCGGCGGTTCTGGAGGGCAGGCCGTACGGGCTGGTCGTGTCCGCCGGGATCGCGGGCGGGTTCCTGCCCGAGGCGCCCCTCGGCTCCCTCGTCCTCGCCGACGAGATCACGGCGGCCGATCTCGGCGCCGAGACACCGGACGGCTTCCTCCCGGTCACCGAACTGGGCTTCGGCACCGTCACCCACCGTCCGCCCCCCGCCCTCGTACGCGCCGCGGCGACCGCCACCGGCGCCAGTACCGGCACCGTGCTCACCGTCTCCACGGTCACCGGCAGCGCCGAGCGCGCGCTCGCCCTGCGCGCCCGCCACCCCCGCGCGCTGGCCGAGGCGATGGAGGGCTTCGGAGTCGCCGAGGCCGCCGCCGCGCACACCACGCCCGTCCTGGAACTGCGGGCCGTCTCCAACCCCGTGGGCCCGCGCGACCGCGCCGCCTGGCGGATCGGCGACGCCCTGACCGCACTCACCACGGCCTTCGGGAAGCTGACGCCCGTACTGGAGAGTTGGGACCCATATGAGCCCTGATCCGACCATGAGCCCTGACACGAGCCCCGCGAGCGCCCCCGAGGCGGACAGCACGCTGCGGATGGCGTACTCGCCCTGTCCGAACGACACCTTCGTCTTCGACGCCTGGGCCCACGGCCGAATCCCGGGCGCACCCGCGCTCGACGTGACGTTCGCGGACATCGACATCACCAACGGGATGGCCGAACGCGGCGACCTCGACGTACTGAAGGTGTCGTACGCCGTCCTGCCGTACGTCCTCGACGCGTACGCGCTGCTGCCGTGCGGCGGTGCGCTCGGGCGGGGCTGTGGTCCGCTGGTGCTGACGCGGGAGCCGGGGACGGACCTCACCGGCCGTACGGTGGCCGTGCCGAGCGAGCGGTCGACCGCCTATCTGCTCTTCCGTCTCTGGGCGGCGGACACCCTGCCCGGCGGGGTCGGCGAGATCGTCGTGATGCCGTTCCACGAGATCATGCCGGCCGTACGGGACGGGAAGGTCGACGCCGGACTCGTCATCCACGAGGCCCGTTTCACGTACCGGAACTATGGCCTCCACAAGCTCGCCGACATGGGCGAGCACTGGGAGGAGACGACGGGACTGCCGATCCCGCTCGGCGCGATCATCGCGAAGCGCTCGCTGGGGCGGGAGACCCTGACGGCGCTCGCCGAGACGGTCCGCGCCTCCGTCCGCGCGGCCTGGGACGACCCCGAGGCTTCCCGCCCGTACGTCCTGGAGCACGCCCAGGAGATGGACCCGGCCGTCGCCGACCAGCACATCGGCCTGTACGTCAACGAGTTCACGGCCGACCTCGGCGAGGACGGCTACGCGGCGGTCAGGGGGCTGCTCACCCGCGCGGCGGCCGAGGGACTGGTGCCGCCCCTCGGCCCGGACGCGCTCGAATTCCCTTGAGCGGAACGGAAGTCGGCGGGGTCACACGTCCAACTGGTCGGCCACGGCGCGCAGCAGACCCGCGATCTTCTTGCCGGCGGCACGGTCGGGATAGCGGCCCCGCTCCAGCATCGGCGTGATGTTCTCCAGCAGAGTGGTCAGGTCCTGCACGATCGAGGCCAGCTCGTCGGGCTTCTTGCGCTGGGCGGCGGCCACCGACGGGGCGGGCTCCAGGATCGTCACGGAAAGGGCCTGGTCACCGCGCTGACCCGCGACGACTCCGAACTCGACCTTCTGGCCCGGCTTCAAGGTGTCGACACCGGCGGGCAGTACGGAGGAGTGGACGAAGACGTCACCGCCGTCGTCGCGGGAGAGAAAGCCGAAGCCCTTCTCGCTGTTGAACCATTTGACCTTGCCGGTAGGCACGTCTGTCCTCGTCCTCGTACTCGTCGGAAACTGCGTCTGAAAGGTGTTCGAAGGTGGTCTGAGTGTGCTTCGAGTGTGTTCTGAACGTGTTCTCGGTGTGCGCAAACTGCTCTGGACAGCACTACAGCGGGTCGTCGGACCCGCCGGGACCCAGCCTATTGGTCCGGGGGCGGGTGACAAGACGTCGGCAGACTGTTCCCTCGCGCTGGGAACTACCCTGGTCGGGTGCGTGACAAAACCCAACCGAATTCCGCCGAACCCGGTGACCGACTGATCCGCGTCGGCGGCATCGTCTTCATCGTCGGCGCCGTGGCCACACTCGTCACCGTGGCCCCGCTGTTCCTCGGAACGACTCCGTTCCCCACCTACATGTTCGTCCTGAGCATGCTCATGGGGGTCGGATTCCTCATCGCCGGCGCCGGAGTCCTCCAGTCCGTCGCGGCGGGGCGCAGAAGGGCCCGCGAGGCACGGTTCTAGCCTCGGTGCGCGGCGAGCCACGCGGGGAAGGCCGTCAGGTCCGCGAGGACGACGTCGGCGCCCGCCTCGCGCAGCTCCCGCTCGTCGCAGGGGCCGGTGGCGACGGCGACCGAGTACGCCTCGGCCGTGCGCGCGCCGCGTACGTCGCCGGTGTGGTCGCCGACGTACACGCTCGCGCCGTACTCGCGCAGCGCGTCCGCCTTGGCCTCCGCCCACAGGTCGCCCACGAGGACGTCGGGCTCGATGCCGAGGTGCTCCAGGTGCAGCTTGGCGTTCGGCTCGTACTTGGCGGTGACCACGATGGCCCGGCCCCCGGCGGCCCGGACCGCCGCGATCGCCTCCGGCGCGCCGGGCATCGCGGGGGTCGCCGTGATCGCGATCGCCGGGTACATCTCCCGGTAGAGGTCCGCCACGGCCGGGATCTCGGCGGCCGGGAACCAGTGCGCCAACTCGTCCGCCAAGGGTGGTCCCAGCCGGGTGATCGCGAGATCGGCGTCTATGTACGCCCCCGTCCGCGCGGCCAGCGCCACGTAACAGGCGTGGATCCCCGGCCGCGAATCGATCAACGTCATATCGAGATCGAACCCGACGGTCAGCATGCGAGAACTCATGCGGTCCATTGTGGGGGCCGGGGTGGGGTGCGTTGTCGGGTGCGTGGTCGGGTGCGGGTGCGTGGGGCTTCTCGCGCAGTTCCCCGCGCCCCTAAAAGCATCAGGCCCCTGCGGGCCTGAAAGACCACGGCCCTGCAGGCCTGAAAAGCGCGGGGCGCAGCCCCGGCTTTTCAGGGGCGCGGGGAACTGCGCGAGAAGCCCCACCGGAGCCGCACCCGCCGACGAAACCCCAGCTCACCGAGGCCGCTGCGACCGCCACAACAGATAGAGCGCGGACGCCACGGCCGCGACCCGCAGCACCCACGGCCACGTCTCCGCCAACGCCCCGCTCATCTGCCCCTGGGCAATGGGCTCCCCCCAGCGCCCGTCACTACGCCCCCACAGCCACACCACACCCCCCGCGGCCACCACCCCGGGCAACCCCATCACCGCCCACTTCGACTCCGCGGGCGACAACCTCCGCGAGAGATAGGCGATCAACCACCCCAGCCCCAGCGGCACCAGACTCCCCATCACCGCCCCCGCGACCAGCAGCACGGCCGCCAGCAACAGCAGTGGATTGCTCCACCCCCCACCAGCGGGCCGCAACCGGGGCAACGGCACCCGCCGCCGAGCCGGGGCCCGAACCGCGGCCCCCTCCTCCGCCTCGCCCGCCGAAGCCGCCGCCCCCTGCTCGACGACCGCCCCGCGCTCCCCGCCCTTCGCCCGGTCCTCGGCCTCGTCCCCCTTCACCGGAGGCGGCTTCAGCAGTTCGGGGATCTCCACACCGCCGACGAACCCCGGCACGGAGTCCCCGACCCCGAACCCGATGTCACCGCCGGGCCCCCCGCCCCCGCCGACGCGCCACCAGTCGGGCTGGGCGTCCCCCTCCCCCAGCTCGTGCAGCGGAGCGAGATGCGGCGGAGCGGCACCGCCCACCACCGGCGGCGGCGCGGCATCGGCGGAAGGAGAAGCGGAACGCGGTCGCGGCACGACCCGCCGCAGCCCCCTGGACAGACCCTTGGCCCGCTCCCCGGCCTCCCCAGCGCCCTCGGTGTCCTCGCCGGCCGTGTCCCCGCCCGTCACCCGCTGCACGGGCACGGCGGCCGCCGGCGGCTCCGGTACGTCACCGGGCTCGCCCGCCGCCTCGACGACCTCGTCCGGCGTACCGAGGCGGGCGATGATGCGGCGCACGGCGGCCGGGCTGTCCACCGGCGCCTTGGCCCGCCGCCGGTCGATCTCGTCCCGCAGCCCCGACACCAGACGCATCCGCGTCGACGACGGCAACTGCCGCTGCTGGGCCAGGTCGCCGACCCGGCTCAGATACTCGTAGACGACCTGGTCGCTCTCAATCCCCACGAAGCCCCTCCGGGGTTGGCGCGCGTACTTCCTCCCGACGGTATCGCCTCCGAGCAGGGCCCTCGGGCACGCGGACAGGCAAGGGGCGCAGCCCCTGCTTGTCAGGGGCGCGGGGCTGTGTCGATATGCGGCTCCGCCGCGTGGGCGCGAGCAACCACGAACCACCCGCACCCGCCGACGAAACAGGCGCCCCGAGCCAAGAGGCGCCCCCGCCCCACACAGCCGCTACCGTTGGCCGGATGAGCACCGAGGAGCATGCCCCCACGGAGACGGCACCCGCCGGTGGAGCCCCCCGTTCCCTGGCGGAAGCCCTGCGCGGGCGGGACGACCGTTCGCTCGCCGTGCTGCTCCGGGCGCGGCCGGACCTCATCACGCCCGTGCCCACCGACCTGACCCAGCTGGCGACCCGCGCCGGCACCCGCGCGTCGGTCGTCCGGGCCCTGGAGCGGCTGGACCGGTTCGCCCTGCAGACCGCCCAGGCCCTGGCCGTGGCCGCGGACCCGGCGTCGTACGGCGAACTCGCCTCCCTGCTGGCCGGGGACGACGCGGACCCCGCCGTCACCGCCGCGCTGCCCCGCGCCCTCGGCACCCTGCGCGACCAGGCCCTCGTATGGGGTCCCGAGAACCGGCTGCGTCTCGTCCGCACGGCCCGTGAGCTGCTCGCGCCCTCGCCGCAGCACCCCTCCCCCACCGGTCTCGGCCCGACCGTCGCGGAGGCCACGGCGGGCATGTCGCCGGGGCGGGTCCAGGAGATCGTCGCGGCGGCCGGCCTGCCGAGCACCCATGACTCGGTCTCGGCGGTCACCGCCCTCGCGGCGCTCTTCACCGACCGTCGCCGCATGGCCGCGCTCCTCGCCACCGCGCCCCCCGAGTCGCTCGACGTGCTGACCCGGCTGGTGTGGGGGCCGCCGTACGGCCAGGTCACCGCCAACCCGGCGCCCCATCTGCGCTGGCTGCTGGACCGGGGGCTGCTGCTGCCGACCGCCCCCGGCACGGTCGTCATCCCCCGCGAGGTCGCCCTGCGGCTGCGGGCGGGCCGGGCGCACCGGGAGGTCCAGCCGGTGCCGCCGCCCGTCGAGGCGTCGGGCTCGCACCGTCCACAGGTTGTGGACGCGACGGCGGCCGGGCAGGCGTACACCGCGCTGGCGACCGTGGAGGAGCTGCTGAAGGACTGGGACGAGGGCGGCCCCGGCGTCCTGCGCGCGGGCGGGCTGAGCGTGCGGGACCTCAAACGCACGGCGGTGGCCCTCGACCTGTCCGAGCCGGTCGCCGCCTTCTGGGTCGAACTCGCTTACTCCGCCGGTCTGTTGGCCTCCGACGGCGAGGCCGACGAGCGGTACGCCGCGACGCCCGCGTACGACGAGTGGCTGGAGCTGCCCGCCGCCGAGCGCTGGGCGCGGCTCGCCATGGCCTGGCTGACGGCGACCCGTACGCCGGGCGTGATCGGGGAGCGGGACGCCAAGGACCGGACGTTGTCGGCGCTGGGCCCGGGGCTGGACCGTTCGGCCGCGCCCGAGGTGCGTCACCGGGTGCTCGCCCTGCTCGCCGGGCTCCCCGAGGGCACGTCGGCCACCCCCGACTCCGTCCTGGCCCGCCTCCACTGGGAACGCCCCACGCGCGGCGGCCAGCACCCCCACCAGGCCCCCGCACAGCCCCCGCAGGCGCAACAGCCCCCGCATTCCCCGTCGTCGGCCTCGTCCCCGCCCGCTCGGTCGCGCCAGGGCGAGGACCTACGGGCCCGGATCGCCCGGTGGACCCTCTCCGAGGCCGAGTCGCTCGGGATCACCGGGCGCGGCGCGCTGTCCTCGCACGGCCGCGCGCTCCTCGGGCTCCCCGACGAGGCCCCCGCCACGGCCGAGCTGCCGGAGACCCCCGGCGACAAGCTGCCCGCCCACCACGTGCCCCTGCCGCACCCTCCCGCGTCCACGCCCGCACCCGACCCCGTCGCCGAGCGGGCGGCCGCCGCCTCCCGGGCCGCCCGGCTGCTCGCGCCGCTGCTTCCCGAGCCGCTGGACCACGTCCTGCTCCAGGCGGACCTGACGGCCGTGGCGCCCGGCCCGCTGAAGCGTCCGCTGGCGGACATGCTGGGGGTGCTGGCGGACGTGGAGTCGAAGGGTGGCGCGACGGTGTACCGGTTCACGCCGGGGTCCGTACGCCGGGCGCTCGACGCGGGCCGCAGCGCCTCCGACCTGCATGGCTTCCTGACCGCGCACTCCCGCACGCCGGTCCCGCAGCCGCTCGCGTATCTGATCGACGACGTCGCCCGGCGCCACGGCCATCTGCGGATCGGCGCGGCGTCGGCGTACGTCCGCTGCGACGACGACGCGATGCTCAGTGAGATCCTCGCCGACAAGCGGTCGCAGGGCCTCGGGCTGCGGCGGCTCGCGCCGACGGTCCTCGCCGCCCAGGCCGACCCGGCGACGCTCCTCGACGGGCTGCGGGGGATGGGGTACGCGCCGGCCGCCGAGTCGGCGGAGGGCGATGTGCTGATCACCCGGGCGCACGCCCGCCGCACCCCGCCCCGGACGGCCCCCGAGCCCGTCCCGGACGGTCCCCCGGCGCCGGACGACACCCTGCTCGGCGCCGCGATCCGCGCCATCCGCGCCGGTGACCTCGCCTCCACGACGCCCCGCCGGACGCCCGACGGTCCGGCCACCCCGCCGGGCGCGCTGCCCCGCACCGGCTCCGCCGAGACCCTCGCGACGATGCAGGCCGCCGTCCTCACCGGCGAGGCCCTCTGGATCGGCTACGTCAACGCCGAGGGCTCCGCCAGTCAGCGTGTCATCGCCCCGGTCCGTGTCGAGGGCGGCTTCGTGACGGCGTACGACCACACGGCGGACGAGGTTCGCACCTTCCCGCTCCACCGGATCACGGGCGTCGCGGAACTGGCGGACGACGCGACCTGACCCGCCGGGTCCGGGGCGACGCCGTTGATCAAACCGCCTCCCGGAGATCACCCGTTCGGGCGTACGCCGGCTTTCATGCAGGCCACGCCCGGTTTTCCCCCGCACGGGCGAGCGCGGGTCGCCCGGCGCATCGACCCTCGTGCTGCCGGGCAGCCACCCTGTGTCCGATCGAGATCGACTCCTGCGCTCGAAAGGCCCACACGTACGCATGCGCCCTCTCTCCGCACTGCTCTCCGCAGCCGCCGTCGCCGTCGTCCTGGTGGGCGCCCTCGCCGCCCCGGCCGCCGCGAACCCGCCCCTGCCCCTCCCCGAACTCGGCACCCTCGTCGGCGACAGCATCACCCTGGAAGGACCCCTGATCCAGAACGTCAGCCTGCTGAAGTAACCCTGCGCAGGCGGTAGCTGTCGCCTTCGAGGAGGACGATCTCGGCGTGGTGCGCGAGGCGGTCGACCATCGCCGGGGCGGCCCCGCCGAAGATCTCCTCCCAGCGGCCGAGCGGGCGGTCACTGGTCACGATCAGTGAGCCCCGCTCGTAGCGGTGCGCGATCAGCTGGAAGAGGAGCCGGGCGGTGTCCGTGTCGAAGGGGAGGTAGCCGACCTCGTCGACGATCAGCAGGGGGCACGCGTCGAGCGCGGACAGTTCCTCGGCGAGCCGGCCCTCGGCCCGTGCCCCGGCCAGCCGTGCGGCCCACTCCGTGGCCGTGGCGAACAGCACCCGGTGCCCGGCCTGGCAGGCCCGTACGCCGAGCCCGATCGCCAGATGCGTCTTGCCGGTGCCGGGGGCGCCGACGAACACCACGTTCCGCCCGGTGTCGACGAAGTCCAGCGTGCCCAGCCGGGCCAGCAGCCGCCGGTCGAAGGAGCGCGGGTGCCCCTCGTCGAACTCCTCCAGCAGCTTCCGCGCCGGGAACCCGGCCGCCCGCACCCGCCCCTCGACCCCGGCCCCGACACCGCCTCCTGCCTCGGCCGTGTACGGCGCGCGCCGGGTCTCGTACTGCACCAGCCGGGTCCCGCCCCGCGTGAACCGGGTCTCGTACCTCTCGCGGTTGTCACTCCTCTCGCGGTTCTCGTACCGCTCGCGGTTCTCGTACGACGTCGCCTGCGCCGGGATCGGCAGCGGGGTCCGGAACACCACGGGGGCGGCGGTCACCGTCGGCTCGCTGCGTTCCGTCGGTTCGGCCGGCCCGTGCGGGCCCTTCGGCGGCTTCGGGTCGTCGGACGGGGCGTGGTGGGAGCCGTGGCCCTTGTCCTCGCGCAGCATCGGCCCCGACATGTACGCCAGGAGGACCGCCGAGGCGATGAAGGCCATGTGGATCACCGTGCCCCACAGCAGCGCGTGGTGGGAGGTGTGGTGGACGTCCACGAACATCTGGAGCAGATGCACCGAGGAGATGCCCACGATGGCGGTGGCGAGCTTGACCTTCAGCACGTTGGAGTTGACGTGCGAGAGCCATTCGGGCTGGTCACGGTGGCCCTGGAGGCCGATGCGGGAGACGAACGTCTCATAGCCGCCGACGATGGTCATGATCAGCAGGTTGGCGATCATGACGACGTCGACCAGTTTGAGGACCGCGAGCATCACATAGGTCTCGGTGGCGCTCCCGCTCACACACCGGACGATTAACGTCCACAGCTCGTTGAAGAACTTGTAGACGTACACCCCCTGCGCCGCCACCAGACCGAAGTACAGCGGCGCCTGGAGCCAGCGCGTGGCGAAGAGGGCGTAGCCGAGCGTGGTGCCCTGGGGGGAGACGGACGGGGTGACCGGGTCGGCGGCGTTTGCCGGGGTGGGTGGCTGCACGGTTCGCATTCTTCGGAACCGCCGCCGCAAATCTGAATTCCAGCCACTCATCGGAATGAATAGACATCCAATAGGACTGGAGGCCTGTCAGGGGGAACGATCAGGCACACTGGACGTTTGGCCGAATCGAAAGGTGTCGCGCGTGAACGGTCCCCTCATCGTCCAGTCCGACAAGACACTGCTCCTGGAAGTCGACCACGAGCAGGCGGACGAGTGCCGTCGGGCCATCGCGCCCTTCGCCGAGCTGGAGCGGGCGCCCGAGCACATCCACACCTACCGGGTGACACCGCTCGGGCTGTGGAACGCGCGCGCCGCCGGTCACGACGCCGAGCAGGTCGTGGACGCGCTGGTGCAGTACAGCCGCTACCCGGTGCCGCACGCGCTGCTGGTGGACGTCGCCGAGACGATGGACCGCTACGGCCGCCTCACCCTCTCCAAGCACCCCACCCACGGTCTGGTGCTGACCACCACCGACCGGCCGGTGCTGGAGGAGATCCTGCGGTCGAAGAAGGTCGCTCCGCTCGTCGGGGCCCGGATCGACCCGGACACCGTCGCCGTGCACCCCTCCGAGCGCGGGCAGATCAAGCAGACGCTGCTGAAGCTGGGCTGGCCCGCCGAGGACCTCGCCGGGTACGTGGACGGCGAGGCGCACCCGATCGAGCTGGCCGAGGACGGCTGGGCGCTGCGGCCCTACCAGAAGCAGGCCGTGGAGAACTTCTGGCACGGCGGCAGCGGCGTCGTCGTCCTGCCCTGCGGGGCCGGGAAGACCCTCGTCGGGGCCGGGTCCATGGCCCAGGCCAAGTCGACGACCCTCATCCTCGTCACCAACACCGTCTCCGCGCGGCAGTGGAAGCACGAGTTGGTGAAGCGGACCTCGCTGACCGAGGAGGAGATCGGGGAGTACAGCGGGACCCGCAAGGAGATCCGCCCGGTCACCATCGCCACCTACCAGGTGCTGACGACCCGGCGGAAGGGCGTCTATCCGCACCTGGAGCTGTTCGACTCCCGTGACTGGGGCCTCATCGTCTACGACGAGGTGCACCTGCTGCCCGCGCCGGTCTTCAAGTTCACCGCCGACCTCCAGGCCCGGCGGCGGCTGGGGCTGACGGCCACGCTCGTCCGGGAGGACGGGCGCGAGTCGGACGTGTTCTCGCTGATCGGGCCCAAGCGGTTCGACGCGCCCTGGAAGGAGATCGAGGCGCAGGGCTACATCGCGCCCGCCGACTGTGTCGAGGTCCGGGTGAACCTGACCGACTCGGAGCGGCTCGCCTACGCCACCGCCGAGCAGGAGGAGAAGTACCGCTTCTGTTCCACCACCGCGACCAAGCGGAAGGTGGCCGAGGCGATCGTCCGCCGTTTCGCGGGGCAGCAGATCCTCGTCATCGGGCAGTACATCGACCAGCTCGACGAGCTGGGCGCCCACCTGGACGCGCCGGTGATCAAGGGCGAGACCAGCAACGCGCAGCGCGAGAAGCTGTTCGACGCGTTCCGGCAGGGCGAGATCAACGTCCTCGTGGTGTCGAAGGTCGCGAACTTCTCCATCGACCTGCCCGAGGCCACCGTCGCCATCCAGGTCTCCGGCACCTTCGGCTCACGCCAGGAGGAGGCGCAGCGCCTCGGCCGGGTCCTGCGCCCGAAGGCCGACGGCCACCAGGCGCACTTCTACTCCGTGGTCGCCCGCGACACCATCGACCAGGACTTCGCCGCGCACCGCCAGCGCTTCCTGGCCGAACAGGGCTACGCCTACCGGATCATGGACGCGGACGAACTCCTGTCGGAGGGCTGAGGCCACAACCGGTCACCGGTGACCGCCGCCGGTCACCGGTTAAGTCCAGGCAGGGGCGCCGAGGACGGAGGCCGCCTTGAGTGCGGGCAGCGGGAATCACGTCGTCGGGCCCTGGAGGCGGGCGGTGAAGGGCGGTTGAGGCGTCGAAGCAGGGGTGATCAGCGGGTCACGCACGGGGACCCGGGGATCACCGGCGGCGTACGCCCGCTTCCTCCGCGTACTCGCCGAGGATGACGACGCCGAAGGCCGCGCTCGCGAAGACCTTGACGGCGCGCAGGGCGTCGCCGAGACGGTGACGGGGGTGGTGGTCGTCGAGGCCGGTCGCGCCGGGCGGCGGACCGGGTCGGCCGGAGGCCGAGGCTGGGATGAAGGTCGCTGCACTCATGTCTCCATGGTGGAACGTCCGGCTGTGGAACGCGTCGGTCTGCGGGGTGAGTGCGCTGAGCCCTCGGCTCCCCCTCAGGTTCAACCCTCCCGTAGTACCGGCGTCGTACGGACCCCCTAGGGGTACGGCGGACAGGACCGGAAAAAATCCGTTGGCCTTCGCCCCCTCCCCTCACCTACACTCTCCGCTCTTGCCCGCCTCCCGTCCGTGGAGCGCCGCCGCCCGGACGGAAACCGGGCGGTCACCGCCGTCAGGCGTACCCCCAGCTCCCGTAGGCCCCCGGAGGCACCCCCTTGTCCGCGCAGCCCACCGCCGACCCCGCCGCCCCCACCGAGCCGGCCGACCCCCTCTCCCGCGAACGCTCCCATCTCACCGCCTCCCGTGCCGCGCTGCGGGCCATGCGGGAGGACGTGCAGGCGCTGGACATCAGGGACGTCACCGCGAACTGGGTGAACGCGGAGGTGCTGGCCCGCCAGATCGGGGAGCGGATCAAGGCCCTCGCGGACCTGAGCCACACCCCGCTCTTCTTCGGCCGCCTCGACTATCTGCACGCGCCCGGCGCGGATCGGGCCGAGGGGGCGGAGGGGGAGCGCTTCTACATCGGGCGCCGGCATGTGCACGACGCGGACGGCGACCCGATGGTCATCGACTGGCGCGCCCCGGTCTCGCAGCCGTTCTACCGGGCGTCGAAGACCGACCCCCTGGACGTCGGCCTGCGGCGCCGCTTCGGGTACACCGGCGGCGACCTCACCGCGTACGAGGACGAGCACCTCTCCGACCCCGCCGAGGCGGCGGCCACCAGCAAGCTGCTCCAGCAGGAGATCGAGCGTCCGCGTGTCGGCCCGATGCGGGACATCGTGGCGACGATCCAGCCGGAGCAGGACGAGATCGTCCGCTCGGATCTGTCCGGCAGCCTCTGCGTCCAGGGCGGCCCCGGCACCGGGAAGACCGCCGTCGGCCTGCACCGGGTCGCCTACCTCCTCTACGCCCACCGCGAGCGCCTGTCCCGCACCGGCACCCTCGTCATCGGCCCGAACCGCTCCTTCCTCCACTACATCGAGCAGGTCCTGCCCGCGCTGGGCGAGCTGGAGGTCAAGCAGGCGACCGTCGACGACCTCGTCGGCCATGTCGAGGTGCGGGGCGCGGACGACGCGGCGGCGGCCGTCGTCAAGGGCGACGCCCGCATGGCCGAGGTGCTCCGCCGGGCCGTACGGTCGCACGTCACGCTGCCCACCGAGCCCGTCGTGGTCGTCCGGGGTTCACGGCGCTGGCGGGTGCCGGCGTACGAACTCGAAGGCATCGTGCGGGAGTTGTTGGACCGGGACATCCGCTACGGGGCCGCGCGGGACGCCCTGCCGCAGCGGATCGCGCACGCCGTGCTGGTGCAGATGGAGCGGGCGGGCGAGGCGCCCGACGACCGGGTGCAGGACGCGGTGGCGCGCAACGCGGCCGTGAAGGCGGCCGTCAAGGCCATCTGGCCGCCCGTCGAGCCCGCGAAGCTCGTGATGCGCCTCCTCTCCGACGCCGACTTCCTCGCCGAGCACGCGGACGGGCTCCTGACCGAGGAGGAGCGGAAGACGATCCTGTGGGCGAAGCCGGCGCGGAGCGTGAAGTCGGTGAAGTGGTCGGCAGCCGACGCCGTGCTGATCGACGAGACCACGGACCTGGTGCAGCGCACGCATTCCCTCGGCCATGTCGTGCTCGACGAGGCGCAGGACCTCTCCCCCATGCAGTACCGGGCGGTGGGCCGCCGCTGCACCACCGGTTCCGCGACGGTCCTCGGCGACCTCGCGCAGGGCACGACCCCCTGGGCGACGCGGAGTTGGGAGGAGGCGCTGACGCACCTCGGCAAGGCGGAAGCCCATGTGGAGGAGCTGACGGCCGGTTTCCGCGTCCCGACCGACGTCATCACGTACGCCTCACGGCTCCTGCCGCACATCGCGCCCGGCCTGACGCCGGTCGCGTCCGTCCGGGAGAACCCGGGCTTCTTCGACGTACGGCCGAGTGCCGACGATGCCCAAGTGGTGGCTGCCTGCGAGGAGTTGCTCCGCAACGAGGGGTCGGTCGGCCTCATCGCCGCCGACGCCCGTGTCCCCGCGCTCGCCGAGGCGCTGACGGCGGCGGGGATCACCTATCTGGCGCCCGGCGAGGAGACGACGCACGAGACCCGCCTCACCCTCGTCCCGGCCTCACTCGCCAAAGGCCTCGAGTACGACTACGTGGTGCTGGACGAGCCGCAGGCCGTCGTCGACGGCGAGCCCGACGAACGGACCGGCCTGCGCCGTCTGTACGTGGCCCTCACCCGAGCGGTCTCGGGCCTGATCGTCACCCACACGGCACCCCTGCCGCCGCAACTGGCCTAGCCGCGGGGGCGCCCGCGGCCGTACGGGAACGCGAGACGGCCCCCGGCGACCGAGGTCGCCGGGGGCCGATCACGCGCGCGTGGCGCTTACTTGAACTTGTTGCTGGTCGCCAGGTAGACCTGCTTCGCGTTCTTGCCGAGGCGCGGCCCGGTGATGAACGTGGAGCGGTCGCTGAGGGAGTTGTTGGAGACCAGGTAGGTGCGGCCCTTGTGGGTCATGAACCAGGGGCCGCCGGAGGCGCCGCCGTTCATGGTGCAGCCGACCATGTACTGGGCCGGGTAGTCGCTCGGGTAGCTGTAGCCGAGGACGAAGCGCTTGGTGGCGCCCTGGCAGTGGTACATCTTCGAGCCGTCGTACGGGGCCTCGGCCGGGTAGCCGCGCACCTTCATGTTCTTGACCTTGTTGGCGGCGGGCGCGTTGAACCACACCGGGAGGGCCGAACCGAGGCGCTCCTCCAGGGACTTGGAGCCCTTCTCCGGCTTCACGTGCAGTACCGCGTAGTCGTACGCGGCGGCCACGGTGCCCTGGCTCGCGGCACCGCCCTTGATCCAGGTGCCGGAGGTGGTGGCCCAGTCGGCCCAGGCGACGCCGTACGGGGAGACGTTGCTCGCGCGGTAGTTGGCCGACGCCTGGCTGATGTTCAGCTTGCCCGTGTTGTTGAAGGACGGCACGAAGGCGATGTTGCGGTACCAGCCGCCGCCCTTGCCCGCGTGCACACAGTGCCCGGCGGTCCACACGAGGTTGGACTTGCCCGGGTGCGCCGGGTCCTTCACGACCGCGGCGGAGCAGACGCTCGACCCCTGGGGTGTGGTGAAGATGAGCTTGCCGACCGGCGGCGCGTACTTGTGGTAGGTCGCCTTGACCCTGCTGGCCTGCTGCTTCTTGACCTTGCCGTCGGGCAGCCAGACCTGGGTGGTCTTGCTTGAGCCGGTGGCGGTGTTGCCGGCCTCGGCGACCGCCGGCAGGTCCGGCAGGTTCTCCTTGGCCTCGGCGATGCGCTCCGGCGTCCAGAAGTTCTCGATGTACGGGTTGGCGAAGTCCTCCGCCTTGGAGGCCCAGTCGCCGCTGAAGTCCTGCCAGCCACCGTCCTTCCACTTCCGCAGCGCGTCACCGGACAGTTCGGTGGGCACGCCCTTCGGGAGCTTGAAGCCGCCGACGGTCGTGTCACCGCCGCTCTCGTTCTCGCCGGTGTCGATGTTGTCGCCCGCGTCCGCCTGGGCGGTCGTGGAGTCGGAGGCCTTGGCCCCGCTCTCCTCGGTCTTGCTGCAGGCAGTGGTAGTGACCATGACCGCGGCGATCACGGCGGCAGCGGCCGTGAGGCCGCGGCGGCGTATGAATGGCATGGAGCCCGTCCCCGTGTGATGAAACTTGTCATGCCCCCGCTTGGCTGGGGCGAGACAACTATGCACGCGCGTGAGGGCCTGATGATCGCCAGGGCGCTCTTCACGACGACTTCGCACACAACAACTACGTGGCGGATATCTACCTGTGATGTGGCGCGTCCGCACCCCTGGGCCTCAACTCACAGGGTCTTCACAATGATTGATTCTTCATCACTCCGACACCTCCCGCCTCTTGTGCACTACCCGCGAGTAGCGCCAATCTGACCTGCGCATGCCATCCCCCCAGGCAGGCTCAGGAGGTCGCAGTGAAGACAGGTTCGCGCACGCGCACATCGCGTCGTTTCCGCAGATCCGCCGTGGTGGTCGGCGCCGCCGTCGCGCTGGTGGTCGGCGTCGCCGGCAGTGCGTACGCGGCTCCGCCCGGCGCGCTGCCCGCCAACGCGGAGGCGCTGGAGAAGACGTGGCAGCCGGCGTACGACTACGACACCGACGGCTGTTACTCGACGCCCGCGATCGGCCCGACGGGCACGGTCAACGGCGGTCTGAATCCCACCGGTTCACTGAGCGGCGACTGCCGCGACCAGTCCGACCTGGACAACACCAACGGCTACTCGCGCTACAAGTGCAACAACGGCTGGTGCGCGATCATGTACGACCTCTACTTCGAGAAGGACCAGGCGGTCGCGGGCAGCAGCATCGGCGGCCACCGGCACGACTGGGAGCACGTCGTGGTCTGGGTGCAGAACGGGACGGCCCAGTACGTCTCGACGTCCAACCACGGCGGCTTCACCGTGCACGCCGCGTCGGCTGTCCGCTGGGACGGCACCCACGCGAAGATCGTCTACCACAAGGACGGCATCCGGACGCACTGCTTCCGCCTCGCGGGCTCCAACGACGAGCCGCCGGAGAACCACGAGGGCACCTGGCAGTACCCGCCACTCGTCGGATGGAACGGCTACCCGTCCGGCATCCGCGACACCCTCGTCTCCTACAACTTCGGCAGCGCCAACTTCGGCCTCAAGGACGGCAGTTTCGCCTCGAACCTCACCAAGGCCATGCCGGCGGGGATCTCCTTCGACCCGAATGCCTGACGGGCAGCCCGACTGACGGGCAGCCCGGCTGACGGGCTACGGCGCGTACGCCAGCGCCAGGAAGCCCACCAGGTAGGCGGCCACGAACAGGGGTGGCACCCACTGTTCCAGGCGGGTCAGCGGCACATAGCGGCGCCAGTCCTCGCCTTCTCCCAGCTCGGTCCATTCGGCGCGGGAGTAGGCGTAGGCCGGGAGCCGCTTCTCGAACGCGCCGATGACCGCCCACTTCGCGGTGTTCAACTGGCGGTAGGAACGGACCATCAGGTACCAGGCAGCGCACTGCCCGACGAGAATCAGCAGACCGGCGAGGAGCAGCCACACCGACACCCGCCCCGGACGCGGTCCCAGCCCGCCGACCATGGCCGTGGCGATGGCGCTGTTGAGCGACAGGAAGAAGGTGTTGGCAGCGCCTCGCCGCGCGCTGACGCGGTCGGCCGTCTCGACACAGAGCTTGTACTGCTCGAAGAGCACGCCCAGATAAGGGGTGTTGGCGGGCGTGTAACTGTCGGGCGCGACATCGGAGTTCCACAGGGAGTGGTGGAGGTCTGCCATCCGCCCATCATGTCCACCGCGCCGGATTCCCACCGGTACGGGCCGTCAGGTGCCACGAAAGAGCGAATCGGACCCGGTAATCCCCCTTGTTCGATTGCGCGTCGCGGCCGGCTCGGATCTGTTGCTGTTCATGACTGATCCCACTCCCTTCGGTACCCCCCGGCGGCGCCAGCGCCCGCTGTTCGGATGCGCGTTACGGCTCGCGGGCCTGGCGGGGACGCTCTGGGGCGGGCTGATGGTGATCCTGGCCGCCACCAAGACCAAGACGGTGTTCGTCCCGGTCAACGGCGTCGGAGCGATGGTGCAGGACGCGCTGATCGTCGCGGGCGTCGGCCTCTGGGGCGCGCTGTCGCTGGTGGTGGGTCTGCGGATGCGGCGGCACGGGCGGCGCCATCACGTACGGGTGGTCAGGACGATGGAGGAGGCGCGGCGGGAGCCGTACGTCCTCTACCTGCGCCCCTTCGCCGAGGATGCCACCGGCACCCTGATGCGGCACGCGTTCACCCGGTGGATGGGGGTGGGCGGCTCGCTGGTGAGCGGCAGTTCGCTCACGCTGGAGGAGGGCGTGTGCCGGACGTTCAGCGCCTTCGGACGCCCGCTCGCCGTGGGGGAACCCGACGAGGCACTCCCCCTCGCCGGCTCCCGCCGCCTCTACCTCCCCCTCCACGACTGGCAGCCCACCGTCACCTCGCTCATCACCGATGCCCGCCTGGTCCTGCTGGTGGCCGGCACCAGCGAGGGCACCCTGTGGGAACTGACCGAGGTGATGCGGCTGCGCCGCCCCGAGTCCGTACTGGTCCTGCTCTACGCCGACCGGCAGACGGACGACCTCGGCGTCCGGGAGGCGTACGACGACTTCCGGGCGGCCGCCGAGCGTGAACTGAGCGCCCGCGCCGAGGAGTTGCGGCAGGTGCACGGGCCCGACTGGCAGCCGCCCCGCTTCCCGCCCCTGCCCGGGTTCCACGACCCCGACCGCCTGAAGTGGACCACGCTCCTGCGGGCCGTCGTCCGCTTCCGCTCCGACTGGACCCCCGAGATCGTGCTCCTGGACCCCACGGCCGTCGACGCCTGGACCCACGAGGGACGCGTCCGCAAGATGACGCGGACCCAGGTGCTCCCGCTGCTGACCCGACTGCACGACGACCTGAACGGCCTCGACGGGTCCGCCGTCGGCGCGGTCCGAGGGGCAGCGCTCCCGACGCTCCCGATGGACCCGCGCTGACCCAGGCACAGGCGCGAGCGGGCCCTGCGGCTCCGGCGCGGGGCGTCAGTCGCCCCGCGCCCTCGCTCCCGCGCGGGTGACACGTGCGTCCAGCGCCGCACGCCACTCCCGTACGGCCTCGGCGGCGACCGGGGCGGTCCAGCCGTGCGGGCGGGCCGCACCGCCGATGTGGAAGGCGTCGACGCGGGCGGCGCGTAGCCGGGGGATGTGGTCGAGGCGGAGACCGCCGCCGATCATCAGGCGTTGCGTGTAGCCGGAGTCCCCACGTCTCGCGGCCTCGGTCAGCAGGACCGGCAGCCCGTCGTCCACGCCCTTCGCCGACCCCGCCGTCAGATACGTGTCCAGCCCCGGCAGGTCCGCGAGCTGCTTGCGCAGGGCGTCCCGGTCGGCGGCGCGGTCGATCGCCCTGTGGAACGTCCACGGGCGCCCGTCCAACTCGGCGACCACCCGCTCCACGGCGTCCAGTTCGGGCCCGCCGTCCTCCCCGAGGAACCCGAGCACGAACTCCTCCGCCCCGGCCGCCCGCATGTCACAGGCGACCCGCACGAGCGCGTCCACGTCACCCGCCGCGAACCCGTCCGCGAGCCGCAGCATGACCCGTACGGGGATGTCGACGGCGGCCTGCACGTCCACGAACGTCGCGACCGTCGGGGTGAGCCCGTCGGCCGCCATGTCCGCCACCAGCTCCAGCCGGTCGGCACCTCCGGCCTGGGCGGCGACGGCGTCCTCGGCGTCGAGGGCGATCACCTCCAGAAGCGCGCGCGTGGTCATGGGGCCCCTTCCGTCGGGCTTCGCGTGACGAGCTATAGGTCTAGTCCAATTATGCAATCTAACAACAACCCGGACCGTTGGATGCGGCCGGTCACGGTTCGCATGCGGCCGACCACCGTCCGCATCTACCCTCAATTGGGCGCCGTTCAACAAGACCGGCTGTGCGAGAGGGAGTTGTTCATGCCGAAGCCGAAGACTCTCGACCCGTCCGAGTCGACCCGGGCGATGTACGGCGCGGAGCTGCGACATCAGCGCGAGAAGGCGGGAATGTCCCAGGAGGATCTAGGGGCGGCGATGTTCGTCTCCGGGTCGTTCGTCGGCCAGCTGGAGGCAGGGGTCCGACGAATGCGACTGGAGTACGCGAAGTCGGTGGACGAGATCCTGGGCACCGACGGGTTCTTCGTACGGAACCTGGAGGCGGCGCGGAAGTCGCCGTACGAGCACCACTTCGCCGATGTCGTGGAGTTGGAGGGCCTGGCAACCACGATCAGGGAGTGGGGCCCGACCCTGGTGCCCGGACTGCTTCAGACAGCCGATTACACACGAGCGATCGTCCTGGCGTACGACCCGGTCCTGCCGGAGGACCTCGTCGAGGAGCGGGTGGCCGCACGCCAGGCTCGCGGGCGAATCTTCCACGATCCCCGGACGCCCCGGTACTCGGCGGTCCTGGATGAGTCGGCCCTGCGGCGTCCAGTGGGCGGGTCGGCGGTCATGGCGGTACAGCTGCGACACATCGCGGCGATGGCGAGGCGCCGCCGGATCATCGTCCAGGTGATGCCGCTGTCGGAGGGGGCCAATGCCGGAATGCAAGGCATGTTCAAGCTGATGACATTCGAGGACGCCCCTCCTCTCAGCTATACCGAAGGGTCCGAAACTGGCCGCCTGTTCGACGATCCGGCTGTGGTGACCAGGTCCACGCTGACCTACGATCTGATTGGGGGTGCGGCTCTGTCGCCTGGCGCGTCCCTCGATCTGATCGAGCAGGTGGCCGAGGAGTACGAGGATGCGCAGCGCTCCCGACTTGAGGACCGCGACCTGGCGTAAGAGCAGCTACAGCGGCGGAACCAGCGGCGACTGCGTCGAAGTCAGCGACAACCTCCCCGGCCTCATCCCCGTCCGCGACAGCAAGAACGTGACCGGTGGTGTCCTCGTATTCCAGGCCGCCGCCTGGTCGTGTTTCGTGGCGGCGGCCCGGGACATCAACGTGGCCCGGTAAAGGGCTACGCGGTGTAGAGGTTCAGCTCGGCCTCGGTGGCGCCCGCCAGCTCGTACGACGTGCCGGCCGGCGGGCGACGCCCCGAGTAGAGGCGTACGAGGGTGGGGGCGTCGCCGATGTAGCGGGCGGGCGGGGCGTCGCCGCTCGGGGCGCCGAGCAGCAGGGGCGTGTCGGTGTCGTCGAGGTCGGCGTGCAGCGGGCGGGTGCCGCGCACCCGGGTGAGGTGGGTCAACAGCTCGACCGCGAGGCCGAGTTGAGGGCCGCCGTACGCGCCCGGCAGGTCCCACGCCTCGCGTACGTCACCGGCGTGCACCCACTCGCCGAGGGCGACGCCGTCGAGGGAGCCACCGGCGTCGGCGATGACCGGGCCCGCCTCGGTCATGCCCCGCTCCAGTTCGTCGATGATCCGCGCGACGGGCCACTCGCCCCGCTCGGCGATGTCCCGGTCGTTCGACTCCGGGCTGAACGCGCCCTTCTCGAACCGGCCCTCCACCACCCGCGACAGCGCGGCCGCGCTGTGCGCCAGCACGTCGCGCACACTCCACCCCGGACAACAGGTCGCCGCCCCGAAGTCCTCCTCAGCCCTCCCCCGCAACAGCGGCACCAGCGCGTCCCGCTCCCCGGCCAGCAGCCGCGCGGGGAGTCCGGGGTCCCGTACATCGTGCGTATCAGCCACAGTCGTCATGCCCTCCACGCTAGGGGGAGAGGGCCGCTGGATGCACACACGGCACAATGCGTACATGCCCGACTCCCAGTCCCTCAGGGAAATCCTCCGCCACCGCTGGCTGCCCGCGCTGCTCTCGGCGCGGGACGGGGCCTGTGATCCCGCGCCGCTCCCGTACGCCGACGCGCTGATCGCGCGGTGGTCGGAGCCGCAGCGGAAATACCACACCCTGGACCACCTCACGGCGGTGCTGGACCGGATCGAGGTGCTGGAGGACCACGCGACGGACCCGGACCTCGTCCGGCTGGCGGCCTGGTTCCACGACGCGGTGTACCTGCCGGAGCGGTCGGAGAACGAGGAGCGGTCGGCCCGGCTCGCCGAGCGGGCGTTGCCGGAGGCGGGGGTGTCGGCGGAGCGGACGGCGGAGGTGGCGCGGCTGGTGCGCCTCACCGTCACCCACGACCCGGCCGACGACGACCCGAACGGGCAGGTCCTGTGCGACGCGGACCTCGCGATCCTGGCGTCCCCGCCGGACGCGTACGCCGCGTACGCCGCCGCCGTACGGGAGGAGTACGGCTTCGTCCCGGACGACGCGTTCCGCACGGGCCGCGCGGCGGTACTACGCCAACTCCTCGACCTGCCAAGGCTGTTCAGGACACCGTACGGACAGCGGGAGTGGGAGGACCGCGCCCGGGAGAACCTGCGCTCGGAGCTGACGGCCCTGACGGCCCTGCCTGAGCAGACGGAGCGGACGGAAACCGACGGCTGACTGCCGTCGGCCGTCTCGGTCGGTGGGACGACTGACACGTGTGGGAATGCGGTCCCGAGTGAGTCGGTTGCCCATGGATATGCCCTCTTCCGCCGCCGCTCCTGACCATGCCGCCCGCTTCCGCATACCCCTCTCCGTCTACGTCCTCGGTCTCGCCGTGTTCGCGCTCGGGACCAGCGAGTTCATGCTCTCGGGGCTGTTGCCGCCCATCGCCGAGGACATGGACGTGTCGATTCCCCGGGCGGGCCTGCTGATCTCGGCGTTCGCGATCGGGATGGTGGTCGGGGCACCCCTGCTGGCCGTGGCGACGTTGCGGCTTCCCCGCCGTACGACCCTCGTCACCCTGATCACGGTCTTCGGCCTCGGCCAGGTCGCCGGAGCCCTCGCCCCCAACTACGCCGTCCTCTTCGCCTCCCGGATCGTGAGCGCACTCGCCTGCGCGGGGTTCTGGGCGGTCGGCGCGGCCGTGGCCGTCGCCATGGTGCCCGTCAACGCCCGTGCCCGCGCCCTGGCCATCATGATCGGCGGATTGTCGATCGCGAACGTGCTGGGTGTCCCGGCGGGCGCGTTCCTCGGGGAGCACTTCGGGTGGCGTTCGGCGTTCTGGGCGGTGGCGGTGGCCTCGGCGGTCGCGCTGGTCGGCGTGGTGACGCTCGTCCCGGCCATCCCGCTGCCCGAGAAGCGGCCCCGGCTCGCCCAGGAGGCCCGGATCTACCGCGACGGGCAGGTCTGGCTGTCCATCGCGCTCGTGGCGCTCGCCGCCGGTGGCGTCTTCTGCGCGTTCAGCTATCTCGCGCCGCTGCTCACGGACGTGTCCGGCCTGGACGCCGGCTGGGTGCCGACCGTGCTCGCGCTGTTCGGGATCGGGGCGCTGATCGGCACGGCGGTCGGGGGCCGGATCGCGGACGCGCACCTCTTCGGGGTGCTGCTGAGCGGGACCGCCGCCTCCACGGTCCTGCTCGTCGCCCTGGCCCTGCTCGCCCAGTACGCCGTCGCCGCCGCCGTCCTCTCCTTCCTCCTCGGGGTGTCCGCCTTCTACACCGCTCCGGCCCTCAACGCCCGCCTGTTCAACGTCGCCGGCGCCGCCCCGACCCTGGCCGGCGCCACCACCACCGCCGCGTTCAACCTCGGCAACACCGGCGGCCCCTGGATCGGCGGGGTCGTCATCGACGCGGGCCAGGGCTTCGCCGCCACGGCGTGGGCGGGCGGCGCCATCACCGCGGCCGCCATCGGCACGACCGCCGTCTCGCTCCGTCTGCACCGGCGTACGCGGGCTTCCCGCAGGGTGGCCGGAAGCAGTGACAGCGCTGGCGCGGGCGCCGTAAATCCGGTACGTACGGACGCCTGACCCCGCCTATCCTCACCGCCATGCGACCAATGGGTGGGGAACAGGTACGGGAAGCCGTCGAACACGGTCTAGCGGTGCTGGGGGCGGTGGCCGACCGGGACTGGAAGGGCGTCAAGGCCGGGCGGCTGGACTGGGACTGCCGGGAGACCGCCGAGCACATCGCGTCGGACCTGATCGCGTACGCGGGTCAGCTGGCGGGGCGGCCGACGGCACGCTACGTACCGTTCGAGATCGACATGGCGGAGT
Source organism: Streptomyces sp. SP18BB07 (assembly GCF_036322545.1). Taxonomy (NCBI): domain Bacteria; kingdom Bacillati; phylum Actinomycetota; class Actinomycetes; order Kitasatosporales; family Streptomycetaceae; genus Streptomyces; species Streptomyces sp. SP18BB07. The sequence continues at coordinate 186,665 of NZ_JAQYWT010000319.1, forward strand.
GCGAGAACAACGCCGACCTGCTGGAGGTGATCCGGACGACCGGCGTCCTGCTGACCGCCGTCGTCCAGACCACCCCGCGCTCGGTCCGTGCCTTCCACCCGTACCCGTTCCGCGCCGCCGACCGCGAGGGCTTCGCGGCGATGGGCGTCGCCGAGGTGCTGCTGCACGTACACGACATCATCGAGGGCCTCGGGCTCCCGGCCTCCGCGGCCGTGCCGCCCGCCGGGCTCGGACTGTCGGAGTCCGTGCTCGCCCGCCTCTTCCCGCACGTCAGGCCCGGTGACGACCCCTGGGCGACGCTGCTGTGGGCCACCGGCCGGGGCGACCTGCCGGACCGGGCGCCCGTCACCGAGTGGAAGTGGAGCAACCCGCTGCACATCGACGCCGAGCGGCTCGTCCTCCAGGGCGTCCACCCGGCCGCCGCAGCCGATCTCGCCGAGGGCGGCACCGGCGGCTTCGACTGGATCGTGGGCGGTCCGGTCGAGGGGACCCGGACCGGCGCGGGCCTGGTGTTCCAGGCGTACAAGGCGGGGGTGCACCGGCCGGAGTGGGGCATGTTCGTGCTCGTCCGCAAGGAGGACGGGCTGGCCGTCGGCGCGCTCGGCTACCACGGGGCGCCGGACGAGGAGGGCCGCGTCGAGATCGGCTACGACCTGGTGGAGGGGGCGCGCGGGCGCGGTTACATGACCGAGGCGGTGCGCGAGCTGGCCGACTGGGCACGGGAGCGGGGCCGGGAGCGGGGGGACGTACGGTCGTTGTTCGCGGTCGTCGACAAGGCCAACTCCCCTTCGCAGAGCGTCGTTTCGCGCGCCGGATTCGAGAAGGTGAGCGACGACCGGGGCGACGGGGAGCACGGGGAGCAGTTCGCGTACGAACTCCGTCTGCGCGCCTGACGTACGCCGGGCCCAACCGCTCCGGTTTCTTGCCGTTTTCCCTGTCGGGGGCCCTGTCGCAGTCCCGATAATTCGGTCACGGCGGCGTGAATGCCGTCAACGCGGCGCGAAAGCGTCGTGCGCGCTCGCGCACGTCGGGGGCGTGTCGGGGGATCGGGGGATCGCGATGAGTCAGCCCACACCGCCGCCTGGGCCGCCGCCGGGGCCTCCCGTGCCGGACCCGGACGGCGATCACGGACGTAGGAGCGTCCGTATCGCCGTCATCAGCCTGATCGTCAGCAGCGTGCTCACGGTGGTGGGCTTCGTGGTGACGGCGACGACCTCGGGCCGGACCACCTCGGACGGCGGCACGACCGTCGGCAGCACGACCACCGGCAGCACCACGACGAGCGGGACGGACGGCGGTACGGCGGGCGGCGAGAAGGTGGACGCCACGACCGGCGGCACGGACGGGCAGACGAGCGGGGAGCCGGACGGGGGCACGGACGGGGAAACGAGCGGGGAGCCGGACGGCGGCACGGAGGAGACCGTCACCGCCGGGACGGACGCGGGCACGGACGCCGGAACCGAGGCCGACACCGACACCGACACCGAGAGCGACGACGGCCTCACCCCCGCCGAACGCGACCTGCGCGACTCGCTCAACGACAGCCAATGGCAGCGCGACAGCTGCCGGCACAGCACGGTGCCCGACGCCGAGGCCGCCCTGGTGTGCACGGTCTCCGCACAGGACGCGGCCGGCTTCGCGTACGCGGCCGAGGTGGCCGTGACCGCGTACCCGTCGAAGGACGTCCTCCGGTCGGCCTTCCGCAAGTACGCGGCGAACCTCCCCCTCGGCAACTGCGATGTGCAGCAGGGCGTCCAGGGCCGCTGGACCGACGGAACGTCCAGCAAACCCGTCGGCGACACCGCGTGCTTCATCAACAACACCGGGATGTACGACATCATCCGCACGTTCTACGACCGCCCCGTCGCCTTCGAGGTCGTCGGCAACGACCCCGTGGGCCTCACCAACTGGGTGAACGCGCTGGACCCGGTCTTCGTCGACTGACCCGTACGCCCCGTCCCCCTCAGGCCGAAGGCCCCCGCCGCTTCGGCCTGCGCAGCCCCGCTGCCGTCAGCCTGCGCAGCAGCTCCTTCGACCCCACCTCCACGGCACCCGCCCGCACGACCTCCGCATAGCGGTGGGACGGGATGTCGTAGTGGTCGCGCTCGAAGGCGCGCTCGGGGATGCCCACCTCGCGGGCGAAGGCGTGCAGTTCGTCGAAGGACTCGTCGCTCACGAGGTGGGACCACATGCGCCCGTGCCCCGGCCAGGTGGGCGGATCGACGTAGAGGGTCACGAGGACGCCACCCCGCCCAGCGCGCCCAGCGCCGCGACCCGCACCCCCGCCTTGTGGCACACCCAGTGCGGATCGGGCCCGAGCTCCGGCTCGACATCGAGCGCGTGCGGGTCGCCGGCCTCGCAGACCGGGCACAGGGGCCAGCGGCCGTACCGTTCGAGCAGGGCGTCCTGGACGTCCTGGGCGACGAGCCCGGCGACGTACGCCGCGCCGTCCGGCCACTGCTCGACCCACCAGCGGCGCTGCGCGACGGAGTCCTCGACCATCGAGACGATGTCCGCCTCGGCGACCTGCCCGGACACCAGATCGGCGAGCACGAGGGCGCGGGCGGCGTGCAGCGTCTGCTCAAGGGTGCTCACGGGGTCACTGCCGGTACTCATGCGTCCATTGTGCGGCCCTTGACCATCCGCCCCGGCAGAAAATATCTTTCAAGAGTGAGCGATGATGTGAAGGAAATTTTCTCACCGGCGTCCACCCCGGCCGCGCCGCCCGCCCCCGCCGCCCTCGCGGCGAAGGTGCGGACGCTGGCGCCCTCCATGACCCGCTCGATGCAGCGCGTCGCGGAGGCCGTGGCGAACGACCCGGCCGCGTGCGCGGCGCTCACGGTCACCGGCCTCGCGGAACTCACCGGCACCAGCGAGGCGACGGTCGTCCGCACCGCCCGCATCCTCGGCTACCCCGGCTACCGGGACCTGCGCCTCGCCCTCGCCGGTCTCGCCGCCCACCAGCAGTCGGGCCGCGCGCCCTCCGTGACGGCCGACATCGCGGTGGACGACCCGCTGCCCGACGTGGTGGCCAAACTCGCGTACGACGAGCAGCAGACCCTCGCGGACACGGCGGCCGGACTCGACATGGGCCAGCTCGGCGCGGCGGTCGGGGCGCTCGCCGGGGCCCGGCGCATCGATGTGTACGGGGTCGGGGCGTCCGGGCTGGTCGCCCAGGACCTCACGCAGAAACTGCTCCGCATAGGGCTGATAGCCCAGGCGCACAGCGACCCGCACCTCGCCGTCACCAACGCGGTGCAGCTCCGCGCGAAGGACGTGGCCGTGGCGATCACCCACTCCGGCTCGACGGGTGACGTCATCGAGCCGCTGCGGGTGGCCTTCGACCACGGGGCCACGACGGTGGCGATCACCGGGCGCCCGGACGGGCCGGTGTCCCAGTACGCCGACCACGTCCTGACGACGTCCACGGCACGGGAGAGCGAGCTGCGACCGGCGGCGATGTCGTCCCGGACGAGCCAACTGCTGGTCGTGGACTGCCTGTTCGTAGGAGTGGCCCAACGAACGTACGAGTCGGCGGCCCCGGCCCTGTCGGCGTCGTACGAGGCGCTGGCCCACCGACACAGGACGGGGGGCCCGTCGCGGTAGCCGCCCGACCGCCGCGGCACCACCGTCGCGACAGCCCGGCTCACCACGGCACCCGCCCCGAAGGCACACCCGCTCCACCCCGCACGGAATGAGTCCCCATGCCCCCCATCTGCCCCAACGCCTCCGGCCTCCCCGACTCCTCCGGCCTCCCCCACACCCCCGGCCTTCCGGACCCCTCCGACCTGCCCGGCTCCCCCGACTCCCCCGGCCTCCCCGACTCCTCCGGCCTCCCCGACTCCTCCGGCCTCCCCAGCACCTCCGCCCTCCCCGCAGCTCTCGCTCTCCCCAACCACCTCGCCGTCCGCGCCGAGTTGGAGTCGTTGACGACCGAGGCGTTCCGGCCGGAGCTCGCTGACATCGATCAGCTTCCGACGCTCGACATCGCGAAGCTGATGAACACCGAGGACGCGGCGGTGCCGACGGCCGTCGCCGCGCAGTTGCCGCTGATCGCCGCCGCGATCGACGCGATCGCGGAGCGCATGGGCCGAGGCGGCCGGCTGATCTACGCGGGCGCGGGAACGGCGGGCCGCCTGGGCGTGCTGGACGCGTCCGAGTGCCCGCCGACGTTCAATACGGCCCCGACCCAGGTCGTGGGCCTGATCGCGGGCGGCCGCGAGGCCATGGTCACCTCGATCGAGGGCGCGGAGGACTCGGCGGAGCTGGCCCGGACCGACCTCGACGCGCTCGCCCTGACGCCCGACGACACGGTGGTGGGCGTCTCGGCCTCGGGGCGCACCCCGTACGCGGTGGGCGCCGTGGAACACGCCCGCGCCGCCGGCGCGCTCACCGTCGGCCTGTCCTGCAACGCGGCCAGCGCACTCGCGGCGGCGGCCGACCACGGCATCGAAATCGTCGTCGGGCCCGAGCTGGTCACCGGCTCGACCCGGCTCAAGGCGGGCACGGCCCAGAAGCTCGTCCTCAACATGCTCTCGACGATCACCATGATCCGCCTCGGCAAGACCTACGGAAACCTGATGGTCGACGTCCGGGCCACCAACGACAAACTCCGCGCCCGCTCCCACCGCATCGTCGCCCTCGCCACCGGCGCCACGGACGACGAGATCGAAAAGGCCCTGACCACCTCGAACGGCCAGGTCAAGAACGCCATCCTCACCATCCTGAGCGGCGTCGACGCCCCCACGGCCACCCGCCTCCTGACAGAGAACGAGGGCCACCTCCGCGCAGCCCTGGCAGCGGCGACGCGGTGAGAAGCGCCTGAGGCCCCGGGCACCCGGGGGGACTGTCAGTGGTGTGTGGCACGGTGGTGGGACTACTGACGTCACCCATGTCCCCCGGGAAGGACCGAGCCCGTGAACCACGCCCAGCTCACTGCCCTCGGCCGCGCCCTGCGTGTCCTCGGGGAGCACGGTGAGGCGCTGACCGCCGACACCCCCGACGCCCGCCTCCACGAGGTCAAGGCCGACATCAAGCGAGCTCTGGAGCTGCTGGACGAGACGGTCACGACGGCCGCCCCCACCACCCGCTGCGCCGAGCACCCGAACGGCCCGGTGGACGAGGAGGCCCCCGACCGCTGCCTGCTCTGCGAGACCCGCCGCCGAGCCGCCCGCCGCACCCAGCTGAACGACAGCTACGGCCCGCCCCGCCCCACCGGCCCCGCCACCCCGGCCCCCTCCCGCTACGGCGTACGGGACGACCGCCCCGAACCCCAGCAGCGCTGGCTCCCGGAAGCGTGGAACGGCCAGGTCTGGCAGCTCTGCGGCACCCCCCGCCGCGACCGCCGCGAGGCCGAGCTCTACCTCGCCGCCCAGCGCCGCGGCCCCCGCCCCGCCATCGCCTACCGCCTGGTCCAGGAATTCACCGACTACGACGTGACCCGCATCTGGGGCGAGCCGGTCCGCGTGGACATCGAACCGCTGGGGAACGTCTGACCGGACCTCCCCGCCGCGAGTTCCCCGGCCTCCCGGCGGGTGAACCCGCCGGAGATCTCCGCCGTGCCCGGTGCGGCACGCGTCAACGCAGGTTCGTGTCTGCCGATGGAGAGATGCCGCCCTCGTGGGCGTCGAGCAGCTCGTCCCAGTGCTCGGTCGCCCATCGGCACGCGGCGGCCAACGGCTCCAGCGTGCTGCGGCCCAGCGGTGTCAGCGCGTACTCCACCCGCAGTTTCGGGTCGGCGTGCACGGTGCGTGACACGAACCCGTTCCGCTCCAAGCCGCGGAGCGACTGGGTGAGCGCCTTCGGGCTGACGCGACTCAGTGGTACGCGGAGTTCGGAGTATCTGCGCGGGCCGTCGTCCAGGCAGCGGAGAACCATGGATGCCCATTTGTCACCGAAGCGGAAAGGCAGCAGCGGGGACGGGCACAGCTCGTCGAACAAGTCGGCCGGCAGCGGGGGCCGTTGCGTCATTGAGGGTCTCCCGTCCCAGGTCTTGGTATCCAGTTGGTGACCGACCTTCTGGATATCTTCCGAAGCGTCGGTTCAGCGGGACGTATTCCGAGGACGGACAGGACCGTCGACGGACGTCGAACGAACACCCTCATTTCGATCTACAAGGTAAGGCAGGACATTATGCGCGCAGCCCGCTTCCATGCATACGGCGGAGCGGAGAGCCTGGTGATCGAGCAGGCCCCCGACCCCCACCCGGGACCCGGTGAGATCCGGGTCCGCGTCGCGGCGGCCGGCGTCAATCCCATCGACTGGAAGCTGCGCGCCGGCATCCTGAGCCAGGTGATTCCCCTGGAGCTGCCCGCCATTCCCGGGCGCGACGCCGTCGGCGTGGTCGACGAAATCGGTGACGGAGTGCAGGGGGTGAGCATCGGCGACCGCGTTTTCGGGCTGGGCGGTGTCACCGGCGCGACCGCGGAGCTGGTCATCCTCTCGGCCTGGGCCCACGCCCCCGACACATGGAACGATGAGCAGGCCGCGGGCGCCGGTCTCGCGTCCGTGACCGCGATGCGCGGCCTGAACGCGCTCGGCTCCCTGGCGGGGCGCACCCTTCTCGTCGAGGGCGCCGCCGGGGGCGTGGGCAGCGCGGCAGTCGAGATAGCCGTGGCACAAGGTGCCACCGTGATCGGGACGGCCAGCGAACGCAACCACGAGTTCCTCACCTCTCTCGGCGCCGTTCCCACCACCTACGGCCCCGACCTCGCGCAGCGCCTCTCCGCTCTCGCTCCGCACGGCGTCGACATCGCGCTCGACACCGCGGCCTCCGGATCCCTGGACGACCTCGTCGCGATCACGGGCGACCCGACACGCGTCGCGACGGTCGCCGACCACGCAGGCGGGCAGCGCCTGGGCACGCATGTGGTCAACGCGGAGAACGACTCCACCCTCCTGTCCGCCGCCGCGGAACTGGGCCGGCAAGGCCGCTACACACCCCGTATCGAACAGACCTACCTCCTGGAGCGGATCGCCGACGCCCACGCGCACGCCGAGCGCGGACGTACACGCGGAAAGATCGTGATCTGCGTCTGAGAAATGAGCCGTTCTGACGGCCGGCGGGTGAGGCGGCGGGTCATGGGCACCCAGCGAGAGGGACGCCTTCGCCCCGATCGCCACCAAGCGCTCAACACGGCAGCCGTCCCTCCGCGTTGACCCGCCGCACCCGGGCCCGCAGCACCTCCCCCGGCGTGGCCTCGCGCAGCGACCCCGGCGGGCAGTCCCACTCGCGCCCGCCCTCAACCGGCCGCAACTGCACGTAACCACCCTCGCGCCCCATCACCTCACCGAGCCGCCCGTCCCGTACGTCCACGGCGTACGACCGCGAGCCCTGCGGGGCGGTCACGTCTCGGCCGCCTTGCGCAGCACGGCGGCGAGCTTGGCGGCGACCTGGAGGTTGCAGCGGCCCAACTCGACCAGCGGGTACGGCAGTTCACTGGCGCCGGTGATCGGGTCGACGCGCAGGGACGGCAGGATGATCCCGACACCGCGCAGGGCCTGGTCGAGCTGCTCCACGGCGTCCTCGGTCGAGAACGCGGAGTTGCGGCGCCGCCGCCCGTTCACCGCTCTGTTCTTCACGTCGCCCATTCCTCCACGCTGGGTTCCCGATTCACCACACAGCGTGTCCGACACCGCCCTAACCTGGCCAGATACGACGCCCCAACAGGGGGACTGCTGGACAGGGAGCAAGGGCCATGCCCGGACCGAAGGATCTCGACCCGTCGTCATCACCGCGAGCGATGCTGGGCGCCGAGCTGCGCCACGCGCGGGAACGGGCGGGGCTCAGCCAGGAGGAGCTGGGCATGCAGTTGTTCGTGAGCGGGTCGTTCGTGGGGCAACTGGAGGCGGCGGTACGGCGGTTACAGCCGGAGATCGCCCGCCTCATCGATGTTGCCCTGGACACGGGGGACTTCTTCCTACGAAACTGCCAGGCCACCGCCAAGTCCAAGTACCCGGAACACTTCGCGGAAGCGGCGGACGCGGAGGCGGAGGCCACCGAGATCAGGGAGTATGCGCCGCTGCTGATCCCCGGGTTGCTCCAGACAGCGGAGTACGCACGGGCCGTGTTCCGCGCGTACCAGCCGACGGCACCGCAGAAGGTGATCAACGAGCTGGTGGCGGCCAGAGTGGAGCGCGTTCACATTCTCGACGACCCAGCAGATCCTTTGTTGTGGGTGGTCCTGGACGAGGCCGCGTTGCGTCGCACCACGGGCGGGCCCAAGGTGATGGCCGAGGCCCTACGCCACATCGCCGGGATGATCCATCAGAGCCGGGCGATCGTGCAGGTGCTGCCGTTCAGCTCCGGTGCCCACGCGTCGATGGAGGGCTCCATCAAGTTGATGGACTTCACGGAGGCGCCCCCGCTCGTCTACTACGAGGGTGTCGGCACCGGCCGCCTGGAAGATGACCCCGCCACTGTCCGCTATCAGCGGCGCACCTTCGAGTTCCTCGCGGCCGCCGCGCTGCCGCCAGAGAACTCCCTGGTCATGCTCGAATCGATGGCCCAGGATTATGCGCATGAGGAGCATTCCTGAGTACGACCTGGGCTCGGCCATCTGGCACAAGTCCAGCTACAGCGGCGGCAGTGGCGGCAACTGCCTGGAGGTTGCCCGCTGGCACAAGTCGAGCTACAGCGGCGGCGACGGCGGCAACTGCCTCGAAGTCACCCTCGCCCACCCCACCCACATCCCCGTGCGCGACTCCAAGACCCCCCACGGCCCGAAGCTCGTGTTCCGGGCGGAGAGTTGGTCCCTGTTCATCGAGGAACTGAAGCGCGACTGACCCGCGAGGAGGTCAGGATCTGACCTACATGATTCCTACTGTGGGGGCATGAACACAACGACGCACACCCCCGCCCCCACCCTGCCCACCGGCGAGCGCGCCGACCTGCTGGAAACCCTCGCCAAGCAGCGCCACTTCCTCCGCTTCACCACCCGTGACCTCACCGACGAGCAGGCCGGACAGCGCACCACGGCCAGCGAACTCTGTCTCGGCGGCCTGATCAAACACGTCACGTCGGTGGAACGGAACTGGGCGGCGTTCATCGTGGACGGCCCCTCGACGATGCCCGACTTCACCGCCATGACCGAGGCCGACTGGGCCAAGCGCGCCGACGAGTTCCGCATGCTGCCCGGCGAGACGCTGGCCGGCGTGCTCGCGGACTACGCCGAGGTGGCCGACCGGACCGACGAACTCGTGGCCACGCTGCCCGATCTGAACGCGTCGCACCCGCTGCCGAAGGCCCCGTGGTTCGAGGGGGAGGCGAGCTGGTCGGCCCGCAGGGTGCTGCTGCACATCGCCGCCGAGACCGCGCAGCACGCCGGTCACGCGGACATCATCCGGGAGTCCCTGGACGGGTCGAAGAGCATGGGCTGACACCCGGACGAAGCCGGCCCCGAAGCTCAAGCCATCAGCCCCGAGTGCTCCTTTTTGGAATGGGAATGGGCCTCAACCCACCCTCCCACCCGGCAAGTTGACGGCACGCGTTCGAGTTGCCACGCACCGTGACGATGCTGATACGGTGCCCGCAGACGAAACAGCCCCCGCCAGGTGCTACCAACACCTGCGGGGGCTTGACCTACGAGATCGAAGAAACTCGGAGTTCGATCCCCATGGCTGTTGCCAACTCTAGTGCCGCCTCCCTGCCCGCGCACGCGGACCCGCACCCTCCGCGCCCCCATCCCATGGCCTCCCCCGGCTACGGCAAGCGAGCCACCCCCGGCCAACACCCGCGCACGGCCCACGACTTCGCCGCCCTCCCACCCCGCGAGGCAGCGATCGCCGCGTACATCGACCGCCTCCCCGACGGCGCCGACATCAGCGTGAAGACGCTGGCCAAGGAGCTGCCGTACGGCCAATGTGCCCTGCGCACGGCCCTCAACAGGATCCAGGACGCGGGTCACTTGCGCCGGGGCCGCGAGCACCTGACGACCAAGTCGGGTACGGCGCAGTGGATCACCCGAACGTGGTTCTCCCGTACCGCGCGCGACGACACCTGGTGGGCGAGGTTCACCCGGGGTGACGTACCCGAAGAGGAGCCGGACCGAGCCCGCCCCACCCGCTCCCGCGCCCACATCCTGCTCGCCGCCCTCGGCCGTACGGCCCCGGCCCTGTCCCTCTCCCAGGCCGACTGCGCGGCTCTGGCCCCGCTCCTGATGCCGTGGTTCGAGCGCGGCGCCACGGACGAATCCGTACGCCGGGCCCTCACCAGCGGCCTCCCCACCCCCGTCCACAGCCCGGCCGCCCTCATCCGCACCCGCCTACGCGACAAACTCCCCCCAGAGCCCGTACCGACACCCGAACCGGCACCCGCACCCACTCCCCTCCGCATGCTGGAATGCGCCCACTGCCGCACCCCGGGCCGCCCGGAAGCCCTACCGGGCGGCGTCTGCGGCGCCTGCCGAGGCGAACGCACTCCGGCCCGCCACCCCAACGCGCCCCTTTCCTCCTCCACGATCCACTCCCGCGCGGCGGAGATCCGCGCGGCGATGCACCGGCAACGGCAAGCACAGAAGCTCAAGGACTACGCCGACTGACCGCCGCACCCCGACACCGCACACTCATCGCAGCAGCGGCAGCGCCCTGAACTCGTGCCCTTCCCACAGCCGCCGCGAGGCCTCCTCCGGGTACGGCCTCACCTCCGGCTCCACATCCAGCACCTGCGTCAGCCGACCGCCGTCCCTCCCGTCGTACGCCGGCCAGCCCGGCTCCCCCGTCCGCGCGAACGCCGTCCACGACGTCTGGAAACGGTCGGTCAGCGCCCTGGCCTCCGGCGGGACCCCGCTGCCCGCGAACAGCAGCTGCCCGAGGTCCGCCTCGTACGTGCCGAACAGCAGCGGGATGTCCAGGCCGTGGCACGCGCCGAGCGCACCCCCGTAGCCCGGGGCCGGCCAGGTCAGCTCGTAGAGGTGCGCCCGGCCGCCGCCCGCGACCTGCGCCTCGGCCAGTCGCAGGGTGGGCATGTTGAACAGCCAGTCCGTCTGCACGCGGGCGTAGAGCGCGCTCGGCGTGGCGTCCGGGTAGACCGCGCGATAGGCGCGCGCGCCGTCCGGGCCCGGCGCGAACGTACGCAGCGCCCACTCCGCCCGGTCCTCGCCGATCTTGTCGAGCTGACCGCCGAGGACGAGGAACAGCTGGAACTCGTCCCGGTTGTGCCCGGCCATCAGTTCCACGTCCCGGGCCGCGCCGGCCGCCAGCGCCTCCCAGGGGGTGCACGGCAGCACCTCGCCGTCGACGACCGGCGAGAAGGGCGTGACCGTGGGGGCGACCTGGCCCCACCGGTCCTCGTACTTCCCCATCCGCGCCCCCAACGCCTCACCCGCCGCCGTGAGTTCACGCGGGTCGACGGCGGACAGGGCGTCGGCCGTCGGCGGCAGGCCCGCCTCCTCGGCTATCTCGGCCGCGATGTCCCGGGCGAGTTCGTCGGAGAAGAAGGTGCCGGGCACGCTCTGCGCGATGGCCCGCCGGAACAGACCCCGGGCCCTCGGCATGGCCAGCAGCGAGGCGGCGGACCCGGCACCCGCCGACTCCCCGAAGACCGTGACCTGCCCAGGGTCCCCGCCGAACGCCGTGATGTTGTCCCGCACCCACTCCAGCGCGGCGACCTGGTCCAGCAGGCCCCGGTTCGCGGGCGCCCCGTCGAAGCTCGCGAAGCCCTCGATGCCGACGCGGTAGTTGAAGCTGACGACGACCAGATCGCCGGCGCGCGCGAGGTGCCGCGCGTCGTAACCGGGGCTGCCGGATTGGCCGAGCTTGTAGGCACCGCCGTAGATCCACACCATCACCGGTCGGCGTGCGGCCGGATCCGCCTCGGGTGTCCACACGTTGACGGTCAGCCAGTCGTCGCCCGCCGCGCCCGCGGGCACGTCCAGCGTGCCCGTACGACCCTGGAAGCCCGACTCCTGCGGGGGCGGCGGGCCGAAGGCGTACGCCTCCCGGGTCCCCTCCCAGGCCGGCGCGGGCCGGGGCGCGCCGAACCGGGCCTCCCCCACCGGCGGTTCGGCGAACGGGATCCCCCGGAAGACGGTGAGCCCGCCCTCCTCCCGCCCGCGCACGGCACCGGCCACGGTGCGTACGACTAGTCCATCGGCTGAGGTCATGCGTCGACTCCTCACGGGTGCGGAAGCGGTTGCCCGGCTCACTCGAACCACAAGCTTGCCTAAATCAACCAACTGACGTCCGCACCCGTGAGTTCCCGGGGCCGTTCCCCGGATGTCAGCACCGTGGGTCGCCGACCCGGGACTCCTACTTGAACGGCACGTTCACGCAGGCCAGCCGCGCCCCGGCCGTCCCCGCGTGCCCCTCGTGCGTGGAGGTGGCCGCCGCGTGCAGGACCACCGAACGGGCCCCGCCGTCCCGGAACCGCCAGTCGACGGTGGCGATCGAACGCGCCGAACCGTCCTCGTTCGTCCGCACGTCCAGCCACACCTCGTTCTCGGGGTTGGCGTACGCGGGGTCGACGGACGGCTGCTTCGGGTCCAGCTCGTCCTGGTAGTGCGGCCCGGCGTCGGCGGGCAGCTCGCCGCAGGGCTTGGTGTGGACGTGGGCGCCGTAGACACGGTTCGCGGCGAGGTCCCGCAGCCGCAGCTCGATCCGTGTACCGCCGTCGCGCCGCAGCTCCTCCTTGACCTGCACCCGCCCGGCGACCGGCACCAGCGCGGTGTCGTAGGTGACGGCCGGCGCCACGTCGGCGGTGGCGGCCGGGGCGAACACGGTCTCGACGACGGTGTCACCGGTACCGGCCGTGGCAGCCACGCCGAGACCAGCGGCGAGGGCGAGGGCGAGTGGGGGAGCGAGCTTGCGTCGTGCCATGGGGAGTCCTGCCCGATTCACGGAGGAGGTGGGGGGAGGTAGTGCGATCATCAGCAAATCGGCGCCCCAACTACCGGATGAATCACCGGAGTTGGGGCGCCGATGGCGCTGTGCGCACGACCCTACAACCGCTCAGCGGCAACTCGGCCGAGCGAACCACGACCGAACGGCCCTCGACCGAGCGAACTTCAGCCGAGCGAACCTCAGCTGAGCGAACCCAACGCCGACGGCTCGAACGTCTTCAGCTCGTCGAAGCGGCCGCCGAGCACCTTCGCCGCCCACTCGGGGTCCTGGAGCAGCGCACGGCCCACGGCGACGAGGTCGAACTCCTCGGCCTCCAGACCGTCCAGCAGGTCGTCGATCCCCTTCGTCGTCGCCGCCTCGCCGGTGAACGCGGCGAGGAACTCCCCGTCCAGACCGACCGAGCCGACCGTGATGGTGGGCTTGCCGGTGAGCTTCTTCGTCCAGCCCGCGAGGTTCAGCTCGGAACCCTCGAACTCCGCCTGCCAGTAACGGCGCGTGGACGCGTGGAAGGCGTCGACCCCGGCCGCCACCAGCGGACTCAGCACCGCCTCCAGCTCCTTGGGCGTCTCGGCGAGGCGCGCGTCGTACGCCTCCTGCTTCCACTGCGAGTAGCGGAAGATGACGGGGAAGTCGGCGGACACGGAGTCCCGTACGGCGGCCACGATCTCCGCCGCGAACTTCGTCCGGGCGACCGGGTCACCGCCGTAGGCGTCCGTACGGCGGTTGGTGCGCTCCCAGAGGAACTGGTCGACGAGGTAGCCGTGGGCGCCGTGGATCTCGACGCCGTCCATGCCGATGCGCTCGGCCTCGGCGGCGGACTTGGCGAAGGCCGCGATGACCTCGTCGATGTCGGCCTGGGTCATGGCCCGGCCGCCCTCGGCCGGGGTGCCGTCGACCCGCAGCCCGGAGGGGCCGAACACGGGCGCCTCGGGGAAGAGCTTGCCCTGCTGCCGGACGGTCCCGATGTGCCACAGCTGCGGCACGATCGTGCCGCCCCCGGCGTGCACGGCCTCCACGACCTTCGCCCACCCCGCGAGCTGCTCCTCACCGGCGAACCTGGGCACCCGGTCGAGATCCCCCGCCGTCTCGTGCCCGACATACGTCCCCTCGGTCACGATCAGGCCGACGCCCGCGGCGGCCCGCCGCCCGTAGTACGAGGCCACATCCGCCCCCGGCACCCCACCGGGCGAGAACGTCCGCGTCATGGGCGCCATCGCGATCCGGTTGGGGATGGTCAGCCCGTTGATCGTGACGGGCCGGGACAGCACCTCGGCGGCACGGGAGGTGGAACCAGTGGTGGGGGCGGTGGAAGCGGTGGTCACGTGGGGACTCCTGAGAAAGGGGAGACGAGAGCAGGATGCATTCCATGCGCACGCATATAGCGATGCCTTCTCGCACAACCGCCCCTCCCGCCCCGGAATTCCACCCCCACACCCCCGCCCGCTGTGACCCCGGACACGCCCGAGGGCGGCACCCCCTGCGTCCAGGGGGTGCCGCCCTCGGTACTGAAGGACGGTGATCGACCGGGGTCGATCAGAAGTCCATGTCACCGCCCGGCATGCCGCCGCCGGCGGGCGCGGCGGCCTTCTCCGGCTTGTCGGCGATGACGGCCTCGGTGGTGAGGAAGAGCGCGGCGATGGAGGCGGCGTTCTGCAGGGCAGAGCGGGTCACCTTCGCCGGGTCGATGATGCCCTCGGCGATCATGTCGACGTACTCACCGGTCGCGGCGTTCAGGCCGTGGCCGACGGGAAGGTTGCGCACCTTCTCGACGATGACGCCACCCTCAAGGCCACCGTTGACGGCGATCTGCTTGAGCGGGGCCTCCAGGGCGAGCTTCACGGCGTTGGCGCCGGTCGCCTCGTCACCCTCCAGGTCCAGCTTCTCGAAGACCGTGGAGGCCTGGAGCAGGGCCACGCCACCACCGGCGACGATGCCCTCCTCGACGGCCGCCTTCGCGTTGCGAACGGCGTCCTCGATGCGGTGCTTGCGCTCCTTGAGCTCCACCTCGGTCGCGGCACCGGCCTTGATGACGGCCACGCCGCCCGCGAGCTTCGCCAGGCGCTCCTGGAGCTTCTCGCGGTCGTAGTCCGAGTCGCTGTTCTCGATCTCGGCGCGGATCTGGTTGACCCGGCCCTGGACCTGGTCGGTGTCACCGGCACCGTCGACGATGGTGGTCTCGTCCTTGGTGATGACGACCTTGCGGGCGCGGCCCAGGAGGTCCAGGGTCGCGTTCTCCAGCTTGAGGCCGACCTCCTCGGAGATGACCTCGCCGCCCGTGAGGATGGCGATGTCGCCGAGCATGGCCTTGCGGCGGTCACCGAAGCCCGGGGCCTTGACGGCGACGGACTTGAAGGTGCCACGGATCTTGTTGACGACCAGGGTCGACAGGGCCTCGCCCTCGACGTCCTCGGCGATGATCAGCAGCGGCTTGCCGCCCTGCATGACCTTCTCCAGGAGCGGGAGCAGGTCCTTGACGTTGGTGACCTTGGAGTTGGCGATGAGGATGTAGGGGTCCTCCAGGACCGCCTCCATGCGCTCCATGTCGGTCGCGAAGTACGCCGAGATGTAGCCCTTGTCGAAGCGCATGCCCTCGGTGAGCTCGAGCTCCAGACCGAAGGTCTGCGACTCCTCGACGGTGATGACGCCTTCCTTGCCGACCTTGTCCATGGCCTCGGCGATGAGCTCGCCGATCTGGGTGTCGGCGGCGGAGATGGAGGCGGTGGAGGCGATCTGCTCCTTGGTCTCGACCTCCTTGGCCTGGTCGAGCAGCGCACCGGAGACGGCCTCGACGGCCTTCTCGATGCCGCGCTTGAGGGCCATCGGGTTGGCGCCGGCGGCTACGTTGCGCAGGCCTTCCCTGACCAGGGCCTGGGCGAGAACGGTCGCGGTGGTCGTACCGTCACCGGCGACGTCGTCCGTCTTCTTGGCGACTTCCTTGACCAGCTCGGCGCCGATCTTCTCGTACGGGTCCTCGAGCTCGATCTCCTTGGCGATGGAGACACCATCGTTGGTGATCGTGGGGGCGCCCCACTTCTTCTCGAGGACGACGTTCCGGCCCTTGGGGCCGAGCGTCACCTTGACGGCGTCCGCGAGCTGGTTCATGCCGCGCTCGAGGCCGCGCCGCGCCTCCTCGTCGAACGCGATGATCTTGGCCATGTGAAGTGGTCCCTCCAGGACTGGGGGTGATTCCTTCGGACCGCGCCCGCGCCCGCGACGGACGGCTCGCCTGCCTCGTGGTTCCTTGCCCCACCCGGCCTGCGGGCCTCACCGACCCGGTCCTTCGTTGTCACTCTCACCTTCAGAGTGCTAACGCCAATGATTAGCACTCGGCATGGTCGAGTGCAAGCGGCTCTCGATGATCCGCAGGTGAACGCACCCGCGCGCCCCCGTCGGCAGCCCTCCGGCCGGGCACACAAGAGGGCTCGCACCCCGGTGCGGGGTGCGAGCCCTCCTATGAAGAACGAAGAACGTCGCTGCGTGGAACCCGGCGCGTTACTTCAGCCGGCCGCGAGTCGGACCATGTCCGCCTGCGGCCCCTTCTGACCCTGCGAGATCTCGAACTCGACCCGCTGGCCCTCTTCCAGGGTGCGGTAACCGTCCATCTGGATCGCGCTGTAGTGGACGAATACATCCGCACCACCGTCGACCGCGATGAAGCCGTACCCCTTCTCCGCGTTGAACCACTTGACGGTGCCCTGAGCCATGCCTAACTCCCCTATTACTGGCCCTTGCACAGATCCGCACTTCGCGGATCCGGGTCAGACCTCACCCCCCAACGGTTGGGGGTGTGCGCCGGAACGCGTCGACCGCGGCCGAATGTATCTGTCCAACTGCCCTCTGCAACAGGTCAATCGGACGAGAATTCTGGACACGACCGGTCGGGAATGTACGAACAATTCGCCCGAATTCAGGGCAAGTCGGGCCCCACAAAGGGAACGAAATGCGCAAAAGGCATGCCCACTTTGGCTACTTCATATAGGGCGTGCGGCGCGATCACATATGCGCCCGGCAAGGAATCACTACGGTGATCGGACCGGGTTCCCCAACTCTACAGTGCTCAACCATAGAGAATTGCCCCCTCCGCTTCTCTCACGGAGGGGGCAATTCGATGAACTCTCGGTAATCGAAGTTACCGACGGTTACTACCGACCGGTACGGAGCGGCGGTCAGCCACCGGCGACCGCGGGAATGATCGACACACCCGCACCGTCCGGCGTGGCCGTCTCCAGCCCCTGCTCGAACCGGACATCGTCGTCATTCACGTACACATTCACGAACCGCCGCAACTTGCCCTGGTCGTCCAGAACCCGGGCGGCGATCCCGTTGTGGTTCTTCTCCAGATCGGCGATGACCTCCCCGAGGGTGGCACCCTCGGCACTCACCTCGGCCTGCCCACCGGTGTAGGTGCGAAGGATGGTGGGGATGCGGACGTTGACGCTCACGATGGGACCTCCGGTCAGCTGATGCTTTTAAGGGGCGCGGGGCTGTACTGGATATGCGGCTACCGCCGCGCGGGCGCGACCAGCCCCCACAGCCCCGCAGACGAACGACTACCAGCCCTTACACAAGACCGGCCTCACGGAACGAATCAAGGCTGGGCCGAATGGTCGCGGTCAGCCCGGTACCGGCCACCGCGTCCAGCGTCTTGAGACCGTCACCGGTGTTGAGCACGACCGTGGTGAGCGTCGGGTCCAGCAGCCCGTCCTCGATCAGCTTCTTCGTCACACCCACGGTCACCCCACCGGCGGTCTCCGCGAAGATCCCCTCGGTCCGCGCGAGCAGCTTGATCGCCTCGACGACCTGCTCGTCCGTGACGTCCTCCACGGCCCCACCGGTCCGCCGCGCGATGTCCAGCACATACGGCCCGTCCGCCGGGTTGCCGATCGCGAGCGACTTGGCGATGGTGTTCGGCTTCTGGGGGCGCACCACGTCGTGCCCGGCCTTGAAGGCCACCGACACCGGCGAGCACCCCTCGGCCTGCGCACCGAAGATCTTGTACGGCTTGTCCTCGACGAGCCCGAGCTTGATCAGCTCCTGCAGCCCCTTGTCGATCTTCGTGAGCTGCGACCCGGAGGCGATCGGCACGACCAGCTGGTCCGGGAGCCGCCAGCCGAGCTGCTCGCAGATCTCGTACGCGAGGGTCTTGGAGCCCTCCGCGTAGTACGGCCGCAGGTTGACGTTCACGAAGCCCCAGCCCTCGCCGGCCGGGTCGCCGATCAGCTCGGAGCAGAAGCGGTTCACGTCGTCGTAGTTGCCCTCGATGCCGACGAGCTCGCCGCCGTACACCGCGGCCATGACGACCTTGCCCTGCTCCAGGTCGTGCGGGATGAACACACAGGACCGGAAGCCGGCGCGGGCGGCGGCGGCGCCGACGGCACCGGCCAGGTTGCCCGTGGAGGAGCAGGAGAGGGTGGTGAAGCCGAAGGCGCGGGCCGCCTCCAGGGCCTGGGCGACGACGCGGTCCTTGAAGGAGTGCGTCGGGTTGCCGGAGTCGTCCTTGACGAAGAGCTTGCCGGCGTCGACACCGAGCGCGGCGGCCAGGTTGTCGGCCTTGACGAGCTGGGTCCAGCCGGGGTTGATGTTCGGCTTGTCGGCGACGTCGGCCGGAACGGGCAGCAGGGGCGCGTAACGCCAGATGTTCGCGGGCCCGGACTCGATCGTCTTCCGCAGCTCCTCCGTCTCGTAGGCGGAGTAGTCGTACGCGATCTCGAGGGGCCCGAAACACTCCTCGCAGGCGAAGACCGGTCCGAGGGGGACGCGGTGACCGCACTCACGACAGCTCAGCGCGGCGGCGGGGCCGAGGTCTACCGTGGAACCCGTGGAGGCGGAGGATTCGGTGGTGCTTGCAACAGTCTGCGCAGCCATGGAGGCGAGGCCCTTTCTCCTCATCTTCCTCACGACGCACTTCGCCGTGAGACGGATTTGGCACCTTCCCTAGCCGGGAGCCTCGCGACGCGATCGACAGTGATCACTACGAGACCGGCTGGAGGGTTGCCGGGGCTTCATCGGGCCGTATCCCTCTGCCCCTCTGGATGAGCGGTATTTGGTTGTATACGCCGACGAGCCGCGACATGCGATGGTCACCAGCGTTGTCCAAGACTGTAACCGAAGGCCAGGACAGTTGAGAGAGCCGTCCGAACCGCGAGATGAACGCAGAGGAGCCGCGCACTGTGCTGAAGGAAGTCGAGCGCTGGCTGAACACCCGCTCCTGGTCCATGGCCGACCGCCCGCTCCACCGGATCATGGCCGCGAAACGAGCCACGGGACAGACGGTCAGCGTCGTCCTGCCCGCGCTGAACGAGGAGGAGACGGTCGGCGACATCGTCGCGATCATCCGCCATGACCTCATGCGGCAGGTCCCGCTCGTCGACGAGATCGTGGTCGTCGACTCCGGCTCGACGGACCGGACCTCGCAGGTCGCGGCCGCCGCCGGGGCGCGGGTCGTCCACCGCGACGCGATCCTGCCCCGTATCCCGGCCGTGCCCGGCAAGGGCGAGGTGCTGTGGCGGTCGCTGATGGTGACGTCCGGCGACATCGTCTGCTTCATCGACGCGGACCTCAGGGAGTTCTCGTCGGACTTCGTCTCCGGGATCGTCGGCCCGCTGCTCACCGATCCCGGTGTCGACCTCGTCAAGGCGATGTACGACCGGCCCCTTGGCTCGGCCGCCGGGCAGGGCGGCCGTGTGACCGAACTCATGGCCCGCCCCCTCCTCAACATGCACTGGCCCCAGCTGGCCGGCTTCGTCCAGCCGCTCGGCGGCGAGTACGCGGCACGGCGCTCGCTCCTGGAGCGGCTGCCGTTCCCGGTGGGCTACGGCATCGAGCTGGGCATGCTGGTCGACGCGCTCCACCTGGTCGGCCTCGACGCGCTGGCCCAGGTCGACGTGGGCGTCCGCAAACACCGCCACCAGGACGGGGCGGCGCTGGGCCGTATGTCCGCGGCGATCTACCGCACGGCTCAGCTGCGGCTGGCGCGGGGGCACCTGATCCGGCCGGTGCTGACGCAGTTCGAGCGGGGGCGGGAGGGGTTCGAGCCGCGCACGTATTCGGTGGACCTGGAGGAGAGGCCGCCGATGGTGCAGATCGAGGAGTACGTGCAGCGAAAGGCGGCGTGAGGGGGTGGGGGGTGCCTGTTTCGTCGCCGGGTGCGGGTAGGTGGGGGCTGATCGCGCAGTTCCCCGCGCCCCTGAAAAGCCGGGGCTGCGCCCCGTGCTTTTCAGGCCCGCAGGGCCGTGGTCTTTCAGGCCCGCAGGGGCCTGGTCTTTCAGGGGCGCGGGGAACTGCGCGAGACGCCCCACCGGGCCGCACCCGCCGACGCATCCGCACCCCCCACCCCATCAGGCGCCCGGTACACGGCCGCACCCCACGTTTGACCGGCGGAGCCCTTGGCTAGGTTGTGCCGTATGGCATCGACGCACAGCGCGCGGATCCTCGTCGCCTCCAACCGCGGCCCCATCACGTACACGGAGGACGAATCCGGCGCCCTCACAGCGAAGCGCGGCGGCGGCGGCCTCGTCTCGGGGCTCTCCGCGATCGACTCGGAGGCAGGCGCCGTCTGGGTCTGCTCCGCCCTCGGCGACGGCGACCGCGAGGCCGTACGCCGCGGTGTCGGCGAGCCCGGCGTCCGCATGCTCGACATCCCCGCCGACGTGCACCACGACGCGTACAACGGCGTCGCCAACTCCACGCTGTGGTTCGTGCACCACATGCTCTACCAGACCCCGCTGGAACCGTCCTTCGACGCGGAGTTCCGGCGCCAGTGGGCGTCGTACGAGACGTACAACCGCGCCTTCGCCGAGGCGCTCGCGCAGGAGGCGGCGGACGGCGCGGCCGTGCTCGTGCAGGACTACCACCTGACCCTGGTCCCCCGGATGCTCCGCGAACTCCGCCCCGACCTGCGGATCGGCCACTTCTCCCACACCCCGTGGGCGCCCGTCGACTACTTCCGGCTGCTCCCCGACGACATCGCCGCGCAGGTCCTCGACGGCATCCTCGGCGCCGACCGGGCCGCGTTCCTCACCCGGCGGTGGGCGGACGCGTTCACCGAGTGCGCCCGCGCCGTCCTCGGCCCCGACGCCGCGTCCGGCACCCGGATCGGCGTGCACGGCCTGGGCGCCGACGCGGACTTCCTGCGGGCCCGCGCCCACGAGGCGGACGTCGACGACCGCATGACCGCGCTGCGGGAGCAGATCGGTACGGCCCCCGACGGCACCCCGCGCCGTGCGATCGTCCGCGTCGACCGCACGGAACTCTCCAAGAACATCGTGCGCGGCCTGCACGCCTACCGGCAGCTCCTCGACGACCGGCCGACCTGGCGCGAGCGCGTCGTGCACCTCGCCCTCGCCTACCCGTCGCGGCAGGACCTCGCGGTGTACCGGGACTACATGGCCGAGGTCCAGCGGGTCGCGGACGACATCAACGAGCGGTACGGGACGCCGGGTTGGACCCCGGTCGTCCTCCACCTCAAGGACGACTTCGCCCGCTCCCTCGCGGCGTACCGGCTCGCCGACGTGGCCCTGGTGAACCCCATCCGGGACGGCATGAACCTCGTCGCCAAGGAGGTGCCGGTCGTCTCCGACGAGGGGTGCGCGCTGGTGCTGTCGCGGGAGGCCGGGGCGTACGAGGAACTGGGCGACGACTCGTTGGTGGTGAACCCGTACGACGTGGTGGGTACGGCGGCCGCCCTGCACGAGGCGTTGTCCCTGCCGGCGGCTGAGCGGGCGGAACGGACGAAGCGGCTCGCGGGGGCGGCGACCGCGTTGCCGCCCACGCGGTGGTTCCTGGATCAGCTGGAGGCGTTGGAGGGCGCCCAGTAGCTCGGGTGTTCGGGTTCGTTGGCGAGTGCGGGTCCGTCGTGGTTGCTCGCGCAGTTCCCCGCGCCCCTGTAGGGCAGGGGCTGCGCCCCCTGCCCTACACCTGCTCGGCGATGGCCGCGAGCAGGCGTACGACGCCTGCCGGGCCGTCGACCACCAGGTCCGCCCGCTCCGACACTTCGGTGACCTCCGTGCTGCCGCTGCAGACCAGCAGGCCCGGCGTGCCCTCGGCGCGGAGTTTCTCGACGGTGGCGAAGGCGGGGAGGTCGCCGAGGTCGTCGCCGGCATAGAGGACGGACTCGGCGGCGGTCTCCGTGAGGTGGTCGCGCAGAGCTACGCCCTTGTCCATGCCCGGAGGGCGGAGTTCGAGGACCAGCCGGCCGGGTTCGACGATGAGACCGTGGCGCGCGGCGAGGTCGGTCAGGGGCGTGCGCAGGGCCTCGAAGGCGGCCTGGGGGTCGGTGGCACGGCGGGTGTGGACGGCGACCGCGCGGCCCTTCTCCTCGATCCAGGCGCCGTCCCGGGCGCCGAGGCCGTCCAGCAGGCCGGGCAGCTCCGCGCGGACCGCGGCGACACCGGGGTGCGGGGCGGGAGCGCTGACGGTGCCGGTGGCGGCGTCCCAGCGTTCGGCGCCGTAGTGGCCGAGGACGACGAGGTGTTCCAGACCGGGGACGCCGGCGAAGCCGCCGTGGCGGACGGCGACGCTCGCGGGGCGGCCGGTCACCACGGCGACGGAGGCGACCTTGGGGGCGAGCGCGGCGAGCGCGGCGAGCGCGTCGGGGTGGGCGCGGGCCTGTTCGGGGTCGGGGACGATGGGGGCGAGGGTGCCGTCGAAGTCGAGGGCGATCACCGTACGGCCGGGTCGGTCGAGGATCGCTGCCAGTGCGTCCCGCCCGGCGGAGGTCACGGGTGTCGGCAAGGTGGCCCGGGGGTTCTCTGCGTCCTTGTGGCTGCCCATGGGGTCGACCCTATCCGTCCTGTCCGTCATCGCTCCTCGCGGCGGGCCTCTCTGACCCTTCGCAGCCGGTTGACGGTGACCGGGTCGTGGGCGAGGGCGCGGGGGTCGTCCAGCAGGGCGTTGAGCAGCTGGTAGTACCGCACGGGCGCGATGCCGAGCCGCTCCCTTATGGCCCGCTCCTTGGCCCCCGGCCCCTCCCACCCCTGCCGCTCCACGGCGAGGATGGCCTGTTCACGAGGCTCGAGCACGTCCATGGCACGACGGTAACGGAAGGGTGTGACAGGGCGCCCAGTAGCTCGGGGTTCGGGTGCGACGGCGACTGCGGGCCCGGTGGGGCTTCTCGCGCAGTTCCCCGCGCCCCTGAAAAGCAGGGGCTCCGCCCCGTGCTTTTCAGGCTCGCAGGGCCTGGTCTTTCAGGGGCGCGGGGAACTGCGCGAGAAGCCCCACCGGAGCCGCACCCGCCAACGCACCCGCACCCCGAGCTACTAGGCGCCCTCCCCCCAGCCGCACCCTATCCCTCCCGATCCGCCACAGTCGCCGTCTGCTGCAGTTGCTCCAGCACAACCCCCGGCTTCACCCCCGGCCGCACCGCCCGCCCGATCTGCTCCTTGACCGCCGCGCTGACATCCGCCCAGGACGTCTTGCCCACGGGCGGCAACGCGGCGTCGGGAAGCGCGTCGAGGAACGGCCCGAGGTCCGCGTCGTCGTCCGTGCCCGCCGCCATCGCCTCGGACGCGGACGCGGTCACCGGCAGCAGGTCGTACTCCCGGGAGAAGTCGAGCACGTTCTCGTCGCTGTAGACGAAGTCGAGGAAGTCACCGATCTCCTCCCCGTGGCCGTTCTGCTTGAAGGCCATCATCCAGTCGGCGACCCCCATGGTCGCGTGCTTCCGCCCGTCGTACCCCGGCATGGCGGCCGTCCCGTAGTCGACCCCCTCGTCGGCGGCCATCCGCATCAGGCTGGGGTGCCCGTTGAGCATCCCCACCTCCCCCCGCGCGAACGCCGCGAACGCGTCGGCCCGGTTGAGCTCCGCCGGCGCGGTCGGCCCGGTGAGCCCCTTGTCGACCAGCTTGTCCTTGAGCCAGGTGAAGGTCCGGACGTTGTCGTCGGAGTCGATCCGGTAGGTGCCGACGTTGTCGGTGTAGCCGGCGCCGCCGCTGAGCAGCCACTGCATCGTCTCGGCCTGGGCCTCCTCGGGCCCGAGCGGCAGCGCGTACGGGGTCTCGACACCGGCCGCGTCGAGGGCCGCGGCGTCGGCCGCCAGCTCGCTCCAGCTGCGCGGGGCGCCGTCGAGGCCCGCCTCGGCAAAGAGCTTCTTGTTGTAGAAGAGGACACGGGTCGACGCGGCGAACGGCATCCCGTACGCGACGCGCCGCACCTTGCCCGCGTCGGCAAGCTGGGGGAGGAAACCGGCCTGGACGGGGATGGAGAGCAGGTCGTCCACCTCGTAGAGCCGGTCGGCGGCGGCGTAGTCCGCGTAGGTGCCGGCCTGCGCCAGGTCGGGCGCTTCATCGGCGGCGACCATCTCCCTGACCTTGCGGTCGACGTCGTTCCAGGAGTGGACGGTGACGTCGACCGTGACGCCCGGGGTCTTCTTCTCGTACGCCTTCACGACCGCGTCCCAGTACTTCCGGGAGCTGTTGGCCTTGGAGTCGCCGTAGTCGGCGGCGACCAGCTTCAGGGTGACGCCGGGGCCGTCGGCCGCCGAGGCACCGCACCCCGCAAGCGTCGCCATCAGCCCCAGCGCGGACAGTGCCGCCATCCCGCTGTTCCTGACGCCGCTCTTCGTCCGCCGCTGCCGCTGTCGCACTCGTACTGCCCCAAACACATCGCGCTTGCCCCGCGTGGACCAGCCTGAGTCACCGGCTCCGCGCTCCAAGGCGTTGATCACTCAACTTCCCGAACTCTCCATAAGGTCTACACCACTCTCCCCATGAGGTCTAGACCATGTGAGTGGACTAGACCTCTCGCGGGTCGAAGGGCCACACTGTCCTCCGTGAGACATGTCATCGCCCTCGATGTGGGCGGCACCGGGATGAAGGCCGCACTGATCGGGGCAGGCACCGGGCCCAGCGGCGGAACACCCGCCGGCGCCCCCGTCCTGCTGCACCAGGCGCGCCTGGCGACCGGTCGCGAGCGCGGGCCGGAGGCCGTCGTCGCGTCGATCCTCGACTTCGCCGCCGAGCTGCGCGCGTACGGCGAGCGGCACTTCGGCCAACCCGCGATCGCCGCCGGGGTCGCCGTGCCCGGCATCGTCGACTCCGAGCGGGGCACCGCCGTCTACGCCGCCAACCTCGGCTGGCGTGACGTCCCGCTGCGCGCGCTCCTCGCCGAGCGCCTCGGCGGCGTCCCGGTCGCCCTCGGCCACGACGTGCGCACCGGGGGGCTCGCGGAGGGGCGCGTGGGCGCGGGCCGGGGCGCGGACCGCTATCTCTTCGTGGCGCTCGGCACCGGCATCGCCGGCGCGATCGGCGTCGACGGCCGGGTGGAGGCGGGCGCCCACGGCTTCGCGGGCGAGATCGGCCACATCGTCGTACGCCCCGGGGGGATCCCGTGCCCCTGCGGGCAGTACGGCTGTCTGGAGCGGTACGCCTCGGCGGCGGCCGTCAGCCAGGCCTGGGCGGAGGCCTCCGGGGCACCCGAGGCCGACGCGGCGGACTGCGCCAAGGCCGTCGAGTCGGGCGACCCGCGCGCGGGCGCCGTCTGGCAGCACGCCGTCGACGCCCTCGCCGACGGACTCGTCACCGCCCTCACCCTCCTCGAC
Organism: Streptomyces sp. SP18BB07; assembly: GCF_036322545.1. NCBI lineage: Bacteria > Bacillati > Actinomycetota > Actinomycetes > Kitasatosporales > Streptomycetaceae > Streptomyces > Streptomyces sp. SP18BB07. The sequence continues at coordinate 212,037 of NZ_JAQYWT010000319.1, forward strand.
CCGCGCACCCTCATCATCGGCGGCGGCCTGGCGGAGGCCGGCGACACCCTGTTCGACCCTCTCCGCACCGCCGTGGAACACCGGGTGACCTTCCAGAAGATCCCCACCATCGTCCCCGCGGCCCTGGGCGACACAGCAGGCAGCCTCGGCGCCGGCCTGATGGCCTGGGACCTCATCACCCCCACGACCCCCACGACCCCCACGGACCCTTCGGAGGTAACCCCCTGATGGCCCCCGCCTTTTCCCACACCGGGTCCAACAGCAGCGCCCCATCAGGGACCGCGCATCCTGTCACCGGTTCCGACAGCGCCCCGTCAGGGGCGCGGGGAACTGGCCGACCAGCCCCCGCACACCCGCAGTCGCCACACAAAGCGCATCCCTACGTCCTGGATGGCGCCAACGTCGTCCTCCCCACCGGCACAGTGAAAAACGCCCGTCTCACCATCGACGGCACCAAGATCACCGCCAACTTCCCCGAGAACTCCCACACCATCGACGTCCGCGGCCACTGGGTGGTCCCCGGCTTCATCGACCTCCACAACCACGGCGGCGGCGGAGCCTCCTTCACCTCCGGCACCGTCGACGACGTCCTGCGCGGCATCCACACCCACCGCCTCCACGGCACCACCACCCTCGTCGCCTCCACGGTCACCGACGACATGGACGGCCTCGCCCACCGCGCCGGCCTCCTCTCCGAATTCGCCGAGCAGGGCGACATCGCCGGCATCCACTTCGAGGGCCCCTTCATCTCCCCCTGCCGCAAGGGCGCCCACTCGCAGGAACTGCTGCGCGACCCCGACCCGGCGGAGGTCCGCAAGCTGATCGACGCGGCGCGCGGCCGGGCCACGATGGTCACCCTCGCCACCGAACTCCCCGGCGGCCTCGACTCCGTACGCCTGCTCGCCGAACACGGCGTCATCGCGGCGATCGGACACACGGACGCGACGTACGAGCAGACGGTTCAGGCCATCGACGCGGGCGCGACCGTGGCCACCCACCTCTTCAACGCGATGCCACCGCTCGGCCACCGCGAGCCCGGCCCGATCGCCGCGCTCCTGGAGGACGAGCGGATCACCGTCGAGCTGATCAACGACGGCACCCATCTCCACCCCGCCGCCCTCCAGCTGGCGTTCCGTCACGCGGGCCCCGACCGGGTCGCGTTCATCACCGACGCCATGGACGCGGCCGGCTTCGGCGACGGCCTCTACACACTCGGTCCGCTGGCGGTCGAGGTCGTGGACGGGGTGGCCCGTCTGGTGGAGGGCGGCTCGATCGCGGGCTCGACCCTCACCCAGGACCGCGCCTTCAAACGGGCCGTCACCGTCGACCGCATCCCCGTCGAGGACGCCGTCGCCGCCCTGTCCGCCAACCCGGCGAAACTCCTCGGCCTCTACGACCGCGTCGGCTCCCTGGACCCCGGCAAGGACGCCGATCTCGTCCTCCTCGACGCGGACTTCGACGTCAAGGGCGTCCTGCGCAAGGGCGAGTGGGTGGTCGATCCCCAACTGGGCTGATCAGTCCGGTTGTTGACGGAGAGCGAAGAGTGCGGCGGTTGTCCCGGGGGGGCTGGGCCGACCGCCGCTCTTTTGGCATGATCGAGCCTCCGCAACCGCGTCCGGACGAGCGCACCCTGTTACTCGGCAGGCGCGCTCACCAGCACCAAGGGGGTAGGCCCAGGTGATCCTCACGGTCACACTGAACACCGCTCTCGACCTCACCTATCGCGTACGGGACCTCAGGCCCCACACCACGCACCGGGTGACCGATGTGACCGAACGGCCCGGCGGCAAGGGCCTGAACGTGGCCCGGGTGCTGGCGGCGCTCGGCCACGAGGTGACGGTCACCGGTTTCGTCGGCGGCGCGACCGGCCGGGCCGTGCAGGACCGGCTCACGCACACACCGGGCCTCGTGGACGCGCTGGTTCCGGTGGAGGGTGCGACACGTCGGACGATCGCCGTGGCCGACGCGAGTGGTGACACGACTCAGCTCAACGAACCGGGCCCGCTCATCACACCCGCCGAGTGGTCCGCTTTCCAGGAGACGTACATCGATCTGCTGCGCTCCGCCTCGGTGGTGGCCCTGTGCGGCAGTCTGCCGCCGGGGGTGCCGGTGGGGGCGTACGCGGGCCTGGTCCGTACGGCCCGCACGCTGTCCGTGCCGGTCCTGCTGGACACCGGCGGCGAGCCGTTGCGCCGCGGAGTGGCGGCCCGGCCCGACCTGGTGAAGCCGAACGCCGACGAACTGGCCGAACTCACCGGCTCCCACGAGCCGTCCCGCGCGACCCGGGACGCCCGCCGCCGCGGCGCGCAGGCGGTCGTCGCCTCGCTCGGCCCCGACGGTCTGCTCGCCCACACCCCCGAAGGCCTGTGGCGCGCCACCCCTCCGCGCCGCCTGCGCGGCAACCCGACCGGAGCGGGCGACTCGGCGGTGGCCGGCCTGCTGTCGGGCCTGGTCGACCGCCTCCCCTGGCCCGCCCGCCTGGCCCGCGCGGTCGCCCTGTCGGCAGCGACCGTACTGGCCCCGGCGGCAGGCGAGTTCGACCGTCAGACGTACGAGGAACTGGTGGACCAGGTGACGGTGACGGGAGAGGTCACGGCGGCGTGAGCGAAGGCGCTCAGCTTCCGCCTTCCTCGTTCTTGCCGGTCAGGTACAGCTGGTCGATGTTGACGTCGCAGGAGTTGCCCTGCTCGCACGAGATCTTGATCTCGTTGGTGCCCTTGTTGAGCTGCACGGCGGACCAGCTGTAGGTCCAGCCCTTCTCGTAGTCGCCCTCCGGGGCATTCGAGAAGTTCTTCAGGTTGAGCGGGCGGCTCTGGGCCTTGCCGTTGACCGTGAGCGTGGCGTTGGCGTCCTTGCCGGGCACGCCGTAGACGACGTACAGCCGGTAGGAATCGCTCTTCGGGACGTCCTCCGTCTTCCACGTCACCGACGAACCCACCGAGTTGAAGTTCCCCACATAGAACCCGCCCTCCGACTTCGCGCCGGGGACGTCGGAGGCGATGGCCGCGTTGCCGCCGAGGAGGAGGGTCTTGGCCTCGGCCTTGGGGAGTTCCGCGGTCTCGGCGTCCTTGGACTTGCTCGCCGTCGGGCTGGGGTCGGCGCTCTCCTCGGTGGTGGGGCCGGTGGAGGCGCCGGTGTCGTTGCCCGAGGCGTTGTCGGAGTCGTCGCCGCCGAGCATGGCGACGCTGATGCCGATCACCACGGCGGCCACCACGGCGATCGCGCCGATGAGGAGGCCCTTGGTGTTGGGGCCACGGCCCCGGCCGCCGCCCCCGCCGTTGCCGTAGGCCTGCTGACGCGTCGTCTGGGCACCGCCGGAGAAGCTCTCGGGGGCCTGATAGTGCGCGTTCGGCTGGCCGGGGGCGCCCTGCGGCTGGCCGTATCCCTGCTGCGGGACCTGCCCGTACTGCGCGGTGGCGGCCTGCGGGGCCTGCTGGGTCTGCTGCCCGTACTGCCGCTCGCCGACCGGACGCGCCCGGTTGACCGCGTTCGGGTAGCCGTAGCTCGCGCTGGGCGGCTGGGCTCCTCGGGCCTGTCCGTCGGCGTAGAGGTAGCCGAACGGGTCGTCGTCCTCGGGCGTGCTCGCGCCGTTGTTGCCGGGCGTCATCCCTAGGTCTCCTCAGCGGTGCGGTACATGCGGTACGGGTGGCGGGTTGGTGCGTAGGAGAGCGAGCCTACCCGCTCGCCGTGGCCCAAACGGGTGACTCGGACCTCATCACCCGACCGGCCCCCCGCCGACCAGGCGCTTTTCAGCCGCCTCACGCCGCTGACCTGGGCTTCTGCCCCGGTGTCTCCGCTGTCACACAGGGCGCTATCCGGCCCGCCTGTGCTGTCTGGGACGAGATCGTTTCTCGACGTACATCCGCTCGTCAGCTGATTTCAACACCTCGTCCGCCGTCATTCCGCAGTGGGCCCATCCGATGCCGAAACTGGCCCCGACCCGCATGGCGCGACCGTCGACGCGAATCGGCTGGATGATCTCGTTGCGCAGGCGTACGGCGAGGTCCTGGGCGTCCGCGCGGCCGAGCCCGTCGGCGAGGACGACGAACTCGTCACCGCCGAGGCGGGCCACGGTGTCGCCGTCGCGCACACCCCGGCTGAGCCGCCGGGCCACCTCGATGAGGACGGCGTCGCCCGCGTTGTGCCCGAACCGGTCGTTGATCGACTTGAACCCGTCGAGGTCGCAGAAGAGCACCGCGAGCCCCTTGGTCCCGTCGTCCCGCTCGTCCTCGGGCGCGACGGTGTGCACATGGTGGTCGAAGGCGTCGTACGGCCCGCCGGCCGCGTGGAAGTCGAAGGCGTGGGCACTGTGCCCGGCGGCCTCGTACGCGTCGAACGACGGGTGCGGCAACCGCGCGGCGTGCTCGGCGCCGTACTCCCCGAACTCCCCGTGCTCGCCCCCGTTCCCCTGCTCGCCGAACTGCCCGAAGGCCGCGTTCATCGAGTCGGCCGATTCGACCGCCGCGCCGGCCGGCAGGGACTGGGGGCGCTGGCAGATGCGGGCGGACAGGCGCGAGCGCAGCTCGGCCGAGTTCGGCAGGCCCGTGAGGGCGTCGTGCGAGGCCCGGTGCGCGAGCTGGAGCTCACGCCGCTTGCGCTCCTCGATGTCCTCGACGTGGGTGAGCAGGAAGCGGGGCCCGTCGGCGGCGTCCGCGACCACGCTGTTGCGCAGCGACACCCACACGTACGTCCCGTCGCGGCGCCCGAGCCGCAGCTCGGCGCGCCCGCCCTCGGCGGAGGTCCGCAGGAGCGTGCCTATGTCCTCGGGGTGGACGAGGTCGGAGAACGCGTACCGCCGCATGGCGGAGGCGGGCCGCCCCAGGAGCCGGCACAGGGCGTCGTTGGTCCGCAGGATCCGGCCGTGCTGGTCGCCGCCCATCTCCGCGATGGCCATACCGCTCGGGGCGTACTCGAAGGCCTGCCGGAAGGATTCCTCGCTGGCGCGCAGCGCCTGCTGCTCCCTTTCGAGCCTGACCAGTGCACGCTGCATGTTGGCGCGCAGCCGAGCGTTACTGATCGCGATGGCGGCCTGGAAGGCATACATCTGGAGCGCTTCGCGTCCCCACGCGCCCGGTCGGCGACCGTTTCGCGGCCGGTCCACGGAGACAACACCGAGCAGCTCACCGGAGGCGCCACCGGCGCCCGGGGTGTACATCGGGGCGAAGAGCCGGTCGGAGGGGTGCCACTCGTCCTCGAAGCGGGGCGCGGGGCCGTCGGTGTACCACTGGGGCACGTCGTCCTCGTCGAGCACCCAGCCCTCGGTGTGCGGTATGAACCGCAGGCTGCCCCAGGCCTCGCCCATGCTCAGCCGGCGGTCCCAGGAGGCGCGGGAGCCGACGCGGCCGGTGATCAGGGCCTCGGCGGCGCTGTTGCCGGAGAGGGCGGCGACGACCAGGTCGCCGTCGGGGCGGACGAGGTTCACGCAGGCCAGTTCGTAGCCAAGGCCGTTGACCACACCGTCGGCGACAGTCTGCAGCGTGTCGGCCAGGCTGCGCGCGGTGTTCATGTCCGCCATCACCTGGTGCAGCTGCCGCAACGTCGTCAGACGGACGTAGGGCTCCGACTCGGTCTCCATTCGCCCTCCCCCCGAGATCTCGTGGCAGCTCCAGGCTCCAGGCTCCAGGTAACCTGCGTAACCTTGCGCAACCGGCTTAACTCGCGGGCTTACAACCGCTTACAGTTCCCGCTTACAGGTTCCAGCTTCCCCGCCACTGAATCACAGCGCGAAGCCCACTCGGTACACAGGGTCAACAAAATATGGCTCCTGTGACTCAAGTCACAGCGGAAGATGAGCAATTGAGTGGAGTTTATGCGTTTCCCACGTGCGCTTCCTGAACAGGATTCAGGACTCTGTGTAGGCACTGTGAGCGAGCTTGAGCGGACGGCTCCGGCGGCCGCCCTAGGTCGCAGGTCGGGGGGCCTCATCGGGCCCGGGGCCGATGTGGGGGCCCGTCGGCGGGGGCTAGCGTGCGAGCGTGTCGAAGACAGTTCCTCTCGCTGACGTGCCCGTGGCCGAGCGCACCCCGGCCGCCCCCGGTTCCTCCCCCGCCGGGCATCCTGAGGGGGTGAGTGAAGACGAGTTCCGTGCCGCGATGTCCCGACTGGCGGCGGGTGTGGTCCTGGTGACCGCGCACGAGGCGGCGCTGGATCCGGACGGGCCGCGCGGCGAGGACGTCGGCATGACGGCCACCTCCTTCATGTCCGTCTCCCTCGACCCGCCCCTCGTCATGGTGAGCCTGCGCGAGGGCTCCCGCATGGACGACCTCCTCGCCGAGCAGCCCCTGTGGGCGGTCTCCGTCCTCTCCGACCACCAGCGCACCGTCGCGGCCCGCTTCGCCATGCGGAACCGCGTGAGCGACCGCCTCCTCTTCGACTCCGTCCCCCACACCCGGGGCGGGACCAGCGGCGCCCTCCTGATCGACGGCGCCCTGGCCACCCTGGAGTGCCGCACGGAACAACGCGTGACCGCCGGCGACCACACCCTGGTCATCGGCAGAGTCCTGACCGCGACGTCCCCGGACACACCCCCGGGCCCCCTCACCTACTTCCGGGGCCGCTACCGGCAGCTGTCCCAGTAACCGCGCCCCGCAAGGGGCGCGGGGAACTGCGCGACCAGCCACGACGCGCCGAAACGCCGGAACGCACCCGAGCCACCCCTCCCGGCGGCCCCCAAACGGCGGTGTCGATCACGTCACCCGCCCAGCACCGCCACGTCCAGCGAAGCGACCCGCTCCTCCTCACTCACCACGTCGATCGCCGCGATCCGCCCCTCCACGACCGCGAACGACAACACCCGCTCCACCCTGCCGTCCCGCACCACCACAACCCCCACCGCACCGTTCACCAGGGCCTGCCGAACCCCCGCACCGGCCCCGAGACGGCTGTACGCCGCGGCCTGCGAAGCCACCGCCACCGCCCCCCGGGTCACCCCGTCGGCCGACCGCGCCACCGCGTCGGGCGCCAGCACCGCCACCAGCCCCTCCACGTCCCCCTCCCGCGCCGCCCGCAGAAACGCGTCGACGACCTCCCGCTGCCGCTCCACATTCGCGTCCGGCACCGGCGCCCCACCCCGCACCCGCCGCCGCGCCCGGCTCGCGAGCTGCCGCGCCGCCGTGGGCGTACGGCCGACGAGGGGCCCGATGTCGTCGAAGGGGACGCCGAAGAGGTCGTGCAGCACGAAGGCGAGCCGTTCGGCGGGCCCCAGGGTCTCCAGTACGACGAGCAGCGCGAGCCCGACGGAATCGGCGAGCAGCACCTCCTGCTCGGGGTCGACCCCGCTCAAGGGACTGATGACGGGCTCCGGCATCCGCAGCCCACCGCCGCCGACACCGCCCGCACCGTCGGCACCCCCGACGCCGTCCGCACCGTACGGCCCGGCCGACAACGGCTCCTCGCCCCGCGACCGCCGCGTACGCAGCATGTCGAGGCAGACCCGGCCGACGACCGTGGTGAGCCAGCCGCCGAGATTGCGCACCTCGTCCGCGTCCACCCGGCTCAGCTTCAGCCAGGCCTCCTGCACCGCGTCGTCCGCCTCCGCGAGCGATCCGAGCATGCGGTAGGCGACGGCCCGCAACCGCGGCCGGTGCGACTCGAACCGGCGGGCCAGGAACTCACGGTCTTCGCTGTCGCTCATCAGTGGCTTCCTGTCGTCGTGACTCGTCATCACTCTCTCGACGCGTCACGCCCCACCGATGTGACAAACCCGGCCCTCAGCCCCAGTCGCGCCCCGTCCGCCCCCGCTTGGTGTCGGAGCGCTGCTTCTTCTCCCGCAGCCGCCGCTCGTTGATCCCCCTCGGGATACGGGTCGCCCGGCGCGGCTTCGGCGGCGGCGCGGTCGCCTCCGCGAGCAGCGCGGCCAGCCGTACGGCGGCGGTCTCCCGGTTGCGCCACTGCGAACGGTGCTCGGAGGAGCGGACGCTGACCACCCCGTCGACGAGCCTCGACGCGAGCCGCTCCAGCGCCCGTGCCTTCCACACCTCGGGCAGCGCCTCGGTGTTCGCGAGGTCGAACCGCAGCTCGACCTGCGAGTCGCTGGTGTTGACGTGCTGTCCGCCGGGACCGCCGGACCGCGAGAAACGCCACATGAGCTCGGCCTCGGGAAGCGAGACGGAGCCACGGATGACGTAAGGACCGGACATGCCCCCATGGTCGCGCGAATGTCCGGTCCACGTCACGCCCTTTTCCCGGTGGGTAAAGAAAGTAAAAACCGCTGGAACCTCTGGCGCCCCTCCCGACGTTCATAGGGGTACAGGTAGCTTCGTCCCCGGCACGAAGCCCGTAAGGCACGTACGCAACGAGGGAAGGACTCCCAACCATGGCTGTAAGCCTGTCCAAGGGTGGCAACGTCTCGCTCACCAAGGAGGCTCCGGGCCTGACCGCCGTCACCGTGGGCCTCGGCTGGGACGTCCGCACCACCACCGGCACGGACTTCGACCTCGACGCCTCCGCGATCGCGGTCAACCCGCAGGGCAAGGTCTACTCGGACGGCCACTTCGTCTTCTTCAACAACAAGCAGACCCCGGACCAGACCATCGTCCACACCGGCGACAACCGCACGGGTGAGGGCGCGGGCGACGACGAGGCGATCAACGTCAACCTGGCGGGCCTCCCCGCCGACGTCGACAAGATTGTCTTCCCGGTCTCCATCTACGACGCCGAGAACCGCTCGCAGAACTTCGGCCAGGTGCGCAACGCCTACATCCGCATCGTCAACCAGGCCGGCGGCGCCGAGATCGCCCGCTACGACCTCTCCGAGGACGCCGCCACCGAGACCGCCATGGTCTTCGGCGAGCTCTACCGCAACGGCGCCGAGTGGAAGTTCCGCGCGGTCGGCCAGGGCTACGCCTCGGGTCTCGTCGGCATCGCCCAGGACTTCGGCGTCAGCGTCTGAGTCCCGCGCGCCCACGGTCCGGGCCGACGCCCCACCCCGCACCACCTCACCGAAGGCCCCGCCACGACGGCGGGGCCTTCGGCGTCACACGCGCCAGTCGGCCGAGTACTGGATGTGCAGCGTCGCGGGGAGGGGCCGTCGGTTCCGTATTCGTGCCCAGGGGCCGGGGTCCAGCTCGACGCAGAAGTGCCCCGCGTGCGGATACCGGTACGGGAACGACGGGGCCTCGTCGACGAGGCCGCGCAGCGCGGTGCCGGTCTCGCGGAACGCGGTGGGGCTCCCGACGACGAACAGCGTGTGCGCCGCGATGTCGAAGGCGAGGTGGTCGCGGTACGACCGGTGGGCGCGCCGCGCATGGTCGATGGCGTCCTCGTCGGGGAAGTCCCGGTCCGGCGTGGCCGTCGTCTGGGGCCTGCCGGTGTCGAGCCGCGACCGCACCGGCTTCCACCTGGCGGTCGGGAACCGCAGGCTGTGGTGGAGCAGCACCAGGTCCAGCGCGACGGGTTCGCCGTCACCGACGACGCCGGTGACGCCGGCGACGCCCTCGGGAGCGGGGTTCGCCCGGATCGGCAGCTGGATCAGCGACCGGGCGGACCGGGCGGCCAACGACCAGAGGGCGACGAGCCGTTCCGCGCCGGCCCGGTCGACGTACATCGACAGCCAGTGGTGGTCGTCGCGCAACGCCAGCCGGGCGGAGGACGGCTCCGGCCTGATCACCCGGAACTCGTCACCGCCGAGCCGGACCTTGTGCACCCGCACCCGCTCTTCCACACGCCGCACTGTAGGTCCCGGTGTCGGAACTGTGGGTCCCGGTGTCGGACCTCATCGATACGGTGCGGGGCATGCTGCTGCTCGAACCCCTCCGCACGGCCGAGGACGGAACCATCCCCGGCCCCCTCCTCGCCGAACTCACCGCCCTGCACGCCTCCAACCGCGACTTCTACGCCCTGAGCGGCGACTTCCCGGACGCGAACGACATCCGCCCCGAACAGGTGGCCGCGGCGCTGGGGGTGGAGCTGGCCAACCCGGACGTGGAGATCCTGCTCGCCCGCGTGAGCGAGGCCCAGAACGAGGGCGTAAGTGAGGACCAGAACGAGGGCGAGGGGCGCGGTGGCGAACGGCGCGGCGGCGGTCGTCGGCTCGTCGGGGTAGCCATCACCCTCGCGCGGCATCCCGATCCGGCCGACCCGGACCCGTGGATCGGGCTGCTGCTCGTCGACGCGGCGAGCCAACGCCGAGGCTACGGACGCCAGTTGGCCACCCTCGTCGAGGAACGGTTCCGGCGGGCGGGGCGGGCCGCCGTCCGGCTGGCGGCGCTCGACAACAACCCCGGCGCGCTGTCCTTCTGGACCACCCTCGGGTACGAGATCGTCGAACACCGCCGGGACCGCCAACTGGGCCGCCCCTGCACGGTGTTGCGCAAGACGCTGCGTACGCCGCGCCGGGCCGCCCGGATCGCTGTACTCGATCCGGAGGGTGCCGTCTTCCTCTTCCAGTACCACAACTCCGAGGTCGGAGTGCACTGGGCCATGCCGGGCGGCGGTCTGGAGGAGGGCGAGACCCCGCGCGAGGGCGCCGCGCGGGAGTTGCGCGAGGAAACGGGCTGGACGGACCTGGAGCCGGGCGCCCTGCTGTGCACCTGGGAGCACGACTTCACCCGCTGCGACATCCCCGTACGCCAGCACGAGACGGTCTATGTGGCGCGGGGCCCACGCCGCGAACCGGTCGGCGGTCTCCTCGCCACCTCACGCGCCGAGGAGGGCATCATGGCCTGGCGCTGGTGGACCCCCGCGGACCTGGCCGACCCGGCGGCCGAGCCCGTATGGCCGCCGGAACTGCCCCGGCTGCTGGCGGAGCTCGGGACGGCCGCCGACGCCGGGGACCCCGGCGCAGGGGACCCTCCGCCGGCAACGGCCGACGTCAGCGGAACCGGGCCAGCCTGACAACCGCTTCGCGGAGCCGTTCCTCCGGGGCCAGCAGACTCACCCGTACGTATCCCTCGCCGTGCTCCCCGAACCAGCGGCCCGGCGACACGGCCACCCCGGCCCGGTCGAGCAGCGCGTCGGCGAAGGCGACGGAGGGCTCGTCGGCCGGTGTCGGCAGCCAGGCGAAGACGGACCGGGGGACGTCGAGGTCCCAGCCCGCCTCCCGTACACCGGACACGAAGACGTCGCGTCGGCGTTCGTAGATCTTCGAGAGGTCGTGGACACAGTCCTGGGGGCCGGTCAGGGCCGTGATCGCCGCGCGTTGGATGAAGGGCGGGAGCGAGACGAAGTAGTGCTCCTGAAGGAGGTCGATCGCGGCGACGACGGCACGGTTGCCGACGACGGCGCCGACCCGCCAGCCCGCCATGTTGTACATCTTCGACAGCGAGATGAACTCGACGCCCACCTCCTTCGCCCCGTCCGCCCGCAGGAACGACACCGGGGCCTCGCCGTCGAAGCTCAGGGCCCCGTACGCGAAGTCGGAGGCCACGAGCACGCCGTGCCGGTCCGCGAACCGGACCGTGTCGGCGTAGAACTCCGGCGGTGCCGTCACCGAGGCGGGGTTGTTGGGATAGTTGAGGAACATCAGCCGGGCCCGCTCGCGTGTCGCCCGGTCGAGGGCCGAGTAGTCGGGCAGGAAGCCGTTCTCCCGGCGGAGCGGCAGGGGGTGCATCCGGGCCCCGGCGAGGGCGACACCGGCCCAGTAGTCCGGGAAGGCCGGGTCCGGCATCAGACACACGTCGCCCGGGTCCAGGAAGCACTGGCTCAGCTCCACCAGTCCGGCCTTGGCGCCGAACAGGATCGCGACCTCTGTCTCCGGGTCCAGCTCGACCCGGTGGTTCGTGGCGTACCACCGGGCGATGGCGGCCTTGAGTTCGATGAGGCCCGAGAAGGAGCCGTACCGGTGGGTGGCGGGATCGAGGACCTCGGTGCGCAGCGACTCGACGATGTGCGGGGGCGTGGGCAGATCGGGGTTCCCCTGGCAGAGGTTGACGACGTCCTCGCCCGACCGCACGAGCCGGTCGATCCTGGCCACGGTCGTCGCGAACGAGTTCCTGGGCAGGCCCCGGAGCCGGTGGGCGGACTCGATCCTCATGGCCGGTCCTCACGGTCGGCGGCCGCTTCGGGGCGGCGCTCCTCGGTCACTGCCACACGGCGGTCCTCGGTGACGGGCTCGGCTTTGGGCTCGGGCCGGTCGGTCCCGGTGGGGGTTCCGGCCTCGCGGCCGCGCGCCCACTGGCTCAGGCCGCAGGCGGCGAGTGTGATGCCCGCGCAGACGAAACCGACGGCGGAGAAGCCGTACTCGGTGAACAGCGGGCCGAGCAGGGCGGCGCCCAGGGCCACCGCCAGGTTGGTCGCGAGGGTGTAGAAGGCGAGGATCGTCCCTCGGTGGGCCGGCGAGCACTCACTCAGCAGGGTGCTCAGCAGGGTGACGACCAGGCTCTGCATCGCTCCCCACAGGAAGAGGCAGAGCACCAGCAGCGGGGTGAGATGGTCGACCAGCGGGATCACGGCCAGCGCCGGGACCAGTCCGGCCAGCAGACCGACGAGCACGCGCTCCTTGCCGAGGTCGTCGGCCCACTTCCCGGTGACGAAGCTCGTCGCGAAGCCGAGGCCGTACAGCAGGATCATCAGAGAGGTCGAGGAGCTCTCGTCGCCGAACCGGTACTGCAGCGCGCTGCCGAGGTACGTGTACATGCCGTAGAAGCCGAGCATGTTGAGGAACGTCGCCAGGACGTACACCAGAACCTTCGGCGCGCGGAAGGCCTGGACGACCGAGCGGCTCCAGCCGCCGTCGCCCTGCCGCGCCGGTGTTCCCACGGCGTCGTCCGGAGTCCGCGCGGCGCCGTCCGGTGTGCCCTGTGGACCGGTGGGCTCGGGGCGGGCGCGTCCGCCGGCCCGGAACAGCACGCCGATCACGAGGACGCCCAGCACGCAGAGCAGCCCGAAGGTCCACCGCCAGCCGACCCGCTGACCGACGAAGTCCCCCATGGGCACGCCCAGGACGAGGGAGAGCGACCAGCTCGACACGACGATGCCCATGGCCCTGGCCCGGTGCCGGTACGGGATCTGGTCGCCGACGAACGCGTACGCGGTCGGTACGAACGCGCCCGTGGCCAGACCGGCCAGCGCCCGCCCGGCGAAGAACACCCCCAGGGAACCGGCGGACGCGCACAGCAGCGTGCCCAGGACGAACACCGTCATCCCGGTCACCAGTCCGACCCGCCGTGGCACCCGGTCCCCGAGCGGGGCGAAGATCAGGGCGCCGATCGCCGTACAGACGCCGTAGACGCTGACCGACAGCCCCATCACGGCGACCGAGGTGTCGAACGACTCCGACATGTCCGGGAGCAGCGGGGACACCACCAGCTCCTCCGAGCCGACGGCGAAGATCCCCGCCATGAGTGCGAGGACCGTCAGCAGGGGGAACCCCGCCGCGCGCTGCCCGCCGTCCAAGCGATCCGCCACTCCAGCCAACCTTTCCCGCCCACGTGCGCTGTTGCTCACTCGCTGTTGCTCACTTGCTGTCACTCACTTGCTGTCACTCACTTGCTCTGGCTCGCTCGTTCTTGCTCATCTGCTTCTCTGCGGCGCTTCCCGCTGCCCGCTCAGACGGCCGTGTAGCCGCCGTCCACGGTGAGCGCGGCGCCGGTGATGAAGGACGACCGGTCCGAGGCGAGGAAGAGGATCGCGTTCGCGACGTCCTCGGGCGTGCCCAGACGGCCGACCGGATTCAGCTTCGCCTTCTCCTCCTTGACGGTGGCGTCGTGACCGATGGACGCGTCCGTCATGGGGGTGTCGATGATGCTGGGGCAGACACAGTTGGCCCGGATGCCGTGGGGCGCGTACTCGACGGCCAGGGATTTCGTGAGCATCAGGACACCGCCTTTGGTGGTGTTGTACGCGGCGATACCGGGCCAGGCCACCAGCCCGCTGACCGAGCAGACGTTCACGATCGCCCCGCTCTCCGCCGCCATCATCGGGCGCAGCGCGTACTTGGAGCACAGGAACATGCTCTTCAGATTGGTGTCGAACAGCCGGTCCCACTCGGACACCGGCATCTCGTGGATCGGGGTGGATATCTCGATGCCGACGTTGTTGACCAGGACGTCCACCCGGCCGGTCCGCTCCGCGGCGACGGCGATCAGGTGCTCGCAGTCCGCCTCGGCGGTCAGGTCCGCCCGGACGAAGACCGCCCGGTGCCCGTCGCTGGTCAGCTTGGCGACGACCTCGGGTCCGTTCGTCCCGTCGACGTCCGCCACGACGACCGTGGCGCCCTGCCGGGCGAACTCGACCGCCGTCCGCTTCCCGATCCCCGACGCGGCACCGGTGACCACGACGACTTTGTCCTCGAACAAGACTCGGTCCCTCCTCACACACTCTTCAACTGGCCGCCGTCGGCCGAGATCTGCTGGCCGGTGATGTAGGACGCCTCGTCGGAGGCCAGGAATCCGATGAGGGCGGCGACCTCGTCGGCCTGCCCCGGCCGGTTCATGGGGACCGCCCGTACGAGACGGTCCTCGACCTCGGGCTCGGGGACACCGCCGTCCCGGCTCAGGTGCCGGACGGCCTGGTCGTAGCGCGGGGTCCGGATGGTGCCGGGGTGCACGCAGTTCACCGTGACGTTGTGCGCGGCGTACTGGTTCGCCAGATATTTCGCGGCGTTCGCCATGGCCGCGTTGACCAGACCGGAGAGGAACATGCCCGGCAGGGGTTCCCTTCCGATGTTTCCGACGACGTTGATGATCCTGCCGAATTCGTTTCTCGTCATCACGGGCGCGACGGATCCGATGAGATCCAGATACGGCACGAGTTTCTGGTGCATCGCGACACATACGTCATCGTTCACCCGCACCCCGTCGAACGGGCCGGGCGCCGGCCCGGGCCCGTTGTTGACCAGGACATCGATCCGGCCGAATCGTTGTTCCACCGTCTCCACGAGTTCGGCACGGAATTCCGGCGAGGTGATGTCACCCGGAACGACATAGGTGTTCGGTTCGACGCCGGATTCCCGCGCCACCTTCTCCAGCGCGTCCCGGCCGCGGGCGGTGAGGACCGTCGCACAGCCCCCGGACAACAGCCGCAGCGCGGTCGCCCGTCCGATACCGCTGCCGGCCCCCAGCACGATCGCTACGCGCGCCACCGATCTCCTCTGCCGTCCGTCTACTTGGGGACCCGGTGGTACCGGGGCGGAATGAAGATGTTCAGGGAGCGCGCCACACTCTCGTGCGGATTCGCGGCACCATGCCCCTCCTGGCTCTCGCAGAAGTAGGTGGCACCGAAGACGAGTTCGTGGGTCGTCTCCTCCACCGTCATGTCGTAGCGGCCTTCCAGGCAGATCCCGATCTGTTCATGGGAGTGCTTGTGGTACGGCATCTCGCCGCCGCCCGGAATGTCGGCGATCATCAACTCGATCCAGTCCTCCAGAAAGAACGTGACGTCCATTCCGACGAACTTGCGTGACTCGATCGGACCGAGGAAGTACTCGCTCGGCGCGGTGTACTTCTCACCCGGTTTGTAGCGTTTGATGTCGAGCGCGACGGTCTCCTCCGACGTCGGGTTCACCGCGGAGTGCTCGACATGGGAAGGAGCGATGTACACGTCCTTCTCGGCCCGCATCAGCCGGGTCACCCCGCCGACCGTCATGGAGAGTTCACCCCGGACGACCATCCCGACCTGCGCCTCCCTGTGGGAGTGCGGTGCCACGACGGCACCGGGCGGGAGGTACGACACCAGGACCTCCGTGTCGCCGCGCCGGTAGGACTCCATCCGGATCCCGTTGTCGTGGAACACCACGGCGGAGTCGGGGAAATAGGGGCGCTCATACACGTGCGTGGTCATCGCGGTCCTTCCTTTTCGATTCTTTTCGAGAAGACGGTCCACGTCATGGGGATCGGTGAGAACCGGTAGACGAACTTGAGATTGTGCTGTCTCGCCGCCTGTTCATTGGTGATGGCGATGTTGTAGAGGCCGTCGGCCACCTGGCCGGCCGCCTGGCTCGTGGAGGTCGTCGTGACCAGCTTCACGGGCCGGTCGAAGTAGTACTCCAGCAGCGGAATGGGGGCCGGATGGGTCACCACGGTGTCGGTGAAGAGCAGTTCCTCGCGAAAGGCGAAGTCGGACCGCGCGGCCAATCCGTATTCCGGTGTACTCCCTCGGAATACGATCGACGGCTCCAGCAGCGGATTCATATAGAAGGCGTTGATACCGGCGTAGGCGTGCGGCACCAGCGCGAGATCTATATGCCCCTCGGTGAGCGCGTCCATACAGTGCTCGAAGGTCTCTTCAAGAACTATTCCGAAGCGTCCTCGGTCACCGAGTAATCGTGTCATCAGCCGGGCCACGTACTCACTGCTGGTCCCCTCGGGACCCAAGGTGCCGAGCTTCAAGGAACGTTGCGATCCGTCCCCCATGAGCGCGATCAGCGCACGTTTCTCGTCACCGGATATACGGAGCGTCTCCATACCTCACCTTCACCAAGAGACAGCACAGGAGAGCACACGCAAGCCTCATGGAAAATTGTTTCCATGAGATTCCGTGCACGCAACAACGAGTCAATCCATCGATTACGCCATCGATCACGCCATCGATTTTCGGCCTGCTCCCACACGCCGCGAGCGAAGTAATTCCGCCACGAATAGACGGTGCCGAAACGGGCGGGACCCCCCAGCTCTCACCGCGGTCCCGCCTGACCTCGGCGGAATCGGACCACGCGAAAGCCGGCGAACGGTCGCAACGGTGGGATCAAGCCAGCGGAGGCTTTCCGTCCCCGTACAGCCAGTCGTCCCAGACCGGCGTCAGATCCGCGCCCGGCGCCGCCTCCTCCGCGAACTCCTCCGCATACGCCGTGAAGTCGGCCGTGTCCGCGTTGCCGTGGCGGTGCGCGGCCGCCCAGCCCCGGATCAGCTCGAAGAAGGCGTCGTCGCCGACGGCCTCGCGGACCTTGTGCAGGACCATGGCGCCGCGTTCGTACACCGGGCTGTCGGAGATCCGGGCGGCGCTCGGCGGGCGCGCGGGCGGGAAGTCCCAGACTGCCTCGTTCGAGGCGGCGTCCGCGAAGTGGTCGCCCTCGTACAGCGCGTCGAAGACCTCCTGGGCGCTGTCGCCCCCGTGGTTCTCCTCCCACAGCCACTCGGCGTACGTCGCGAACCCCTCGTTGAGCCACATGTCCCGCCAGCTCTTCGGGGTGACGGAGTCGCCGTACCACTGGTGGGCCAGTTCATGGACCAGGAGGGAGAGGTCGGGGGCACCGGGGAAGACGGGCCGGTTCTGGGTCTCCAGCGCGTACGCCGAGTCCCCCGGCCTGTCGACGATCGCCCCGGTCGAGGAGAAGGGATACGGACCGAAGTACCTCTCCGCCCATGCGACGACCTCGGGAATCCGTCCGAGCACGGCACGGCCCTCCTCGGCCTGGGAGGGATCGACGGCGACGTACACGGGAAGCCGCCCCGAGCCCTCTCCTTCTCCCCCGCCGGCCGTCGAGCGCCGGATCTCGTAGGTGCCGATCGCCAGCGTGGCCACATAGCTCGCCATCGGTTCGGCGGTGCGCCAGGAGAAGGTCGTACGGCCGTCCTCCGTGGACTCGCGCCGCAACTCCCCGTTGGAGATGGCGTGCAGGCCCTCGGGGACGGTGACCGTGAGGTCGTAGGCGGCCTTGTCGGAGGGGTGGTGGTTGCCGGGGAACCAGGTCATCGAGCCCGCCGGTTCGCCGAGCGCGAGGGCGCCGTCGGCGGTGGGCAGCCAGCCCTCGCGGGAGCCGTCGGGATCGGTGAGCGTCTCCGGGGTGCCGGAGTAGCGCACGGTCGTACGGAACGTCTCCCCCTCGTCGGGTCCGGCGTCCGCGGGGGTGACGGTCAGCTCCTGCCCGGCCCGCTTCCACCGCGCCGTCACACCGTCGACGGCGACGGCCTCGACGTCCAGCCCCTTGAGGTCGAGGTTGAAGGAGGCGAGGTCCCGTGTGGCCCGCGCGGTGATGACGGCGGTGCCGCGCAGCGGGGCGTCCGCCTCGGGGTCGTAGTCGAGGGTGAGGGCGTAGTGGGTGGCGTCGTAGCCGCCGTTGCCGAGCCGGGGGAAGTAGGGGTCCCGGAGACCGGCGGAGCCCCGGGCCGCCCCGGCCTCGCCGCCGCCCCCGGTGCACGAGGTGAGGGTCAGGGCCAGCGCGACGGTGAGCAGGGCGGCGGCCAGGGCAACCGGTGCGGATCGGGACACGTCGGCGATCCTATGAGGACATGACACCATCGCCTACGTGCTCGACATCGGCTACGCCCTCTCCAACCGCTTCCCCGATCCGCCGCAGACGGACTACCGCCGCGCGGACGTGTACGCACTGCGGCACGACCTGTTCTGCGGTGACGTGTACCTCGCCGACACCAAGGCGGACCGGGAACTGTCCACAGCCTGGGGATGGGTGCCGGTGCTGGACTTCGCGTGGGCGCTGTGCGACATCGTGGAACAGCTCGACCAGGACCCGGCCGGGTCCCGAGCCTCCCGGCCCCAGTACGCGGAGCTCGATTTCACCGAGTCCACCGACCGCATGCTCTTCGAGCGCCGCTTCGGATGGGTGGACGTCGAGTCGGACTGGATGCCGGCCGAGGAACCACCGCTGACGTTCTCCCACGCCGAGCTCCGCCGCGAGGCCCGCGACTTCCTCCACGACGTCATCGCCGACCTCTGCGACCTCCACGACCCCCTAGCCGAAAACCCAGCGATCTGGACCCTCCAGTCCCGCTTCCCTCGGGTTCCGTAGGGGCCGCCGTGTTCGTCTGCGGGTGAGTGGGGGCTTCTCGCGCAGTTCCCACCGGACGGACGCCTGGGGGTCAAAGGGGCGCAGCCCCTTGAGGATGGGACGGGTAGGGGCGGCGGGGGCGAAAAAACCCACCCCACCCCCACCTCACCCCTCCACCCGAATCCCCATCTCCCCCGCCAACACCGGCGCCAGATCCATCAACTGCGCCGCACTGATCACCGCCCCCGACAACCGATCCACCCCCCGAGCGATCTCCACGGATGCGGCCTCCCGCAGATCCACATCCACCAACCTCACCCCACTCAGATCCGCCCCCTTCACCGCACACCCCACGAACGCGACCCTCTCCAGCCGCGCACCCCCGAAGTCCGGCTCGACCAGCACACAGTCCTCGAACACGACATCCCTCAGCCGCGCCTCACGCAGATTGAGGAAGTCGATCTTCCCCCCGCGCACGAGCACCCGCTCCAGCACGGCCCCGTGCAACTGCACCCCACCCAGCCGAGCCTCCACCAGCTCGACATCCCGCAACGTCGCCTCGGCGAGATCCGTCCCGACACCCCGCACCCCCGTGAGGACGGAGTCGAGCACCCGGGCCCGGTGCAGCCGTGTCTCGTCCAGCGCGCACCCCGTCAGCGCGCAGTCCATGAACCGGGCACCCCCACCGTCCTGCCCGGCGAAGTCCTCCTCCCGGAACTCCAGCCCGTCGTAGTCCCCGTCGGGCTCCAGCCCCCCGCCCGCGTACGCCTCCAGCACCGGCAACCGCACCTCAGGCCGCCGCGCCGCCTTCACCACCGATCTCGCCCTCACCATCCCCCCATCGTGCACCCCACCACTGACAACGCACCTGAACCGCACAAAGACCCCGCCCGAGCACCGCCCACAGCCCCATGTCACATCCCGGCACCCCCGATCCGTCGTACCCGCGAACAGCCGCGCAACCGCGCAACCGACCGCCGGACACCGACCCGAGGGAGCCCAGTCATGCACGCGACCCGACGACCCCCCACCCACCTCACCGTCATCGGCGGCGGCTTCGCCGGACTCACCGCGGCGATCACCGCAGCCGAGGCGGGCGCGAGGGTCACCGTCCACGAGGCGCACCACACACTCGGCGGCCGGGCCCGCACCGCGGAGGGGCCGTACCGCACGAACGAGGGACCGCACGCGCTCTACAACGGCGGCCCGCACTGGACCTGGCTGGCGCAACGGAACCTGATCGGACCGCTCGCGCCCCTCCCTCCCCTGGAGACCACCCGACTGCGCCTGCACCACAGGGGCGCCCTGCGGCGGACCCCGCCGTTCGCGATGCTCAAGCTCCTCCGCCCGCGCCACACGGGCCGCCCCGCGCCCGTCGACGTCGACTTCCTCACCTGGGCGACCGAGCAGGCCGGCGAGGAGGCCGCACGCGCCGCGGCCAACTACGCGGCGGTGGCGCTGTTCCACCACGACCCGGGCTCCCTGTCCGCCGCGTTCGTCCAGGAACGGCTACGCCGCGCCACGAAGTTGCCCCCGGAGGCGCACTACCCGCGCGGCGGCTGGGCGAGCGTCATCGACCGTATGGCGGCCCGCGCCTGGAACCTCGGCGTCCGTATGGAGACCCTCAGCCGAGTCGACAGCCTCGACGCCCTCACCGGCACCGGCCCCGGACCCCGTACGGGCCCCGGCCCGGTCATCGTCGCCACCTCCCTGGACGCCGCCCGCCGCCTGCTCAAGGACGACTCGCTGACCTGGCCGAGCGGCCGCACCGCCCTCCTCGACCTCGCCGTACGCACCCGCCGCGGCGACGCCTTCGCGGTCTCTGACCTGGACGCGCCCGGCTGGATCGAGCGGTTCACGGCCCAGGACCGCACGCTGGCCCCGGCGGGCGAGCAGTTGATCCAGGGTCAGTTCCCGATCGGCCCGCACGAGTCACGGGCGGATGGCATCGCCCGCGCCGAACACCTGCTCGACCTTGGCTTCCCCGGCTGGCGGGACCGCGTCACCTGGCGGCGCGAGGCGACCGCCAACGGCCGTACGGGCGCCGTCGATCCGGTCGGCACCAGCTGGCGCGACCGCCCGGCCGTGGACCGGGGCGACGGCGTGTACCTCGCGGGCGACCAGGTCGCGGCGCCGGGCGTGCTCTCGGAGGTGTCGTTCAACAGCGCCCTGGCGGCCGTCTCGCTGGCGCTCGGCAGGAGGTCGAAGAACACCCTTGACCTCAAGCATGCTTGAGGTCGGAGGCTGGGGTCCGCCAAGCGAAACCAGGCGCACACGCACCACGCGTGAACGACATCGATCCAGGGGGCCTCCATGCACGCCATCCGTCTGCACGCCTTCGGTCCGGCCGAGAACCTGACGTACGAGAAGGTCGCGGACCCCGAGCCCGGTCCGGGCCAGGTACGTATCGCCGTCGCCTCGGCGGGCGTACACCTGCTCGACGCGGCCCTCCGCGAGGGCGTTCCGGGGCCGGGACCGACTCCGGACCTGCCCACGATCCCCGGCCGCGAGGTCGCCGGGGTCGTCGAGGCGCTCGGGGAGGGCGTCCCGGAGACCTGGCTCGGCCGACGCGTCACGGCCCACCTCGGCTTCGTGCCCGGCGGCTACGCCGAACTGGCCGTCACCGAGGTCGAACGGTTGCACGAAATCCCGGAGAACCTCGACTTCGCGCAGGCGGTCGCGATGATCGGGACGGGCCGTACGGCGATGGGGATCCTCCTCTTCGCCGACCTCGGCCCGGACGACGTGGTCGTGATCCCGGCCGCGGCCGGCGGCATCGGCACGCTCCTCGTGCAGTACTCCAAGAACGCGGGCGCCACGGTGATCGGCCTCGCCGGCGGCCCCGCGAAGACGGCCCGGGTGGCGGCGAACGGCGCCGACCTCGCCGTCGACTACACCGACCCGGCCTGGCCGGAGCAGGTCGCGGCGTACCGGGGGAAGGCCACGATCGTCTTCGACGGGGTCGGCGGCACGGCGGCACGCGAGTCCGTCGCCCTGCTCGCCCCCGGCGGCAGGCACCTGGTCTTCGGCTGGTCGGCGGACGGCATCAAGGACGGCGGCCCCTTTGTCGTGGAGGGCCTCTCGGAGACGGTCCTCGGCGAGGAGATGCGCCGCCGGGCCGGCGGCCCCGACCCCATCCGCACCCTCGAACTCCGCGCCCTCGCCGAAGCCGCCGCGGGCCGCCTCACCCCGGCCGTCCACCGCTTCCCCCTCGCCGAGGCGTCCGCCGCCCACCGCGCCCTGGAAGACCGCGGCACGACCGGCAAGGTGGTGCTGGAGCCGTGACCACCCCCACCACCCGCCCCGGCCGCGACACACCACCGACCACCATTTCCGCGCCGGACACCCCCGGCGCTCCCGACCCCCGCCGCTGGTGGGCCCTCGTCGTCATCGCGCTCGCCCAGCTGATGGTGATCCTCGACGCGACGATCGTGAACATCGCGCTGCCCTCGGCGCAGCGGGACCTGGGGATGTCCGACGGCAGCCGGCAGTGGGTGATCACCTCGTACACCCTCGCCCTCGGCGGACTGCTGCTGCTCGGCGGCCGTGTCTCGGACCTGGTGGGGCGCAAGCGGGCCTTCGTCGTCGGACTGGTCGGCTTCGCCGCGGCCTCGGCGCTCGGCGGCGCGGCCGGCACCTCCGGGACGCTGTTCGCGGCCCGCGCCCTCCAGGGCGCCTTCGCCGCCGTCCTCGCCCCCTCCGCGCTCAGCCTCCTCACCACCACCTTCGCGGACCCGGCGGAACGCGGAAAGGCGTTCGGCATCTACGGGGCCATCGCGGGCGGCGGTTCGGCGATCGGCCTGATCTCCGGCGGGCTGCTCACCGAATACCTGGACTGGCGCTGGTGCCTGTACGTCAACGTGCCCATCGCCGTCGTCGCCCTCGTCGGCGCGACCGTCCTGCTCCGCGACCGCCCGGACCGCACCGGCGCCCGCCTCGACGTACCCGGTGCCCTCCTCGGCTCCGCCGGCCTCGTCGCCCTCGTCCACGGCTTCGGCGAGGCCGAACCGCGCGGCTGGACGGACACCCGCGTCCTGGCCCTCATCGCGGCGGGCGTCGCCCTGCTCACCGGCTTCGTCCTGCGACAGCGGACGGCCCGCCACCCCCTGCTCCCGCTGCACATCGTCCGCGACCGCGACCGGGCGGGCTGCTTCCTCGCGATCTCCCTGGCGACCGTAGGCATGTTCGGGATGTTCCTGTTCATGACCTACTACCTCCAGGTCGTCCTCGCCTACTCCCCCGTGCGCACGGGGCTGGCCTTCCTCCCCCTCACCGCCGCGATCATCACCGGCTCGACCCAGATCTCGGCCCGGCTGATGCAGCGGGTCCCGCCCCGGCGGCTGATGGTCCCGGGCACACTGCTGGCGGCGACCGGCATGCTGATCCTGACCCGGCTCACGGTCGACTCGTCGTACGTCACCGGGATCCTCCCGGCCCTGATCCTGATGGGCCTGGGCATGGGCATGACCTTCATGCCGGTCTTCTCCACCGCCACCGCCGGGGTCGCCCCGCAGGACGCGGGCGTCACCTCCGCGACGGTCAACACCGCCCAGCAGGTGGGCGGTTCGCTCGGCACGGCCCTGCTGAACACCATCGCCACCAGCACCGGCGCGGCCTATCTCACGACCCACGGCCACACCGCGGCCGCCGTCCGCGAAAGCGTCGTCCACGGCTACACCGTCGCACTCTGGTGGGCCGCCGGCATCCTCCTCCTCGCGTCAACCGTCGCCGCCACCATGATCACCGCAAAGGCCCCGAACCACACCGCCGCCTGAGCCCACGACCGATACGACCGATACGACCGACGACAGGTGGCCCCCGCCCATCCCGGCAGGGGCCACCACGGTGTCACCGTCGTCAGTGCCGCCCGGCGACCCGATCGGCGAGCCGCGCCAACCGCGACGACTCCCCCTTGTTCGAGGCCGCCTCGCGCCGGTCCGCGGTGCGGTACGTCGCGTACATCCCCTGCACACCCACCCAACGCAGCGGCTCCGGCTCCCACTTGCGCACCCGGTGGTTCACCCACGGCAGCGAGGTCAGCTCGGTCGCCCCGCCCTGCCCGGAGTCGCGCAGGACGAGGTCGCGCAGGGTGCGGGCGGCGAGGTTGGTCGTGGCCACCCCGGACCCGACGTAACCGCCCGCCCAGCCCAGCCCCGTGGCCCGGTCCAGCGTCACCGTCGCGCACCAGTCGCGCGGCACCCCCAACACCCCCGACCAGGCATGATCGACCCGCACCCCGGTCAGCGAGGGGAAGAACCGCACGAGGATCTCGTACAGCGCCTCGATCGTCGCCGGCTGCGTACGCCCGTCGTTGTCGGTCCGCGACCCGAAGCGGTACGGCACCCCGCGACCGCCGAGCGCGATCCGGTCGTCGGCGGTGCGCTGGGCGTACATATAGGCGTGCGCCATGTCACCGAGCGTCTCGCGGCCCTCCCAGCCGATCGTCGCCCACTGCCCGGCCGTCAGCGGCTCGGTGGCGATCATCGAGGAGTTCATCGGCAGCCAGGTCCGCCGCTGCCCCTTGAGGTTCGCCGTGAACCCCTCGGTGCAGCGCAGCACATAGGGCGCCCGGACAGTCCCGTACGGCGTGACCGCCCGCCCCGCCCCGATCTCGGTGACCGGCGTCAACTCGTGCACGGTCACCCCCAGCCCCTCCACGACCGCCGCCAGCCCGGTCACCAGCTTCACCGGGTTCAGCCGCGCCCCGTGCGGCGTCCACGTCGACCCCACGGCGTCCGCGACCCTGATCCGCTCGGCCGTCTCCCGGGCCCCGTACAGCTCACGGTCGACCTCCCCGTAGGCCGCCTCATGCTCATGAAAGGCCCTGAGCCGCCCCAACTGCGCCGGTGTGTAGGCCACTTCGAGCACGCCGCCCCGGTGGATGTCCGCCTCGACACCCTCCTCCCCCGCCACCCGCACGACCTCGTCGACGGTCTCGTTCATGGCCCGCTGCAACCGCACGGCGGCGTCCCGGCCGTGCAGGCGCGCGTAACGGTCCCGCCCCGCGATCCCGTTGTAGAGCCAGCCGCCGTTGCGCCCCGAGGCCCCATACCCGCAGAACTTCTGCTCCAGGACGGTGATCCGGAGCGAAGGGTCGGCCTTCTTCAGGTAGTAGGCGGTCCACAACCCCGTGTACCCACCGCCCACGATCACCACGTCCACCGACGCGTCCCCGGCCAACGGCTCCCTCGGAACGGGAAGACCGGCCTGCGCGTACCAGAAGGAGACCCCGCCGTTGACGGCACCCGCGATCGCGTCCGAGCTGCTCATGCCCGGACGCTAACCGTTCCCGGGCGCCCTGTCTCCTACGGATTCCGTGGCGAACGGCCCCCGAAGCCCGGAAATCCAAAGGACTCCGGGCGGGCGCGCGCGTAGGGTCGCCCGCATGATCGATGTTCCGGAGGAACTGGCCGAGACTCAGGAAAAGATCAACGGAGAAGCGGGCCGCAGATTCATCGCGGACCTCCCACGCCTGACCGCCGACTTCCTGGACCGCTGGGACCTGCGCCTCGACGGCCGCCCCATGCACGGCATGTGCGCCCTGGTCGTCCCGGTGGTGGGTACGGCCGACGACACCCCGGCGGTCCTCAAGCTCCAGATCCCCGACGCCGAGAGCGAGGGCGAACCGGTGGCCCTGCGCCACTGGAACGGCGACGGGGCGGTACGGCTCCTGGACCACGACCCCACCACGGGCACCATGCTCCTCGAACGCCTCGACCCGGCCCGCATGCTCAGTCACGAGCCGGACACCCACAAGGCCATCCTGGTCATCGCCCGTCTCCTGGCCCACCTCACCGCCACCCCGGCCCCACCGACCGTGCGCCGCCTGTCCGACATCGCGACGGACATGCTGGAGCGCACCCCTGCCGTGCTGGCCCGCATCCCCGACCCGTCCGACCGCCGCCTGCTGACGGACTGCGCGGCGGCACTCCGCGAGGTCGTCACCGACCCCGGCGACCGCCTCCTCCACTGGGACCTGCACTTCGACAACGTCCTGGGCGCCGACCGGTCCCCCTGGCTCGCCATCGACCCCAAACCCCTGGCCGGCGACCCCGCCTTCGACCTCTGGCCGGCCCTCAACAACCGCTTCGACCCGTCCGACATCCACTGGCGCTTCGACGCCATGACCGACGTCCTGGGCCTGAACCGCGAACGGGCGAGGGCCTGGACCCTCGCCCGCCTCCTCCAGAACGCCCTCTGGGAGATCGAGGAACACCGCACCCTGGACCCGGAAGACCTGGAACTCGGCCGCCGACTGCGCTGACCGAGCCCGACCGGGAAAAGATCACCAGGTGTGGGCGACGTCCACCACGACACGGTCCGGCAGCTGGATCACCCGGAACGGCAGCCGGGCGCGGACACCGAGGCCGACCTGGCTCTGCCCCTCGAAGGTGCCGCCGAACTTGGCGTCCCGGAAGGTGCTGTACCCGCCGAGGTTCACCCCGGGCAGGGCCTTACCGTACTCACCGGGATACGTCGGCTCCCCGGCCTCCAGGTCATAACTCCAGGCACCGATCCGGATGTCGAGGACCGCCCCACCGGCCACCGGTATGTACTCGCCCGAGGGGTCCGCCTGGAACCGGTCCACGTACTGCGCGTGATACCCGACCGAGCTGCCCCCACCAGGCACGTCGAACACCATGCGGTCATAGCACTCGTGCCGCCCGGCCCTGATGTCCACCAGGTGGTCGGCCCCCTGCGCGGCACCCCCCTTGGCCCCGCTCCCCCACCCGGTCGGACAGGCCGCCGCCACACGCGAGCGCTCCACCGCACCCGCGGCCCCCGCGGCCGCCCCCAAGCCGGCCCCCGCCAGCACAAGCACCGCCGCCACCACGCCGATTCGCCGCATCACGTCCCCCTACGTCTCTCCACCCCAACACCACTGATGCCGAAGGAGACACCCCACCGCACCGGAAGGTTGCACGACAGAAAGGGACAAACCAGAGAATCCCACCCTCCACTTGAAGAGTCAGTGCGGCCCGGCCGCCGACACGCACAACAGGCCGTCACCCAATACCGCGCAGTCCCGGAGTACACCACACCCCCAGCGCAGGACGGGCTCAACCTCGGGACCGCCAGCAACGAGGAAGTGCGCGCCTACTGCCTCCAGCGCTGGCGCGCGTTCCTGGCCAGAGCAGAGACCACGGAGGCCGCGATAAGCAGTGACCGTCAACTCGAGATCGCTGCCCAGTACGCGATCATCGCGCAAGCCTTCCGCCCGGCCCCTCAGCCGGAGTGATGTCAGCCGCGCGCGGAGGGCCTGCGCAGGCATCCGGGATGACGAACGCCGCTGACCGCCGGAGGAGACCGCCATCGTCATCCGCGACACGCTCGGCCGATGACCCGGTCACTGCCTCCGCTCTCATCGCGGGACCAGTCGCCGCGGCCTTCTCCAACCGGCGCGGCGTCACTCGAGAGATCACCATGCGGTCGTGTGCCGGAGAGCACGAAAAATCCCAGGTCAGAGCGCACCTGACCTGGGATCGAAGCAGAGCCCCCTGTCGGAATCGAACCGACGACCTCGAGATTACAAGTCACGCGCTCTGGCCAACTGAGCTAAGGGGGCATCGCACAGACAACGTCACGCGCGAAAGCGGCTCCACTCTACACAGAGGCCGTTTCCCGAAGCCATGATGTTTTGCCCGCACCTTGATCGTCCACAACCGTGCGTGTCCGACCGTTCACTCGTTCGTTGATCGACCTGACGTGCTGTTCCGAAGATCGGATCGTCGGGGAGAGAGGGGCGACATGAGGCAGCATGCTGAGACGACGAAGCTGAAAGCGGTGAAGGGCGCGGAAGCCGAACGCGTCAAGCGCGACGCCCTCGGTATCGCCGGCCGCCGCAAGCACCACACCCGCAAGGCGACACCGCTCAGGAGCCACACCAAAGAGGCCGACACACACCATCGCGTCTACCGGTTCCGCTTCTATCCGACCATCGAGCAAGCCGAGCAGTTGGGAAGGACCTTCGGCGCCTGCCGCTGGGTCTACAACGAAGGCCTGGCCTTGCGGTCAGAGGCCTGGGAGCAGCATCGAGTGAAGGTCGGGTTCGCAGAATCCTGCCGAGCACTGACCGGCTGGAAGCGGGGCGAGGACACTGCGTGGCTCAAGGAGGTGTCATCGACCGTGCTCCAACAGGCCCTGCGCCACGTCGACCAGGCCTTCACCCGGTTCCTGAACGGCCAGACCAGGTGTCCCGAGCGGAAGAAGAAGGGAAGGTCGCGGGAGTCTGCGATCTACGTACGCACGGGCTTCAAGTGGGTCGAGAACCCGGCTCTGCCCGGAACCGGTCTGATCACGCTTGCCAAACAGTCCGAGCCACTGCGCATCCGCTGGTCACGGGCACTGCCTGTCGGCGTGGTCCCGGTCCGCTTGTCGGTCACACGTGACAAAGCCGGACGGTACTTCGTAGCAGCGCTCGTCGAGGAGCGCATCACACCGCTGGCCGCCGCCTTCCTGCCGGACACCCAGGAGCCGAAGGCCGTGGGGCTGGATCTGGGGCTGGCGTCACTCGTCACTCTCGACGACGGAGCGAAACTGGATCACCCTCGGCTGTTGAAACGGTACGCGGAGAAGCTGGCACGGCTCCAGCGCGAACTGCACAACAAGGTGAGGGGATCGAACAACCGGAACAAGGTCCGACAGAGGATCGCCCGCCTCTACACACTCATCTCTGATGTGCGCAAAGACATGCTGGACCAGTTCACGACCCGCCTCGTGCGCGAGAACCAAGTGCTCGTCGTGGAGGACCTGTCCATCGTGACCCTGCTGCGTCCGGCCCACGGCAAGGGCCGACGGCGAAAAGCGAGGCTGAACGAGGCCATCCTCGACGCCGGGTGGGGTGAGCTGCTGCGGCAACTGCACTACAAGTGCGCGTGGTACGGCCGAACCCTGGTGATCGTCGATCGATTTTTCCCTTCGACTCGACTGTGCTCGGCGTGCCGTACGAAGGGGCCGAAGATGGACCTTTCAGTACGGGAGTGGACCTGCTCCCCTTGCGGGGCGGTCCACGGCCGAGACGTGAATGCCGCCGCGAATCTCCGGGTTGAAGGGATGCGCTTGTACGGGCGGGTGACCGCCGGCTTGCCACCGGGCACGGCGGCGCCGACTGTGATCCGGGCTTCGGGACTGAAAGGTCCTCTACCGACCGCGTGCTAGCGGCCGGCTGCGTTACGGACCGACGGGCCGTCGGCCGGAATGCCTGTGGAGCGCGCGTAGGACCGCCCGGACTCGCCCCGCCTGGGGTGATGCACGCGTGGCAGTGCGCGAAGAAGCAGGAAGCGTCGGAGCAAGGTCAAAAGTGCGGTGCTCTGCCTCCGCCGACAAGAATCACCACGACAGCCTCTCCCCCGTCGAAAATTTCCGCGAAGTTCACAGGCGTCCAGGTACTGACAGACCCGGTGAACGGGAGGTACCGTCCTGACCCAATCCACTCCCGTGGACTACACCACCGCGGCACGGCCGAGGTGGATCACCACCTTTACAACGGATCGTCCGGCACGTTCCTGCCGGTGAAGGGGGCCTACGACCCATGGCCACAGTTACGTTCGACAAGGCGACCCGGATCTACCCGGGTTCCACGAAGCCCGCCGTGGACGGTCTCGAGATCGAGATCGAGGACGGCGAGTTCCTCGTTCTGGTCGGCCCGTCCGGTTGCGGCAAGTCCACCTCGCTCCGCATGCTCGCGGGGCTCGAGGACGTCAACGGCGGCGCCATCCGCATCGGTGACCGCGACGTCACGCACCTGCCGCCGAAGGACCGGGACATCGCCATGGTGTTCCAGAACTACGCGCTCTACCCGCACATGACCGTCGCCGACAACATGGGCTTCGCCCTGAAGATCGCCGGCGTCAACAAGGCGGAGATCCGGCAGAAGGTCGAGGAGGCCGCGAAGATCCTCGACCTCACCGAGTACCTGGACCGCAAGCCGAAGGCCCTCTCCGGTGGTCAGCGCCAGCGTGTCGCCATGGGTCGCGCCATCGTGCGTGAGCCCCAGGTCTTCCTCATGGACGAGCCGCTGTCGAACCTCGACGCCAAGCTCCGCGTCTCCACCCGTACGCAGATCGCGTCCCTGCAGCGCCGCCTCGGCATCACCACCGTCTACGTCACCCACGACCAGGTCGAGGCCATGACGATGGGCGACCGCGTGGCGGTCCTCAAGGACGGTCTGCTCCAGCAGGTCGACACCCCGCGCAACATGTACGACCGCCCGGCCAACCTCTTCGTCGCCGGCTTCATCGGCTCCCCGGCCATGAACCTGGTCGAGGTCCCGATCACCGACGGCGGCGTGAAGTTCGGCAACAGCGTCGTCCCGGTCAACCGCGACGCCCTGAAGGCCGCCTCCGACAAGGGTGACACCACGGTCACCGTCGGTGTCCGTCCCGAGCACTTCGACATCATCGAGCACGACGGTTCCGTCGCCTCCTCCCTGTCGAAGGACACCGACGACGCCCCGGCCGGCCTCGCCGTCTCCGTCAACGTCGTCGAGGAGCTCGGCGCCGACGGTTACGTCTACGGCACCGCCGAGGTCGGCGGCGAGACCAAGGACCTCGTGGTCCGCGTCAACGGCCGCCAGGTCCCGGAGAAGGGCGCGACGCTGCACGTCGTCCCGCGTCCGGGCGAGACCCACGTGTTCTCGACCTCGACGGGTGAGCGCCTCACCGACTGATCCCTCGCGCGGTGGGCGCGACCGTTCGCGAAACCACCGGCCCGGGATAAATCACCCAGGTTGACGAAGAAGGCCCCGCAAACCTCTGCGGGGCCTTTTTCCTTGCCGCCAACTACCCCGGCAAATCGGCTCATTTCGACCAGTGTGCGTCAACCCGCCACCTTCACAACGGCGCTCGGGCATCCCCCATACCGGTGACCCAATGTCGCCCTATCGCTACCCCGCGCTACCCTCACTCGCGTGAAGCACACCCACACCTACACCCAACGGACGCGGCGCGGCCGCGGTCCCGCCCGCCGGATCGGCCGTTCCCTGGCCCTGGTCCTGCCCGTCGTCCTGGTCCTCTCCGGCACCCTCGCGGTCACCAAGGTCCAATGGACCACCACGGACCCCGACCAATCGGTCCTCGCCGCCTCGGACGTGGCCGAGCTGGACTCCACCGAGCGCACCAAGCCCCGCGCCCCGCACGAGGTGCTCCAGGACAAGCTCCTGCTGGAGCTCCAGGACGAGGACCCCGGAGTCGCCCTCACCCACCTCCAGGAAGCGGTGAACGAGCGCCCGTCGTTGGCCAAGCACTGCACCTCCATCGCCCGCGCCCTCGGCCGCGCCGCCGTCCGCGCCTACGGCCCCACCCGGGCCCAGGGCTTCGCCCGCCCCGTCTGCGACACCTCGTACGCGACCGGAGTGGCCGCCCAGTTCGCCTGACCACCCCGGCGACCCACCGGGGCACCCCACCCCGGTGACCCCCTCCCGCGCCGATCACAGGGCCGTGCTCCCGCGAACGGGGCGCCACGTACAGTTCGGGTCATGACCGATCCGAACGCCGCGTCGCGCCCCGTTCAAGCCGTGGTCCTCGCCGGTGGCCAGGGCTCCCGGCTGCGTCCGTACACCGACGACCGGCCCAAGCCCATGGTCGAGATCCCCGGTACGGGCACGCCGATCATCGGCCATCAGCTCGCCTGGCTCGCCGAGGAGGGCGTGACCGACGTCGTCGTCTCCTGCGGCCATCTCGCCGACGTCCTGCAGAAGTGGCTGGACTCCGCCGACCTCCCGGTCCGCGTCACCACGGTCGTCGAGACGGAGCCCCTGGGCCGAGGCGGAGGCCTCAAGTACGCCGCCGCCCACCTGCCGCACCCCGACCGGCCCTGGTACGCCACCAACGGCGACATCTGGACCCGTTTCTCGCTCCGCGACATGGCGGACTTCCACACCGAGCGCGACGCCGTCGCCACCCTCGCCCTGGCCCGTCCGCGCATCCCCTGGGGCGCCGTGAAGACGGACGGCTTCGGCCGCGTCACGGACTTCATCGAGGCCCCGCCCACCACATACGAGATCAACGCGGGCGTCTACGTGTTCTCCCCGGAGTTCACCGACCTCCTCCCGGCCCGCGGCGACCACGAACGCACCACGTTCCCCCGCCTCGCCCGAGAACGCCGCCTGGCGGGCTTCCCCCTCCCCCAGGGCGCCTACTGGCGCGCCATCGACACAGCGAAGGACCTGACAGAGGCAGCAAAGGAACTGGCGGCCCAGAACCGCTAGGGCGCCTTCCGAAGCCACGGCTCTCCCAGGGGCGCGGGGAACTGCGCGAGAAGCCCCACGCACCCGCAGCCGGCGACGAAACACGCTCCCCCGAGCTCTCAGGCGCCTCTCACACACCGATGGGCCCCGCGCAAAACCTCACGCGGGGCCCATCACCACATCCGTACGACCTACCCGAGCAACCCCCCGACCAGCCCGGGCTGCCCACCGGAAGAGCTCCCTCCGGTGGACCCCCCGGAGGACGTCGCCCCACCGGTCGCCCCACTGGAGGCACCCCCACTGGAACTCGGCCCCGCGGTGGTGCTCGGCGCCTGCTCCACCGGCGCCGACTGCGGCGGCGGCGGCGCCTGCCCGGTCGTCCCCTGCGTCTGGCTCGGCTGCCCCCCGGTGACCGCCCCGGTGGACCGCGTGGCCCCCGGCGTGGTGGCCGCCTCCGAAGGCGAAGCCGACGTCGCGCCCGCGGTCGGCGTGTCGGACGCGGACGGGCTGTTCTCGCGCCGCGCGCTCGGCTCACCCGGCAGCGGCGACCCCGGCAGCTCGTTGCGCGGCGCCTCCCCGGGACCGGGAACGACGATCCGGTCGGCGTCCCGCACGGCACCGCCGAGCAGGGACCCGACCAGCAGCGTCAGCCCGACGACGATCGCGGTGACGAGCGCGCCCCGGCGCAGTACGTACCGGCGCAGCTCCCAGATGTCGGCGCGCGGCCCGAGCGTGCGCCAGGCGCCGCCCGCGAGCCGTCCGTCGACGGAGTACACCGGCGCGCCCGCGATGATCAGCGGGGACCAGGCGGCGAGGTAGATGATGTCGGGCGTCTCGTAGACGGGGACGGTCTTCCAGCTGACGGTGACGAGCAGCGCGGCCGACAGCAGCGCCCCGACGCCGGCGGCGACCCGCTGCCACAGTCCGAAGACGGTCAGCACACCGACGATGACCTGGGCGAACGCGATGACGAGCCCTGAACCCACCGGGTGTTCGAGGGCGAACTGCCGCAGCGGCTCGGCGACTTCCCACGGGTGCAGCGTGTTCAGCCACTTCACCATGGAGCCGCGCTTGCCGCCGTCGAAGTAGTGCGGGTCGCAGAGCTTGCCCATGCCGGCGTAGATGGAGATGAAGCCGAGGAAGACCCTGAGCGGCAGCAGCACCACGCCGAGGTTCATGCGGCGGCCGGGGTAATAGGCGTGCCGGACGGGCTCGTTGCCGGTCCGGCGTCCGCCGCGCCCGTCCTCGCCGTCGACCCGGTCGTGGTCGTACCGGTCGTCGTCGTACCGGTCGTCGTCGCACCGGTCGTCGTACCGGTCCGTGAAGTCGTCGTCCCCGTAGGCGCCTTGACCGGGGCCGTGGCTCGCCGGGTCGTAGCGGGGTTCGTCGTAGGCGCTGTCGACCGTGCGCATGGTGGGGAGCAGCCGGGTGCCTTCGCCGGCGTGGTCGCCGTGCGTGCGCTGGCTGCCGACGATGGGCGTCTCCACCGTCTCGACGGTCAAGTCGGCGCCGTAGCGCCCGCTTTCGGAGCGGTAGCGCCCGCCGTCGGTGTCGTAGCCGCCGCCCGTGCCGTCGACGCGGGGGATGACCTGGGTCGAGCCCGTGTCGCCGAGCGGGTCGGGGAGGCCGACGCCCGCGCCGCGCACCGCCTGGAGGAGCCGGTGGGCCCCGGTGTCGTCGGGTGCGGACTTCCCGCTCCAGACGACCGGCGCGCGCCGGCGGCCGGCTGCGGGCGCGCCGGAGCGCCCCGCCGTGCCCACGACGGGGATGCGCGTGGTGTCCTCGGTGGCGCTCAGGTGCCGTGCGATGCGCGGGGACGCCCGCGTGGAGGCGCCCAACTGCACGCGAAAGCTCGCGTGGTTGACGATGACCTGCGCCGGATCGCTCGGCACCTTCACCATGCTCAGCGCGGGAGCGTCGTCGAATCCCGAGTCGAATCCCGACGAACGGTCCCCCGTGGGTGTGCGGGGTGTTCTGGTGTCCACACTCATCTAACCGAGTGACGTGTCGTTAGGACACTGCTTTGACCGCCCCGATCTGTCCGGACCCCGTCAAGGTGATCCAGAACGACCAGAACCCCCGGTCACAGCCCTTCTCAGGCCCTGCGGCGCGCCGCCTCGTACAGCACAACTCCCGCCGCCACACCGGCGTTCAACGACTCCGCGCCACCCGGCATCGGGATCCGCACCCGGAAGTCACAGGTCTCGCCGACGAGGCGGGACAGACCCTTGCCCTCGCTGCCGACCACGATCACGACGGGACCCTCCAGGGCCGCCAACTCGCCCACCTCGGCCTCGCCGTCGGCGGCGAGGCCGACCACGACGACACCGGCCTTCTTGTAGGCCTCCAACGCGCGCGTGAGGTTAGTGGCGCGCGCGACGGGCGTACGGGCGGCCGTGCCGGCGGACGTCTTCCACGCACCGGCGGTCATGCCGGCCGCGCGCCGCTCGGGCACGACGACACCGTGACCGCCGAACGCGGAGACGGACCGGACGACGGCGCCGAGGTTGCGCGGGTCGGTCACCCCGTCGAGGGCGACGATCAGCGGGTCCTCGCCCTCGTCGTACGCGGCGGCCACCAGGTCCTCGGGGTGCGCGTACTCGTACGGCGGGACCTGGAGGACGAGCCCCTGGTGGTTGAGGCCGTTGGTCATGCGGTCCAGCTCGGGGCGGGGCGCCTCCATGAGGTTGATGCCACCGCGCTCGGCCGCGAGCTGCAGCGCCTCGCGCACCCGCTCGTCGTTGTCGATGAACTGCTGGACGTAGAGCGTCGAGGCGGGCACGCCCTCGCGCAGCGCCTCGACGACCGGGTTGCGTCCGACGACCATCTCGGACGTGCCCTTGCCGCCCCGGCCGCGCGGCGCGGGCCGGCGTGCGGCCTGCTTCGCCTTGGCGTTGGCGATGCGGTTCGCCTTGTGCTTCTTGCGCATCTCGGCGGGCGGGGTCGGGCCCTTGCCCTCGAGACCCTTGCGCCGCTGGCCGCCACTGCCGACCTGCGCGCCCTTCTTGCCGGACATGCGGCGGTTGTTAGCGGCCATGACCTACCCGTCTCCTGAGAAGCGTGTGTGCGTACGCGTCGGGCGTACGTCGTCGTGTGTACGTAATGCAGTGTGCCGCCCGGAGGCCCGGGCGGCACAATCGATCAAGCGACCGGACGTCCGGCTCAGCGCGGGCCGAGCGTCCAGCGGGGGCCGTCCGGGCTGTCCTCGATGACCAGACCGGACTGGTTGAGCTGGTCGCGGATGGCGTCGGCGGTGGCCCAGTCCTTGCGGGCGCGCGCTGCCTCCCGCTGCTGGAGGACCAGCCCGACGAGGCTGTCGACGACCCCGTGGAGGTCCTCGCCCCGGTCGGCGCCGTCACCGGCCCAGTGCGCGTCCAGCGGGTCGAGGCCCAGGACCCCGAGCATGGCCCGCACCTCGGCGAGCCGCGCGACGGCCTCTTCCTTGTCGTCGGCGGCCAGCGCGCTGTTGCCCTGCCGGACCGTGGTGTGCACGACGGCGAGCGCCTGCGGCACCCCGAGGTCGTCGTCCATCGCCTCGGCGAACGCCGGCGGCACTTCGGCGGCGGGTTCGACGATTCCGCCGGCCTTCTCGACGACCCGCTGCACGAACCCCTCGATCCGGGCGAACGCCGACTCGGCCTCGCGCAGGGCGTCCTCGCTGTACTCGATCATCGACCGGTAGTGCGGGGTGCCCAGGTAGTACCGCAGGACGATGGGCCGCCAGTGCTTGACCATTTCGGAGACCAGGACGCTGTTCCCCAGCGACTTGGACATCTTCTCGCCGCTCATGGTGACCCAGGCGTTGTGCACCCAGTACGTGGCGAAGTCGTCGCCGAAGGCCTTGGCCTGCGCGATCTCGTTCTCGTGGTGCGGGAAGATCAGGTCGAGGCCGCCGCCGTGGATGTCGAAGGCGCTGCCCAGGTACTTGTGCGCCATGGCCGAGCACTCCAGGTGCCAGCCCGGCCGCCCGCGCCCCCAGGGCGTCTCCCAGGTGGGCTCCCCCGGCTTCGCCGTCTTCCACATGGCGAAGTCCCGCGGGTCGCGCTTGCCGGTCTCGCCCTCGCCGGAGGGCTGGAGCAGGTTGTCCAGCTCCTGGTTGGAGAGCTGTAGATACCCGGGGAAGGACCGCACGTCGAAGTAGACGTTCCCGTCGGCCTCGTACGCGTGTCCGCGCTCGATCAGCCCGCGCATCATCTCGACCATCTCGGTCACGTGCCCGGTGGCACGCGGCTCGTAGGTCGGCGGCAGGCAACCGAGCGCGCGGTAACCGTCGTTGAACGCGCGCTCGTTCTCGTAGCCGATCGACCACCACGGGCGGCCCTGGTCGGCCGACTTCGCGATGATCTTGTCGTCGATGTCCGTGACGTTCCGGACGAACGTCACGTCGTACCCGCGGTACTCGAACCACCGGCGCATGATGTCGAAGTTGAGCCCCGACCGGATGTGCCCGATGTGCGGGGCCGCCTGCACCGTGGCGCCACACAGGTAGATCGAGACACAACCCGGCGTGAGCGGGGCGAAGTCACGGATCTGCCGGGCGCTGGTGTCGTACAGGCGAATAGTCACGCCTCAAGAGTAGTAGCCCGTGGCCGGTGCCCCGCCCCGATCACCCCAAGGGCCACGCTTTCGTGACGTTCGGGAAAACCCACGCCCGGAACCCGCGCCCCGCAAGGGGCGCGGGGAACTGCGCGAGAAGCCCCCACCGCCCCGCACCCGACAACGCACCCAAGGGGGTCGAAGGGGCGCAGCCCCTGGAGGACGGGACGGGTAGGGGCGGCGGGGGCGAACTCCCGAGATCACCCCACCCGCACGACCAACGCGGTGGCGACGGCCATCAACCCCTCACCCCGCCCGGGAAATCCCAGCCCATCCGTCGTAGCCCCAGACACCGACACCGGCGCCCCCACGACCTCGGACAACACCTTCTGCGCCTCGTCCCGCCGCTTCCCGATCTTCGGCCGGTCCCCCACCACCTGCACCGCCACGTTCCCGATGACGAACCCCCCGGCCCGCACGATCCGCGCGGCCTCCGCCAGCAACGTCACCCCCGACGCCCCGGCCCACTCCGGCCGCCCCGTCCCGAAGTGCTGCCCGAGGTCCCCCATCCCGGCCGCGGAGAAGAGCGCGTTGCACGCGGCGTGCGCCACGACGTCCGCGTCGGAGTGCCCGGCGAGCCCCGGCCCCTCCCCCTCCCACTTCAGCCCGGCGCACCACAGCTCCCGCCCCTCCTCGAAGGCGTGGATGTCGGTACCGATCCCGACCTGCGGCAACACCACGGAACCCGGCAGCGAACCCGGCAGCGCCCCCGGCGCCGTCTCAGAACCCATCGTTCAGCCTCCTGCGCGCCAGAACCGCCTCCGCGAGCACCAGGTCCAGCGGCCTGGTCACCTTGAACGCCTCCTCGTGCCCCGGCACGACCACGACCCCGAGCCCGAGCCGCTCCACCATGCTCGCGTCGTCGGTCACCTCCCCGGTGACCGTCTCGTGCGCCCGCACCAACGTCTCCCGGTCGAACCCCTGCGGCGTCTGCACGGCCCGCAGCCGCGCCCGCTCCGGCGTGGCGACGACCGGCTCCGGCGCCCCGGGCGCGCCCGTCGGCTCGACCTCCTTGACCGTGTCGGCGAGCGGCAGCGCCGGCACCACGGCCGGCGCCCCGTCCCGTACGGCCTCGATGACGGCGTCCACCGTGTCGACGGGAACCAGGGGACGGGCCGCGTCGTGGACGAGGACGATGTCGAAGCCGGGCGGCAGCGCGTCGAGCCCGAGCTTCACCGACTCCTGGCGCGACTCACCCCCGGGTACGACGAGGAAGTCCGTGCGCTCGGGCAGCGCGTGCGCGTCGAGGAGGCTCTTGACCTCGGGGGCGCCGTCGGGCGGCGCCACCACGATCACCAGGGACACGGCACGGGACGCGGCCATGGCCCGCACCGCGTGGATCAGCATCGGAGTGCCGTTCAGCGCGCGTAGCGCCTTGGGGGCGCCCGGACCGAGGCGTACGCCCCGGCCGGCGGCCGGGATCACGGCCGCCGTACGGGTCGCCGTACCGGTTCCGGAGGGGGAAGGGCGCGATTCGTCAGACATCGGTTCCTGTCAGGTTTGTGTGCTCGGCCTACGTGGGTATGGCCACAGCGTGCCGGGCGCGACACCTTGACCGGACCCTTCCGTGACATCTGGTCGAGCCAGCTGCCCGGGCCCGGCACGCCAAGTACGAGTACCGCGTACTCATGAGCACCGGGGCACGCCAAGTATCGCCAAGTATCAGGGACCCATTCAGGCGTACGGCATCCGGGTACGAGCATGCCGCAGCGCCCGGCGACATCACCTATGTCATCGGGCACCGCGGCATTTCGATGTGCTGTGCTGCTGCACTGAACGGCTGAGCGGGCTGGCTGCCTGCCACAGGTCAGTTCGAGACGCAGTCAGTTCAGGACGCGAGGACCTCGTCGAGCAGAGCCTCGGCCTTGTCCTCGTTGGTGTTCTCCGCGAGGGCCAGCTCGCTCACCAGAATCTGGCGGGCCTTGGCGAGCATGCGCTTCTCACCGGCGGACAGTCCGCGCTCGCGCTCACGACGCCACAGGTCACGCACGACTTCCGCGACCTTGATGACATCGCCGGAGGCGAGCTTCTCCAGATTTGCCTTGTAGCGACGCGACCAGTTCGTGGGCTCCTCGGCATACGGTGCGCGCAGCACCTCGAAGACCCGGTCCAGGCCGTCCTGCCCGACCACATCACGTACGCCGACGAACTCCGCATTGTCCGCTGGCACACGCACC
Source organism: Streptomyces sp. SP18BB07 (assembly GCF_036322545.1). Lineage (NCBI taxonomy): Bacteria > Bacillati > Actinomycetota > Actinomycetes > Kitasatosporales > Streptomycetaceae > Streptomyces > Streptomyces sp. SP18BB07. The sequence continues at coordinate 250,597 of NZ_JAQYWT010000319.1, forward strand.
GTCAGGTCGCCCTGAGCGACCTTGAGCACCAAGTAGGTCTTGTCCACGCCTTTGATCTGGCGAGTTTCGATGGCCTCGATCAGCGCGGCCCCGTGATGGGGATAGACCACGGTGTCGCCAACCTTGAACGTCATGTGACAGGTACCCCTTCCGTGGCTATCCAGGGTAACACGGATTCGGCGGGTTCTGAATGGCGTTTTCGCAGGTCAGGGCATATCTCGGGGCTTGACAACTGCAACAGGAACGTGCTGCGGGGCCCGAACGGAAGAGGGTATTCGCAGGTGGGAGCGGCTCTCCGGGCGGAGTGAAACGCGTACGTTACACGCATCCGGAGGACGCCGGGAGCATCCTAACGTCCCGCTTTGTCCGACTCCAAGTGTGCGACTTCCGCTACTCCGTTCGATGCAAGGAGTCGGGTACGAGACGAATCCGGAATTGATCAAGGAGTTCTGTCCACGGGCCCTGTTCCGCCGTTACCGGATCGTGTTCTTACGCTGTTCCGGCGACGTTCTGGCAGTTGATCGATTTTTCGTGGCGGAGCGCATTCCCCGAAGGAAATCCAGAACCCGACGGCGACGAGATCGACGACGGTTTTGCGAATGCCGACCGGAGGCGGGCGTGACGTGTCCGTCAATTGCTTCCGGTGACATGTCGGGGACTTGGGGAGGGTCGGGTGCGGCGGCGACGGGACGGCTCGGTAACCTAAGGCCGCTACAGACCACGTACCGCCCACGTTCTAGGAGTTGCCGCCGCCGTGAGCAGCAGCCTTCGACGCGGCGCCCTCGCCGCCGCCGCCATCGCGTTCTCGATCGCCTCACTCGCCGCGTGCGCCGCCGGCAACAACGCCCAGACCCTGGAGATCAAGCCGGACAACGCGGCCACCAGCGTCGGCGACATCAAGATCCAGAACGCGATCGTGGTCACCCAGCCCGGCACCGAGACCAAGGGTCCCGCCGTGGTCTCCGCGACGCTGTTCAACGCCGCATCGACCGACCAGACCCTGGACTCCGTCACCGTCGAGGGCGCGGGCACCGTCGAGCTCACCCCCGCCAAGGGCAAGGGCAAGGGCGGCAAGGTCGTCGTCCCGGCCGGCGGCTCCGTCATCCTGGGCGGCGAGGGCAACGCCTCCGCGGTCATGGACGCCACCGACGGGGTCAAGGACGGCAACGCCCAGAAGGTCACTTTCGAGTTCAGCGAGACCGGCGAAGTCACCCTGCGCGCCTTCGTGGTCCCCGCCGAGCACTACTTCGAGAAGTGGGGCCCGACCGACATCCCCGAGGCCCCCGTCGGCAGCGCCTCCCCGTCCGAGGAGACCACCGGCTCCCCGTCTCCGGACGGCACGGGCTCGCCGTCCCCCGACGGGACGGCCGCCGAGGAGGAGGGCACCGCCGCCGGCTCCACGGCGTCGCCGTCCGTCTCGGCCTCCGAGGAGACCACGGGCCACTGAGGCCCGCATCCGTACGCCGAAGGGCGGCACCCCCGGGAGGGGTGCCGCCCTTCGGCGTACGGCGTGCGTGCGGCCGTAGGGCCTACGGCTCGAACTTGTACCCGAGGCCACGGACCGTGACCAGGTAGCGCGGCGCACCCGGGTCCGGCTCGATCTTGGCGCGGAGGCGCTTGACGTGGACGTCGAGGGTCTTGGTGTCACCGACGTAGTCGGCGCCCCAGACGCGGTCGATGAGCTGCATACGGGTCAGGACGCGGCCGGCGTTCCGCAACAGCATTTCGAGCAGGTCGAACTCCTTGAGGGGGAGGTCGACCTTGGAGCCCGAGACAGTGACCACGTGACGGTCGACGTCCATACGGACGGGACCGGCCTCCAGCGCGGCCGGGGTGACCTCCTCGGGCTCGCCGCGGCGGCGCAGTACGGCCCGGATACGGGCGACGAGCTCGCGGGAGGAGAAGGGCTTGGTGACATAGTCGTCGGCTCCTATTTCCAGGCCCACGACCTTGTCGATCTCGCTGTCCTTGGCGGTCACCATGATCACCGGGACATTGGAACGGCCGCGCAGCTGACGGCAGACCTCGGTGCCCGGCAGGCCGGGCAGCATCAGGTCGAGCAGGACGAGGTCGGCTCCGTTGCGCTCGAACTCGTCGAGGCCGTCGGGTCCGGTGGTCGCGATGGCGACCTCGAAGCCCTCTTTGCGGAGCATGTAGGACAGGGCGTCGGAGAAGGACTCCTCGTCCTCGACGACGAGCACTCGGGTCACGGAAGGACCTCCGGGGCGGGAAGCGGGTCGTACGGTCCGTACGGGGATGGGTCGGGGTGAGGCTGTCCGTCCTCGTCGTCGAGGTCCGGGTGCGGGTCCGCGCGGTCGCGGGTCGCGCCCGCCTCCGGCAGCCTGAGGGTGAATGTGGAGCCTTGTCCCTCCGAGCTCCACACCGTGACCTCCCCGCCGTGCGAGGCGGCCACGTGCTTGACGATCGCGAGACCGAGACCCGTACCGCCGGTCTGGCGGGAACGGGCCGGGTCCACGCGGTAGAAGCGCTCGAAGATGCGCTCCTTGTCCTTGTCCGAGATGCCGATGCCCTGGTCGGTCACGGCGATCTCGATATGGTCCCCGCCGGGCGCGGTCACCCGGCGTGCGGCTATGCCGACGCGGGTGCGGGCCGGGGAGTAGTTGACGGCGTTCTCCACGAGGTTGCCCAGGGCGGCGGCCAGCTGACCGCGATTGCCCCAGACACGCAGCTCGGCGGTGCCGCCGGCGGCCATGGTGATCTGTTTGGTCCCGGCCTGGTGGCGGCAGCGGTCGACGGCCTCGGCGACCAGCTCGTCCACCCGAACGGGCTCGGCGTCCTCCAACGGGTCGTCGTTCTGCACCCGGGAGAGGTCGATCAGCTCCTGCACGAGGTTGGTGAGCCGGGTGGCCTCGATCTGCATGCGCCCGGCGAACCGCTCCACCGCCTCGGGGTCGTCCGAGGCGCCCATGACGGCCTCGGAGAGCAGGGAGAGCGCGCCGACAGGCGTCTTCAGCTCATGGCTGACGTTCGCGACGAAGTCCCGCCGCACGGCCTCTATCCGGCGGGCCTCGGTGAGGTCCTCGACCAGGAGCAGCACGAGCCGGGAGCCCAGCGGCGCGACCCGCGCGGAGACCGCGAGCGCCTCGCCGCGTCCGGTGCCGCGCCGGGGCAGGTCCAGCTCGACCTGTCGTATCTCGCCGTCGCGACGGGTGTCGCGGGCCATCTTGAGCATCGGCTCGATGGACAGCTTGCCGCCCCGCACGAGCCCGAGGGCGTACGCGGCGGAGCTGGCCTTGACGACGGCGTCCGCCTCGTCGAGGACGACGGCGGACGAGCGGAGCACGGACAGCACGGTGTCGACGCCGGGCGGGAGCACCGGGTCGGTGTGCAGGGAGGTTCTGGTGGGACGCTTCTGCTCGCGCTCGCTGATACGGAACGCCAGCATGGCGATGACGCCGGTGAGTACTCCGGCGATCGCAGCCGCTGCGGCGACCGCCGCGTTCACGTCCATGCATCCAGGTTAGGCACGAGGTCGGACATCCCCACAGCGATCGGAGGGCGACCTCGAACACTCGTCGCCCAGAGTTCACCTTGGAGCCAGTATTGGTTCATTTGGGGTGGCGGAAACGGACGCGTAAGGGCCGGAACGTGGGAGCGTGGGAATCGTCCGGGGCCCACCGGTCACCGTTCGCCGTCGCCGTTCACGCGGTGGTCGGGGTACGGCCGTCCTGGCCCGGCCTGGCGGAACGGCTTCCGGAACGGCTTTCCTGGTTACCCACGAGCAGAACGTACGTAAGAGAGGGACACCCTGATGCGGGACGCGTACCACGAGGAACTTGACTCGATCGGTGAGGGCCTGGTCGAGATGGCCCGACTGGTGGGGTCGGCGATCGGTCGCGCCACCACGGCGATGCTCGACGCCGACCTGAAGCTGGCCGAGAGCGTGATCGAGGCCGACAAGAAGGTCGACGACCTCCAGCACGACCTGGAGGCCCGCGCGATAGCCCTGCTGGCCCGGCAGCAGCCGGTGGCGACGGACCTCCGTATCGTCGTGACGTCGCTGCGTATGTCGGCCGACCTGGAGCGTTCGGGTGACCTCGCCCAGCACGTGGCCAAGCTGACCCGGCTGCGCTTCCCCCAACACACGGTCCCGCGTGACCTGCACGCCACGATCCTGGAGATGGGCCAGCTCGCGCAGCGCCTGATGGCGAAGGCCGCCGAGGTGATCATCACCAAGGACGTCGACCTGGCACTCCAGCTGGAGAGCGACGACGACGCGATGGACCTGCTCCACCGCACGCTCTTCCAGCACCTGATGGACGACCGCTGGAAGCACGGCATCGAGACCGCCGTCGATGTCACCCTCCTCGGCCGGTACTACGAGCGTTTCGCGGACCACGCGGTGTCGGTCGCGAAGCGGGTGGTGTACCTGGTGACGGGCGAACACGCGGACGAACTCCAGGCGGACATCCAGCCCGTGCAGCCGGTCGCGGGGGTGGAGGGGGCGTAGGCCTCCCGGCGCTCGATGGTCGGACGGGGCGTGTGAACGCCTCCATGCGCCGTTGATGCGCCCGGCTGAACGGGCTTGGAATGGGGCAGTCAACGGGCGAGGGCACCACCTCGCTCTTTGGATTCCGATGCGCTGCCTTTGGATCCCGATGCGCCGCCTTTGGATTCCGATGCGCTGCCTTCCATCCCTTCGCCTTCCATCCCTTCGAGGAGGGACCATGGCCGAATCCCCCGCCAGCCCCAGCACGCCGGACCCGACACAGGTCCGGGACACCCATCAACCCGCCGACCTCAAGACCCTGCCTCTCTTCGGCGCCTGCGGCTGCGGCTCGGGATGCGGGTGCGGGTGCCAGTCCGGCAACCCGTGTCAGTGCGGCTGACACCGACCAGCCGACCTGCCGATCAGCCGCGCCGGCTCTGCTCGTACGCGGGTGAAGGGGCCCGTCACTCGTGACGGGCCCCTTCACTCATGTCCGCGCGGGCTGGCGACTGCGGCTGCGGAGTCGCCAGCCTGCGGAGTCGCCCGTACGGCGGTACGGGCGCAGCATGGGGAGGGGGCCGGTGGCTGAGGAGGTAGGGGACATGACCAAGTTCATGGACGTGCACCACAACATGAAGGGCATCACGGAGGACCAGCTGCGTGCCGCGCACCAGGCCGACCTCGATGTCGAGAAGGACGAGAACGTCCACTTCGAGCGGGCCTGGGCCGACCCCGCGTCCGGCACCGTCTACTGCCTCTCCGAGGCCCCCTCCGCGGACGCGGTCCAGCGCGTCCACGAACGCTCGGGCCACATGGCGGACGAGATACACCCGGTGCCGCTGACGATCTAGCGGTGCACTGCGCCGGCCCCGATCACGTGCGGCGCGGACGGGCCGGCGCGGACGGGCCGGCGCGGACGGGCCCGCGCGACGAGCGTGCGCGGGCTTTCGGTCGGTGCGCTCAGCCGCTTCACCACCTCCGCACGCCCTGTCCGGTGAGGCTAGCCGGATGGAAGCATCCCCTTGCCGCAACCGGCGGGAACAAGGGGGGTTCTGCACATGTCCGTAGTGATGTCGATGCACTGGCCTGAGGTGGCTCCGGAGCAGTACGACACCGTGCGAGACGCGGTCGACTGGGAAGGGGTACCGGCGGCCGGGGCCAGATCCACGTGGCCTGGTTCGACGACCAGGGGCTCCACGTCACGGACGTCTGGGAGTCCCAGCAGGCATTCGAGACGTTCTTCGCGGAGCGCCTGGCCCCCGTGATCGAAAAAGCGGCCCTCCCAGGCACCCCTACCGCGAAGCCGCGGCTAGGGGGCCTACTCCGGCTTCGGACGGCCCAGGGACAGCCCAGGGACGGCCCGGGCTCTCGCTCATCGGCCCTCCTCGGAGGCAGTGTCGCCGGCTGCTGTGGCTCGCCGGCGCGCCCGCATCGCCGATCGCAGAGCTTCGAGTTCGGTTCGGGGGAATGGCCGGCCCCACTGGGCCTCATACGCTTCTTCGCCCTGCTCGTGATCAATTCGGTCGAAGGCCCGGAGGGCAGAGCGTGCGAGCGCCGTGACAGTGTGGCGTCCGCACCAGAGAACAGCCCCTGAGCTGTCCGGAGCTTGGGCGTCGTCTGCCAGGACCAGACGGACATCGACCGTGGACCCGTCTCTGTGGAAGAACCACCGGTACACCTGTGGTTCTCCCTCCAACTCGGCGCGTGCTTCGTCGTCACCGAGGACGAGTCGGGCAACGGCGTGGAGAAACTCCTCGGGCGCGTCTGTGAGGTAAGAAGCGATGGCCTCTGCCTCGCCGTGCTCATCAGCCACCTTGACGACTGCCCAGCCATGACTGCCCAGCGTCCATGTGATCGCTAGAGAGGTCATCTCCCCTCCTCCCACATGACTCTATGGATTCAAGGCCGCCCGACCGAGCCCTCAGCGCGGGAAGGTGCGGCTGTCTGGGGCGGGTTCGGGCGCTGTGTAGGTCGCTAGCATCTTCGCTGTTGCAGGGGGAGTCGTGGCCTCGGTCCGCGAGGGATCACGTCGGATCGTTGTCGACGACACGGCCTACCGCTGGCTGCTGTGAGGCCGGCCGACATACTTCCAGGGCCTGGCCGGGTCGCCGTGCACGTTCGCGGTCGAGCATGCCGAAGGCGCGTTCTGGCATTCGTCCCACTCGCACGCCTGTTCTTGATGACTTGCGAGGGGCTCTGGGAGCCAAGACCGGCTTTCTGATGTACGCCGACGGCGGCGTACCGGGGCTGCTGGGTGAAGCGCCGTCCTCGACGCCACCAAAACGGTGCGACGTGACCGCTGAGGGCTCGTACGCTCCGAACCGGAAAGGGGCGGGGAGAACCATGGCGGACGAGTACTTCTTGCTGGTGTGCGACGACGTTCCCCATGACGTGGTGCTCACCGACCCCGGCGTCCGCGTGATGGACGTCGCCCAGGTCGTGCGTCGGCTGACGGGGCTGAGCCTCTGGCGCAGCAAGATGCTGGCGACGCAGGTTCCGGCCGTCGTTCTCACCTGTGTGCCGGAGGAGGACGCGGCGGCAGCCGTCTCAGCCCTCGACGATGCGGGAGCCCAGGCGGAGGCGAGAGAGCGGCCGGAGCCGTACTTCCCGAAGCGCTGAGCACGGCCCGATCGACCGGCTCACGCCTCGCCAGAGACAGCCCAGCCCCCACCAAAAAGCCCCCGTTCTGCAAGGAACCCGCAGGTCGGGGGCTTTCAGGCGTCTGCTTACTTCTTCTTGCCCTGGTTCTTGACCGCCTCGATGGCGGCTGCGGCCGCGTCGGGGTCGAGGTAGGTGCCGCCGGGGGTGACCGGCTTGAAGTTGGCGTCCAGTTCGTAGGCGAGGGGGATGCCGGTGGGGATGTTGAGGCCGGCGATGTCGGCGTCCGAGATGTCGTCGAGGTGCTTGACGAGGGCGCGGAGAGAGTTGCCGTGGGCGGCGACGAGGACCGTGCGGCCGGCCAGGAGGTCGGGGACGATGCCGTCGTACCAGTACGGCAGCATGCGGTTGACGACGTCCTTGAGGCACTCCGTGCGGGGGCGCAGCTCCGGCGGGATCGTCGCGTAGCGCGCGTCCGCCGCCTGGGAGAACTCCGAGTCGTCCGCGAGCGGGGGCGGCGGGGTGTCGTACGAGCGGCGCCACAGCATGAACTGCTCCTCGCCGAACTCGGCGAGGGTCTGGGCCTTGTCCTTGCCCTGGAGGGCGCCGTAGTGGCGCTCGTTCAGGCGCCAGCTGCGGTGGACCGGGATCCAGTGGCGGTCGGCGGACTCGAGGGCCAGCTGCGCGGTGCGGATGGCGCGTCGCTGGAGGGAGGTGTGCAGCACGTCCGGGAGCAGGCCGGCGTCCTTCAGCAGCTCACCGCCGCGCGTCGCCTCCTTCTCGCCCTTCGGAGTCAGGTTGACGTCCACCCAGCCGGTGAACAGGTTCTTCTCGTTCCACTCGCTCTCGCCGTGGCGGAGGAGGATCAGCTTGTACGGTGCGTCGGCCATGGCCCCGAGCGTAATCGACGGCCGAGAAGCGTCATACGTCCGGCCGACAGGCGGACACCCCCCTGCTCCCTGCCCATGACAGTTGACTGGGGTTGTTAATTGGGTGGCTCGGGTCTCTCCCCCGTTCGTAAGTTGTGTTCGCCGCTTTAGCCGCTTACGCCCGTGGGGGAGCTCCATGCCACTCGTCGCCGCCAGACGTGCCGTCCGCGAAACGGTCTCGGGGCTGCCCCGCGAGTTCTGGTGGCTGTGGACCAGCACGCTGGTGAACCGGCTGGGCGCCTTCGTCGCCACCTTCATGGCGCTGTACCTGACGCTGGACCGCGGGTACTCCGCCTCGTACGCCGGACTCGTCGCCTCGCTGCACGGGCTCGGCGGCGTCGTCTCCTCGCTCGCCGGCGGGGTCATGGCCGACCGGCTCGGGCGGCGGCCCACCCTGCTCGTCGCACAGGTCTCGACAGCGTTGTCGGTCGCGCTGCTCGGCTTCGTACGGGATCCCGTCGCGATCGCCGCCGTCGCCTTCCTCGTCGGCGCCGCCAGCAACGCGTCGCGCCCGGCCGTGCAGGCGATGATGGCGGACATCGTCCGGCCCGAGGACCGCGTCCGCGCGTTCTCCCTCAACTACTGGGCCATCAACCTCGGTTTCGCCATCTCCTCCATGGCCGCCGGGTTCATCGCCGAGGTCAGTTATCGCGCCGGCTTCCTCCTCGAGGCCGGGATGACGCTGACCTGCGCGATCCTCGTCTTCCTGAAGCTGCCGGAGTCACGGCCGGAGAGCGGGACGGCGGTGGGGAAGACCGGCGGCGCCTCGGACGCGGTCGGGCTCGGGACCGTGGTCCGCGACGGGCGGTTCATGGGCGTCGTCGGGCTGTCCTTCCTCGTCGCGCTGATCTTCCAGCAGGGGTCCGTCGGGCTGCCGGTCGCGATGGGCGAGGCCGGCTTCACGCCGGCGGACTACGGTCTCGCCATCGCCGTCAACGGGGTGCTGATCGTCGCCCTCCAGATCCCGGTCACCCGGTTCATCGAGCACCGGGATCCGGGGCGGCTCCTGGTGGTCTCGTCCGTGCTCGCCGGGTACGGCTTCGGCCTCACCGCCTTCGCCGGATCGATCGGGGTCTTCGCCCTCACGGTCTGCGTCTGGACCCTCGCCGAGATCGTCAACGCGCCGACGCAGACCGGCGTCGTCGTCCGCCTCTCCCCCGCCCAGGGGCGCGGCCGTTACCAGGGCATGTACACGATGTCGTGGTCCGTCGCCGCGCTGGTCGCTCCGCTCATGTCCGGCGTCGTCATCGACCGGTGGGGCGCGGAGTGGCTGTGGGGGTGGTGCGCGGTGATCGGGACCGTGGCGGGGGCCGGGTACTGGGCGCTGATGCGCCGGATGCCGGGGGTGGGGGAGGGGCCTGACGGCACGGGGATTGACGGCACGTTGCCTGACGGCGTGGGGGCTGCCGTCGAGAGGGCTGCCGTCGAGGGGGCGGGCAGTGAGGGGGCGCCAACAGCAGTTGGGGAGACGACCGCCGTCGGGGAGCAGGTCCCCGGAGAGCCGGTCCTCGAAAGGCCGGTCCCCGGGAAGCAGGTCAGCGGGGAGGCCGTCGTCGAGCGGCCGGTCGGCGGGCGAGCCGCTGTGGGGGAGGCCGCCGGTTCGGTCTGAGCACGGCGGCAGTGGCCACGGCGGTCTCACGGATGCATCCGTGCCCCCTTCACCACCTTGTCCACCCCGTTGCGCGGGCCGTAGACCGCCAACCCCACCAGGTCCAGCTCGCCCGTCGCGACGGACCGTACGGCTGCCCGGTTGTCGCGGTCGTTGCCGGTGGCGAACAGGTCGGACGTGAAGAGCGCGCGGGGGAGGGCGCGGGACAGCGCCCGCGCGTGCGCCGTCTTCAGGACCTCCTTCGTGGCCTCGAAGACGAGGACCGGCTGCCGGAACATCGGGAGGTAGGCCGTCCCGTCGGCGTCCTCGTACGGCTCGCCGATCACCTCGGGGACCGCCGGGCCGATGCCGCTGACCAGGAAGGACGTGACGTTGAGGCGTTGCCAGGTCGCCAGGTCGTCGCGGAGGAGGACGGCGATCTTGGTGTCGAAGCGGACGGGCGGCGGCACATCCACAGGGGGCTCGCTACGGGTCGCACTACGGGTCTCGCCAGGGGGCATGCCAGAGGTCTCGCCAGGGGTCTCGCTGTTCATGGGACGAGACTGCCGAACGGCGTACGACCCCGTCTTGTACGTTCTTTGCATGCGCCCCCAGCGTGAAGTCTCCGCCTGGCGACCCCGTGTGCCCGGCATCGTCGAGGTGTTCCACGCGCACTACACCGAGTACGCGTACCCGATGCATGTGCACGACGTCTGGACGCTGCTGATCGTCGACGACGGGGCCGTGCGCTACGAGTTGGACCGGCACGAGCACGGCACGCCGGGCGACACGGTCTCGTTGTTGCCGCCGTTCGTGCCGCACAACGGGGAGCCGGTCACGGACGCGGGGTTCCGTAAGCGGGTGCTGTACCTGGACCCGGCTTCGAGCGCGTCGGTGTTGGACGAGAGCCTCATCGGGGCGGCGGTGGACGGGCCCGACCTGCGGGATCCGCTGCTGCGGCGGCGCGTGGCGGAGTTGCACACGGCGCTCGCGCGGCCGGGGGACGAGTTGGAGGCGGAGAGCAGGCTGGCGCTCGTCGGGGAGCGGCTGCGGGGGCATCTGGGGAGGGGTCCGGGGAGGAATCCGCGCAGGCCGGCCGCGGATTCGAGGCTCCGGGGATCTGGTGGTCGTACCGTCGCCCATCGGCTCCGTGAACTCCTCGACGAGCGGGTCGCGGACGGGATCACGTTGGAGGAGGCCGCGGGGACGGTCCAAGCCCACCCCGCGCATCTCGTACGGGCGTTCGGCGCGGCCTTCGGGATCGCGCCGCACCAGTACCTGATGTCCCGTCGGGTGGAGCGGGCCAGGCGGCTGCTGTTGGAGGGCATGCGGCCGAGCGAGGCGGCGGCGGTGGCCGGGTTCTACGACCAGGCGCACCTGACGCGGCACTTCAGGCGGTGGGTGGGGGTCACCCCCGGTCGCTATCGGGGCGGGTCTCCGACGTCACGTCACGCGTCAGGTGGCTGAACGCCTCCAGATTGCGGGTCGGTTCGCCTCGGGAGACGCGCCAGGCGTACTCCCTGCGGATCGCGGAGGCGAAGCCCAGTTCCAGGAGGGTGTTGAAGGCGCCGTCGGCCGCTTCCAGGACCTGGCCGAGGAGGCCGTCGATGCCCTCGGGCGTGACGGCGGAGAGCGGCAGCCGGGCGGTGACGTAGATGTCGCCGAGCGGGTCGACGGCGTAACTCACGCCGTACAGCTTGAGGTTGCGCTCCAGGAGCCAGCGGTGGACGCCCGCCTCGTTCTCGTCGGGGTGGCGGATCACGAAGGCGTTGAGGGAGAGGGAGTGGCGGCCGACGATCAGGGAGACGGTCGTCGAGAGTTTGCGGGTGCCGGGGAGTTTCACGACGTAGGAGCCGGGTCCGGGGCTCTCCCACTCCAGCTCGGCCTCGTTGAGGACCTGCTCGATGATCGACGCTTCGTCAGCCATGGGGCGAGCGTACCCGCCGGTACGAGCGGGTCGACGGGGGAGCCGCGCGGAGCCGTCGCCGAGGGGCCGGGCGAAGCCGTCGCCGAGGGGAAGGCGGGGTTCACCCGTGGTGGGCGCGCACCCGGTGGCGGCGGTGGTCCTGCAGGGCCGCCGTGTACACGTCCGCGGTGGCGGCCGCCGACGCGTCCCAGCCGAAGGACTCGGCGTGGCGGGCGGCGGCCGCGCCCATCCGGGTCTGCAGGTCGGGGGCGTCGGCGAAATCGCGCAGCACGCGCGCGTACGCGACGGGATCGTGGCCCTGGACCAGGAAGCCCGTCTCCGTGTCCCGCACGGCGACCGGCAGGCCGCCGACCGCGGCCGCCAGCACCGGCGTACCGGCGGCCTGCGCCTCGATGGCGACCAGCCCGAAGGACTCGCTGTACGACGGCATGACCAGCACGGACGCCGCCCGGAACCAGTCCGCGAGCTGCTCCTGCCCGACGGGCGGCCGGAACCGTACGACGTCGGCGATGCCGAGCCGCGCGGCCAGCTTCTGCAGGCCCTCCGGCTTGGCGAGCCCGCTGCCGCTCGGTCCGCCGACCACCGGCACGACGATCCTCGACCGCAGCTCGGGGCGCTCGGCGAGGAGGACGGCGACGGCGCGGAGGAGGACGTCGGGGGCCTTCAGGGGCTGGATACGGCCGGCGAAGAGGGGGATCAGGGCGTCCTGGGGAAGACCGAGGCGCGCCCTGGCCGCCGCGCGGCCGTCGGCGGGGCGGAAACGGTCGAGGTTGACGCCCGGGTGGACGACGGCGACCTTGGCCGGGTCGGCCTCGTAGTGGCGTACGAGTTCGTCGGCTTCCTCGGCCGTGTTGGCGATGAGGCGGTCGGCGGCGCGGACGATCTGGGTCTCGCCGATGACGCGGGCGGCGGGCTCGGGGGTGTCGTCGGCGGCGAGCGCGGCGTTCTTGACCTTGGCCATCGTGTGCATGGCGTGCACCAGGGGGACGCCCCAGCGTTCGGCGGCGAGCCAGCCGACCTGGCCGGAGAGCCAGTAGTGCGAGTGGACGAGGTCGTAGTGGCCGGGGCGGTGGCCCGCCCAGGCTTGCGTCACCCCGTGCGTGAAGGCGCAGAGCTGGGCCGGGAGTTCCTCCTTGGCCAGCCCTTCGTAGGGGCCCGCGTCGACGTGCCGGACCAGGACGCCGGGCGCCAGCTCGACCGTGGGGGGCAGGGCGCCGGTCGTGGCCCGGGTGAAGATCTCCACCTCGATGCCCTGTGCGGCCAGCCGCTGCGCCAGCTCCACGATGTAGACGTTCATCCCGCCGGCGTCGCCCGTGCCGGGCTGGTGCAGCGGTGACGTGTGCACCGAGAGCATCGCGACCCGGCGCGGCTTCCGGTGCAGCCGAAGCCGCCCCGCGCCGACCGGGGAGCGTCGCCCGAGCCTGCTGACGTAGTGGCTCACGTGGCGTTCCTCCTCGCTCCGGGCATGCCGTGGGGAGGGCATGGGGTCCCTCTCGGGAGGGGGAACGCCGGAGGAGGCTGTTCCATTTCCTCTTTGCGTAATTATTACTGAGCTTCGCTCAACCGTTCGATGGTTTGGGGAGTGGGCCGAGCTGGGTGGAGTGGGCTGAGCTGGGTTTGGGGGCCGGGCAGCCGTCGAGGGGGCATGCGCCGCGGCCGGGGGGCGGCGAGGGGGGCGGGGGTACGAGGCCGGAGGGCGGCGGTGGGGCCGGAGGTGCGCAACCGGAGGACGGCGGTGGGGGCCGTGCCGGGGCCGGCCGGGGTGAAGGCGGTGGGACGCGAGGCCGGGAGACGGAGGACGGCGGTCAGGCCCGGGGCCGGGAGCGGAGGACTGCGGTCAAGCCCGGGGCCAAGAGCGGAGGACGGCGGTCAGGCCCGGGGCCCGGAGGCAGGAGGACGGCGGTGAGGCCCGGGGCCGGGAGGCAGGAGGACGGCAGTGGGCCCCGGGGCACGGGGCCCAGGCGCGGACATACGCTCACCCCATGGCAAGACCTGTCGGCACCGTGACGCGCGGCACCACCAACCCCAACCGGCTGCGCCGCATGGACCGCTGGATCGCGGCGACGCACGGTGCCGCACTGCGCCGCGCCACCACCCCCCTCGCCGTCGACCTCGGCTACGGCGCCGCCCCCTGGACCGCCGTCGAACTTCTCCACCGCCTCCGTACGGCAGCACCCCGCACCGAGGTCGTCGGCGTCGAGATCGACCCGGCCAGGGTCACCGCGGCGCAGCCCTACGCATGCGAGGGCCTGACCTTCCGGCACGGCGGCTTCGAGGTGCCCGTACCGGGCCGCCCGACCCTCATCCGGGCGGCGAACGTACTCCGCCAGTACGACGAGGACGAGGTCGCCGCCGTCTGGGAACGCCTGTGCGCCCGCCTCGAACCGGCCGCGCCGCCCCCTCCCGGCACACCCCACCCCACCGCGAGCGCCCACTCCCCCACCGCGGGCGCCCACTCCCTTACTGCGGGCCCCCACTCCCCCACCGACCCGTACCCCTCCGGAGGTCTGCTCGTCGAGGGCACCTGCGACGAGATCGGCCGTCGGCACGTCTGGGTGGCCCTCGGCCCGGAGGGCCCCCGCACGGTCACCTTCGCCACCCGGCTCGGCTCGCTGGACCGCCCCTCCGACCTCGCCGAGCGCCTCCCGAAGGCACTCATCCACCGCAACGTCCCCGGCGAACCTGTCCACGCGTTCCTCCGCGATTTCGACCGGGCCTGGGCGGCCGCCGCGCCGTACGCCTCGTACGGCGCCCGGCAGCGGTGGATCCGCACGATCCGCATGCTGAGCGCGGACTGGCCGGTACGGGACGGGGTGTCGCGCTGGCGCCAGGGCGAAGTCACGGTGGCCTGGGAGGCGTTGGCGCCGCCGCAGCTCCGCTAGCCCAAGGCCGGACGACGGCCGGCTTCCCCTCCCCCGGCCCCCGCCCCCCGGCCCCCACTCCACCCGTCCACCACCCACCCACCCCCGCTACGATTACTCAGAGCAACATTTCCGTGACGCACGGGAACGATCCCCTCGGGTCGTTCGTCGGACAGGCGGGGACGATGTCACGCAGGTGGGAGCAGGGGAGGGAGGAAAAGGGGGCGGGGAGAAGTGAGTTCTTGCCCACCTCTGTCGCATTCCGCGACGCCGTGACACGATCACCCGGGCACCGGCAAGTTACTGACGGTTAATCAGTTCTGTTTCCATTGGGGTTGGGGGCAAGAGGTATGCGAGTCGGCAAGCGCAACCTGACCATGGCAGCCGTGGCCGTGGTCTGCGCGATGACCGTCCTGGGCGCACCGGTCACCGCGTACGCGAGCCAGACGAGTCCGACCGAGCCGACCCCGAGTCCGACGCCGACCCCCTCGGCATCAGCCTCGCCCGCCCCCGGCTCGACCCCGGTGACGAACGAGGACTTGGAACGCGTCCGCGCGAAGCTGGAAGGCCTCTACCACGACGCCGCGGTCGCGACGGACGCGTACAACGCGGCTGAGGAAAAGGCCGACAAGCAGTCCGAGGAGCTCGTCGACCTGGCCCACGAGGTCGTCAAGGGCCAGCAGAAGCTGGACAAGTTGCAGGACCTCATCGGCGCCGCGGCCCGCGCCCAGTACCGGGGCAGCGGCCTCCCGCCCGAGGTGCAGCTGTGGCTGACCGAGAACCCCCAGGACTTCCTGGAGGGGGCGGACCGCATCCGCCAGGGCCAGCTCGCCACCAAGGGGCTGCTCGCCGAAATGACCCGCACCCAGCAGGACTTGGAGCAGTACTCCAAGGACGCCTCCGCGCGCTGGGAGAAGCTGGAGACCAACCGCAAGGCCAAGGAGAAGGCCAAGAAGAAGATCAAGAAGCAGATCGCCGCCGCCGAGGAGCTGGAAGCGCAGTTGGAGGACGACGAGCGGGAGCGGCTGTCGCAGTTGGAGGAGGCGGCCGCGCAGAGGTCACAGGCGGCGTGGCTGGACTCCGGCATCCTCGCCGAGATCAACGGCAAGGCGTCGCCGCAGGGCAAGAAGGCCGTCGAGTTCGCCACGAAGCAAATAGGCAAGTGGTACGAATGGGGCGCCGAGGGGCCCGACACCTACGACTGCTCCGGCCTCACCAGCGAGGCGTGGGCCGCCGCCGGGTTGACCATCCCCCGCACCTCCCAGGAGCAGTGGCGGCAGCTCAAGCACATCGACATCCAGGACATGCGCCCCGGCGACCTCATCATCTACAACTCCGACGCCAGCCACGTCGCCATGTACCTGGGCGACGGCTCGATGGTCCACGCCCCCCGCCCGAACCGAAAGGTGACGATCGCGGGCGCGGGCACGATGCAGATCCTGGGCGTCGTACGCCCGGACGCGTGAGCCGGGGGGGGTGAGGCGGGAGCTTGACCCGGGGGCTTGAGGCAGCCGAACGGTGGCGCACCCCAACCCGGCCCGCCCCAGCCCGCCCCGCACCGCCCCCCTCCGTGAGCCACCCCTTCCGTGAGCCCCCGTGCCCCGCCCCCCCCATGCCCCCCGTGAGCCACCCCACGTGACTCGCGACACCTTCCCCTCCGGGCTCAACCTCCGGCGCGTGACATTCGTCATCCCAGGAGAAAGCCCTGCCATGTCCAAGTGCGGTACGTGATGCGGCATATGACGTCGGCCGTTTGCCACCCGGCGCCCCGCCGCCCATTCCGTTGCGGCGGCGCCTGGCGCTAAGGTCCCCGTCGGTGGGTCGAGGTCCCTCGCCCGCCGTGCCCTCGGGGGGAGGGAAGGAACCCAACACGATGCCCGTACCCGTACCGCGGCAGAGAGCGATCCCGGCCGTGGAGAGTGGTCAGGCGCACGCCGTGTCCGCGCCCAGCGGACCGTCCGGAGAGGGGGCTGCCATGAACGCTTCGGCCCTGGCCCCTGCAGACAACTCCACAAACCCGCCCGGCTCCCACGCCCCCGGCCCCGGTGCCACGGGCCCGGCCCCCCAGCCAGGCCCCACCAACCTCACGGTCCTCCTCATCGAGGACGACCCGGCGGGTTCCCTCAACGTGCCCGAACTGCTCGACTCGGCGGGCAAGCCGATCCGCGTCCGCACCGCCCGCAACCTCACCGAGGCCCAGCGGCTGCTGACCGACGACGTCAACTGCATCCTCCTGGACCTGGCACTCCCGGCCCCGGCCCGCCCGACCGACCCGGACACCGAGTCGGCCGACCGCCCCGACGACGAACTCGCCGTCCTCAAGTACGTCCTGGACCTGGCCCCCCGCCACGCGGTCCTGGCCCTCACCGACTCGGGCGACGCCGAGCGCGGCACGGAGGCGGTACGGGTGGGCGCACAGGACTACCTGTTCCGGGACGAAGTGGACAGCCGCCTCCTGAGCCGCGCGATCCGCTACGCGGTGGAGCGCAAGCGGTCCGACACGGCCGAGCGCCGGCTCACCGAGTCCAAACTGCGCGCCCAGGAGAACGCCCGCCTGGAACGGGGCCTGCTGCCGACCCCGCTCCTGGAGGGCTCTTCCCTGCGGTTCGCCGCCCGCTACCGGCCGGGCCGTTCCCGCGCCCTGCTCGGCGGCGACTTCTACGACACCGTCCGCACCCCGGACGGGACCGTGCACGTGATGATCGGCGACGTCTGCGGGCACGGCCCCGACGAGGCGGCGCTCGGCGTGGAGCTGCGCATCGCCTGGCGGGCGCTGACCTTCGCGGGGCTCTGCGGCGACGAACTGCTGTCCACGCTCCAGCGCGTCCTGGAGCACGAGCGCGAGAGCGACGAGATCTTCGCGACGCTCTGTACGGTCGACATCGCCCCCGACGGCCGCCGGGCGGGCCTCTGCCTGGCGGGCCACCCGTCCCCGCTGATCGCCCGCCACGGCCAGGGCGGCCGGCCGACCCCGCCGGCCGAGCTGCTGCCGTACGACAACGGCGGTCCCGCCCTCGGTCTGCTCCCGAACGCCCGCTGGCCGCGCACCCAGATCGAACTGGGCGCCGCGTGGAGTCTGATGCTCTACACCGACGGCCTGATCGAGGGCCGGATCGGCCAGGGCAAGGAGCGGCTGGGTCAGGACGGCATGGTGGAGATGGTCCGCCGCCAGCTCGCCGAGGGTCTGCGCGGCGAGGAGCTGCTGCGCGCCGCGGTGAACGAGGTCCGCGACCTCAACGGCGGCGAACTGACCGACGACGTGGCGGTCCTCCTGCTGGACCGGGAGGCCTGACCTCCGAGGAGGTCACCGACCGCCGTTGTACGGGCCGTACGGGCCGTCGCTGCTGGAGCCTCGGTTGCCGCCCCGGCCACCGCCGCCGGAGATCTGCCGCACCGCGGGACGTACGTCGACGATGTACACGATGCTGGCGATGAGGCCGATGATCGGCAGGAACGACAGGAGCGGGAACAGCAGGCTCACGACGAGCGCGATTCCGAGGATGATCAGCCAGAACACCTTGGTCTGCTTGTCCGTCGCACGGAACGCGTCCTCCCGCCGGAACGCGGCGTCGATCACCGCGAACGCGGCGAGTGCGATCACGACGAGCTGCAACAGCCCCATGAACCCCGCGAAGCCGCTCATCAGCATGGTGCCCACCACCGCCCGTTCCGTTCACGCATCCGAATGCCGACCGTTTCTCCCACGCGGCCACCGTACCCGTAGAACGGGCCGGCCACCCCAAAAGGTGCCCGGCCCGTCGTCGTACCGCGAGGTACTGAGAGGTACTGAGAGGTACCGAGAGGCACCACTCGCGTACCTCTCGCTCTGTCACCGACTCCGTCGTCGGCTATGTCGCCCACTGGGCGGCTCGCCGTGCCGCTTACTTGGCGGGCGGGGTGGTCTTCTTCGCGGCCGTCGTCTTCCGCGCCGGGGCCTTCTTCGGCGCGGGCTTCTTGGCGGCGGCGGGCGCGGGCGCGGCCTGGGCCGGGACCGGCTTCGCGGCCGCCGGCTCGTCCTTGACCTCGACCGGCTGGGACTTCGGCTCGACGGCGATCGCGAGCTCCTCGATCTCCTCCGCGGCCTCGCCACGCCAGGTCCGCACGGCCTGCTCACCGTGCTCGGCGACCCGCTCGTACGTCTCCCGGGCCTTCACCGCGTACTCGGCGGCGACGCCGACGCTGCGCAGCGCGAGGTCCTGAGCGGTCTCGCCGAGCTTCTTCAGGTCGGTGTCGAGGGTGCCGATGATCTCGGTGACCTTGGTCTGGAGGTTCTCCTGGGTCTCCTTGACGCGGGCGGTCGCCTTCTCCTGCACGGCCTTCGGGTCGGTCTGGCGTACGGCGTCGATCTTGGCCGGCGCCTCGGCGCGCAGCTGCTCGACGAGGCCGGGGACCTTCTTCGCCTGCTGGAGGGCGAGGTCGGCGGTGCCGGCGGCGAAGTAGAAGGGGGTCGGGTCGGTGACGGCCTTGCGGATGTCGTCGGTGATGGCCATGGTGAGGGTCCTCCGGTTGGCTTGCGACTGAGGGTTTTGTGTCGTTCTGGTCCGGTTCGACAGCTTCGTTGTGGTCGTTCGCGTGGTCAACTCGCCGTCCGCCGCGGACCGGCATCGCCACCGTCGGCCGTACGAGGGCCGGGGGCCGACGCTTCTTCGGCGCCCGCGGCATCCACTGCCGCACCGGTCCCCGCGCCGGCGACGTGGTCGGTCCCGACGTCGCCCCCGGTCGCCACCGGGACCTCGCTGTCGGCTTCGACCTCGATCTCAACCCCGACCCCGACCCCGATCTCGAATCCGTTCTCCTTGCGGAAGGACTCGTAGATCTGGAGCAGCACCTGCTTCTGCCGCTCGTTCAGCGTGGGATCGGCGAGGATGACGGCACGTGTCTCGACCTCGTCCCGGTCCCGCTCGGCGTCGAGGATGCCGGCCCGCACGTACAGCGTCTCGGCGGAGATCCGCAGCGCCTTGGCGACCTGCTGCAGCACCTCCGCGCTCGGCTTGCGCAGCCCGCGCTCGATCTGGCTCAGATACGGATTCGACACCCCGGCGGCGTCGGCGAGCTGCCTGAGCGACAGCTGCGCGTTTCGCCGCTGTTCACGCAGGTACTCACCGAGATTGCCGACGTTGAGCGATGCCATGCCCCCACCATGCCCCACCCCCGCTAACTATTGCAAGCACCCGCTTGCAAAAGTGCGCTAGACCACTGCGATGGGGTGACGGGTCGGGATTCCGCGGTGATCGAATCGTTGCCGCGTCGCGTACAACCGGGCCCGGTCCTCTGCTGTCCCATCTTCAGCCGCGGGGGTGAACCTCCGGCCGACGCGCCCACGCGCTCGGTCCAGGCTGCGAGGGAAAGGGCGGGCGGAGCATGGGGAAGACGATGTGGAGAGCGGTGGTGGCCGGTGGGGCGGCGATCGTGTTCACCGGGGCGGTGGCGGTGCCGGCCGGAGCGGCGGAGGGCGGGGTCTCCTTCAGCCGGGTCGCGGTGAACGGTGGGAAGCCGATCGTGATCGGGGTCAAGGGGGAGGTCGAGGTGCGTGCGGTCTTCCGGATGACGACCAAGCTGAAGTACGACTTCGGGCCGACCGTGTTCCCCTACCGGGGCAAGCTCGACAACGCGGACACAGTGCACAGCGCCGTCATCACCAGCGACTGCGAGGTCGTGGACAAGGCGAAGGGAATCTGCGACTTCGAGGAATGGCTGTACATCGACCCGCAGCACCCTGACTTCGGGAACGAGGACGTCGGCACCTGGAAGACCGCTGCTCGGGTCTCCCTTGCCGGCGACGCCCACGACACTGACGACGAGAACCTCCCGTTGCGGATCCAGCGGGCCACACGAGTCACCGTCAACGCCTCGCCGGAGCCGGTCACGCAGGGGAAGACCATCACCGTGACCGGGCGGATCACCCGGGCGAACTGGGACACCCACACGTATCAGGGCTACGCGGGCCGCACGGTGAGCCTGCAGTTCAAGGCGGCGGGCTCCTCCTCCTACGCGACCGTCACGAAAGCGAAATCGAGCAGTACGGGTGCGCTCAGGACCACGGTGAAGGCCACGGGGCCGGGTACGTGGCGGTGGACGTACTACGGGAACTCCACGTCCGGAGCGAAGTCGTCGGCCGGGGATCACGTCGCCGTGCGATGAGCGACGTGCGCGGACCCGACCCCGACCCCGACCCCGACCCCGCCCGCTCGCCGGGTTCCGTCGCCACCGCCTTCGCGGTGCGCAGCGGAGCCCTCCGCGGGGGTCAGCGGAGGGCTCGGCGGGGGGGGTCGGCGGGGGGGGGCTCGTCGGGGTCAGCGGAGGGACCCGCGAAGGGGCCGCGGGGTCAGTTGCGGACGCCCCGCTTGAAGGCGGACTTGGACCAGAGGTAGCCGGTGAGGCCGATGGCCGTGCACCAGGTCAGGGCGATCCAGCCGCTGTTGCCGATTTCCGTGCCCATCAGCAGGCCACGGAGGGTCTCGTTGATGGGGGTGAAGGGCTGGTGTTCGGCGAACCAGCGCAGACCGGTCGGCATGGAGTCGGTGGGGACGATGGCGCTGCCCAGGAAGGGGAGGAAGGTGATGGGCATGGGCATGTTGCTCGCGGACTCGACGGTCTTGGCGACCAGGCCCATCCCGGCCGCGAGCCAGGTCAGGGCGAGGGCCAGGACGGTCAGCAGGCCGACCACGGCGAGCCACTCCAGGGCGGTGGCGTTCGGCCGGAAGCCGATGGCCAGGGCCACGCCGGTGACCACGA
Source organism: Streptomyces sp. SP18BB07 (assembly GCF_036322545.1). Classification (NCBI taxonomy): domain Bacteria; kingdom Bacillati; phylum Actinomycetota; class Actinomycetes; order Kitasatosporales; family Streptomycetaceae; genus Streptomyces; species Streptomyces sp. SP18BB07. Next base: position 271,685 of record NZ_JAQYWT010000319.1, read on the forward strand.
CGGTGCCGAGGACGGTCTGGACGAGGTTGCCCAGGACGTGGCCGGTGAGGAACGAGGCCCGGGAGATCGACATGGTGCGGAAGCGGTTCACGATGCCCTCGGTCATGTCCATGCACACGCTGAGGGCGGCCCCGATGCAGCCGGTGGCGACGGTCATCAGGATGATGCCGGGCGCCACGTAGTCGATGTAGTCGGCGTCGGACGCGCCGCCGCCCTGCGGCGCCTGCGGGACCTGGATGCCGGCGCCGAGTGCGCCGCCGAAGGCGTAGTTGAAGAGGAGCAGGAAGAGGACCGGCATCATCACGATGGTGATGACGACGGACGGGTAGCGGATCGCGCGCTTGATGTTGCGGCGGAACATGGTGACGGAGTCACGGGCCGCGTAGCTGACGCTGCTCATCGGGAGATCTCCTGCTGCTGCTTGTCGCCGGTCAGGGTGAGGAAGACGTCGTCGAGGTCAGGGGTGTGCTGGGAGAGCGCCTCGGGGGTGACGCCGGCGCCGTCGAGGATGTCCAGGACCGCGCGGAGGGTGGGGACGGTGCCGTCGGAGGGGATCTGGAGGGTGAGTTCCTCGTCGTCGCGAGCGGTCGCGGCGAAGTGGGACGCGGCCAGCTCCAGGGCCTCGGCATCGGCGAACCTGAGCGAGATGTGACCGCCGGGGATCAGGCGCTTGAGCTCCTCCGCCGTACCTTCGGCGACCAGCTTCCCGCCGTCGAGCACGGCGATACGGTCGGCCAGTTGGTCGGCCTCCTCCAGGTACTGGGTGGTGAGGAAGATCGTCACGCCGTCCTCGTCGACCAGGGAGCGGATGATCTCCCACATGGTGCGGCGGGAGCGCGGGTCCAGGCCGGTCGTGGGCTCGTCGAGGAAGATGATGCGCGGGTCGCCCACCAGCGTCATCGCCAGGTCGAGCTTGCGGCGCATCCCGCCCGAGTAGGTGGCGACGGGCTTGCGGGCGGCCTCGGTGAGGTCGAAGCGGGCGAGCAGCTCGGCGGCGCGGCGTCGGCCCTCGCGGCGGGACAGGTGGTGCAGGTCGGCCATGAGCAGCAGGTTCTCCTCGGCGTTGAGGAGGTTGTCGACGGCGGCGAACTGGCCGGTGACGCCGATGAGTTTGCGTACGGCGTCGGGCTCGCGGTCCAGGTCGTGACCGGCGAGGCGGGCGGTGCCGGAGTCTGCGGCGATCAGCGTCGACAGGATCTGGACGGTCGTGGTCTTGCCCGCGCCGTTGGGGCCGAGCAGGGCGAAGACGGTGCCGGCCGGGATGTCGAGGTCGATACCGCGCAGGACCTGTTTGTCGCCGTACGACTTGGTCAGGGCGGTGGCGGTTAGGCCGGCGGTGGGGATACCTGCCGTGGCGGGGCCGGCGGTGGTGGTGTCGCGGTCGGGGTGCGGTGTGTTCGTGGCGCCTGACGCGCTGGACGCACGATTTGATGCGGGCATGACAGATAGCTCCTTGGCGGAGTTCGGGAGGGGAGGGAGAGGGGCCTCTGCGGAGAGCGGCGGGGGGCCTGGGCGGGGGCTACGGGCCGCGCCGCCCGCCGGTTACGGGCCGGCGTCGCCCGTAGCCGTCAGGCCCGGCGGATGTGGACCGTCAGGCCCGGCGGATGTGGATGTCGCCGACCGAGGTGCGGGCGGTGACCTCCACCGTGTCGGCGGCGTCGCCGGGGCCGTCGGCGGAGCCGAGGGTGCTGCGCAGGACACCGACCTTGGTGTGGACGTCGAGCCACACGGCGGTCGTCTCGGGGATACCGACCTCCAGGTCACCGGTGGAACCGCGCAAGGTGACCTTGCCGCGGCTGACGCGGCCCAGCCGGATACCACCGTTGGCGGACTTGGCCTCCACGTCGGCGTGGGCGGCGCCGACGTCGATCCGGCCGTTGGCGGAGGAGATCTCCAACGTGCCGGTGATCTCGGCGAGTTCGGTGTCACCGTTGCCGTTCTTGACGACCAGGCCGCCCTCCACCGTGCCGACGGTGACACGGCCGGCCGCGATGATCTCGACCGAGGCGGTGGCGCGGTCCAGGTGGACCATGCCGAGTTCGCTCTTCAGCCGGGCGGTGGTGGTCTCCTCCACGTGGAGGTCACCGACCGAGGTCTTCAGCCGGGTCTCGCCGAGGCGTCCGGAGCAGTGGAAGTCACCGACCTGGGTGGTGCCCTCCAGGGTGGAGCCGGTCGGCAGGGCGATGGTGATGTCGATGCCACCGACCTTCCCGAAGGGCGAGTTCTTGCGCGGGCCCTTCACCGTGAGGACTCCGCCGGAGCAGGTCACCTTCGTCTGGCCGACGGCCTTGAGGTCCGCGTCGGAGGCGGGGTTGGCGGGCTGGACGTCGACGACGGTGTCCGTGCGGTCGGAGGCGATGATCCGGGTGTTGCCGATGGAGTACTCCACGATCGCGGTGATCGCCTCAGGGGTGTCGTAAGAAGGCATGACGGATCTCCCGTCCTCTCTGGAGGGGTGGGTGACGGTGGGGCGGGTGGCGAGGGTGGGGCGAAGGTACGGGTGCGGGTCCGGGGCGGGCCTGGGGCTCTGGGCCGCAGGCTCAGCGGACCCAACCGGTGAAGTTGCGGTCGCCGGGCGCGCGGTTCGGCGCGGGGGCGGGGGGCGGGCCCGTACGGGCGCCGGGTCCCGGGGTGAGGGCGGCGGAGGTGGCACGGACCAGCCAGGCGTTGACCGAGAGCCCCTCGCGGCCGGCCGCCTCCTCCAGACGGGCCTTGAGGTGGGCGGGGAGGCGGAAGTTGATACGGGCCGAGGCGCCGTCGTCGCTCTCCGGCACGGGGGGCGGGGCGGGTGACTCGACCCACGGTGCGGCTGCCTCCTGGACCGTGGTGGGCGGCAGGGTCACCACGAACTCCGGGTCTGCACCTCGGAGTCGCACGTCGACCGAGCCGGGAGCCAGCTCTCGGGTGACCTCGCCCATCGCCGCCGAGAGGGCGGTGAGGAGGGTGAGGCGGGCGGCGGAGTCCAGGGGCGCGACGAGGCGCTCGGCCAATGCCCGGGCCTCGTCACCGCCGGCCTCGGCGGCGACGACGAGCTCCTGGCGGAGGCGGTCGACGTAGGGGGTGAGGTCCATGACGCCATCATGGCACATCGATGGCGCCATGTGAAGCCGGAGTGGCACAGGCGGGGCGTCAGCGATCCGGCCGACCGAGCGAGGACGGAACGATTGTCGCAGGTGAGAGCCACTTTTGGGCACGGTGCACGGCGAGGCACATTGGGGCGCGATGGGGCTTCCGACGAGCCGCCGACGCCTCCAAACGGCACCGATGCAGCATCATGTGGCGCCACATTTGGCACTTCATGGCACCGCATGACATCACCTGGCATCGGGTGGCGCCATCGAGCATCACCAAGCGCCAGGGTGGCGCCACAGGGGCACCGGCGCGGCGCAACGCGACCAACGGGTGGCATCACCCACGACGAGCCGACGTTTTCCGGACAACGATCGCGAGCGCGCCCTCGCCCGCCGCCCCGCCCCCCGCGCCGCCGACGGTCCCGCCCCGCCCTGCCTCTCATGGGGGCGCCGCTCCCCCACCCTGGCGGAAAAGCGCGAGGCACCTCCGCGGCGCGGGAAATCATGAGGCATGCGCCCGGATGACTGGCACCTCACCGAAGACGTCCACGAGTACCTCGCCCGAGCCGGGGACTTCCTGCGCTCGCGCCCCGCCCTGCACACCATGCACCTGACGGCGACCGAGAAGCACCGAGCGAACGTCACACCGTCCTCGCACCACCCCGAAGCCCCCGTATTCGGCCGGCTGGAGCGCGACGGCGAGGTCCACGCCGGCTTCTACCAGCGCGCCTCGACAAGCCCCCTGAGCCTCACCTCCGTGACCCCCGAGCAGGCCGACGCGCTCGCCGCGCGGTTGGCCGACCTGGGGCACCCGGTTCGCGGAGTCAGCGCGGACCACGACGCGTCGACCGCCTTCGCCGAGGCCTGGCAGCGGCGTACGGGCGCGGAGCCGGTGGTCACCACGCGGCTGCACCTCTACCGCCTCGGCACGCTCACCCCACCCGACCCCTTCCCGGAAGGCCGGGGGCACATCGTGGGCGAGCGGGACCGCGAGCAACTCATCCGCTGGTGCCGTGAGTTCTGTGTCGATGTCGGGGAGCAGCACTCCATCGACCTGATCGACGCCGGCGCCTGGGACGACTCACGCTTCGGGGACAGGAACTTCACGTTCTGGCAGACCCCGGACGGCAGCCCCGTCTCCATGGCCGCCGCGACCTCGATCGTCGGCGGCATGGTCAGGGTGGACCCCGTCTACACCCCGGCCCACCTCCGGGGTCGCGGCTACGCGGGGGCCGTCACGGTCGAGGCGAGCCGTGCCGCGCTGGCCGCCGGCGCGAAGGAGGTCGTGCTGTTCACGGACCCCGGCAACCCCACCAGCAACGCCCTGTACCAGCGCCTCGGATACGTCCGCCTCACCGACTTCACGGTCTACGACTTCTCGTCGGCCATGCCCGAGCCCGAGGCCGCCTGAGAACCGCGCTACGGTCCCCCGACAAGCGGCTGGCGGGTGGGCGCGAGATAGGAACGACGCATCCCTGGCACGCCTGATGACACGGGCCTGCCGACATGAGCCTGCTGGTCGGCGGGCCGCCGGAGATCAGTCAGGAGTGGCCGGCGGAGCAGGAACCGAGAGGCGGGGCGCGGGGAGCGGATATGCGGTGGACAAAGATCCTGGGGACGGGAGACTGGGGGCATGAGCGCCGCCGACACTGACGCCAAGGCCGATCTCCACCGTTATCTGCAAGCCGCCCGCGATGCCCTGTTGTGGAAGCTCGACGGGCTGTCGGAGTACGACGCCCGCCGCCCGCTGACGCCGACCGGCACCAACCTCCTGGGGCTGCTGAAGCACACCGCCCGTGTCGAACTGGGCTATCTCGGCGACACGTTCGGACGGCCCTCGACGGAACCCCTGGCCCAGCTCGACTTCGACGCCGACCCCAACGCGGACATGTACGCCACCGCCGCCGAGTCCCGCGAGGACATCGTGGGCGTCTACCGCCGGGCCTGGGCCCACGCGGACGCGACCATCGACGCGCTGCCGCTGGACACCGTCGGCCGGGTGCCGTGGTGGCCCGACGGCCGGGACGAGGTGACGCTGCACCACGCCGTCGTCCGCGTGATCGCCGACACCCACCGCCACGCCGGCCACGCCGACATCCTCCGGGAACTCATCGACGGCACGGTGGGCATGAACGACGGCAACACCAACGTCCCGTCGAACGACCCGGCGTGGTGGGAGGACTATCGGGACCGTCTGGAACGCATGGCCAAGGAGGCCGACGGAAAAGCATGAAACGGGCTGCCAGCAGGCGTACGCAAAAGGACATTCCGCAGGCCTGCCCCTGAATACGTATTGCCCGGTCCTACCGCCATCCCTTATCGTGGGCGCATGACTGCCGGGTCGGCCTTGTGCCGTGAGCGGATGGGTTACCCGGCCTCCGAGTGAGGCCGGGGCGGGCCAGGAGCCCGCCCGTTGAAGTTCCGCGCGCCTCCATGACGTTCTCCAACACCGTTGCGTCCTCTCGGTGTTCTGTCGCGCGCGTCGAACTCCCCTTCACACCAACACCGCAACGCGCCATGCCTCTTGCCGCGCATTCCGCCGCCGCCCGCATTCCACCGCTTCCGTCGACCCTTCCTCTGTCGACGCGCATTCCGATGGAAACGTACTGACGGCAATGTGCTGACGGCAATGTGCTGACGCGCGCGCCGCGGTAATCACCCATGCCCGAATTCCGCGACGCAGCACGTCGCCGTCTCCGAAAGCAGAGAATGCCCAACCCCTTCAACCAGCAAGTCATCGACGAATTCCGCACCCGTCACGGCGAGGTCGGCGGCTATTTCGAAGGCGCCCGTCTGATCCTCCTCACCACCACCGGCGCCCGGACCGGCAACCCGCACACCACCCCCCTCGGCTACCTCCCCGACGGCGACGGCGCGATCCTGGTCATCGCGTCGGCCGGGGGATCGCCCCGCCACCCCGACTGGTACCGGAACATCACGGCCGACCCCCGGGTCACCGTGGAGAGCGGGGCCTTCACCTACGAGGCCGAGGCCGTCGTCCTGCACGGCGAGGAGCGGGACCGGGCCTTCGCGCGGGCCGTCGAAAGTGAGCCGGGGTGGGCCGAATACCAGGCGAAGACGGACCGTACGATCCCGGTCGTCGCCCTGCGCGAGGTGCCCGTGGCCGGACCGCCGAACGTCAACGCCGACTCCATGGGCGAGGCCCTCAAGGTCGTCCATGACGCCTTCCGGCGCGAACTCGCCCTGATCAAGAAGGAGTTGATCGACAGCGGCGGCAGGGCCGGACTCGGCGCCCAGCTCCGCGTCAACTGCCTCACCTTCTGCCAGGGGCTGCACAACCACCACACCGGCGAGGACATGGGCCTGTTCCCCTTCCTCGGCGAACGCCACCCCGAGCTGGCCCCCACCCTGACCCGCCTCCACGAGGAGCACGAGCGCATCGCCGCCCTCGTCGAGGATCTGCGCCGGGTGGTGACGGCCGAGAACGCCGACCCCGTCGCCGTACTCCCCGAGGTGGAGCGCCTCATCGACGAACTCGAAGCCCATCTCGCCTACGAGGAAGAGCAGTTGATCCCGGCCCTGGAGGCCGCGGTGCAGCCCGCCGAGTGGGCAGCTGAGCGCGAGGGCGAGAGCGCGGCCTCGTGAGAGAGGCACGGACGCGGGCCCGTCGGACCGTGTGAACCACCGGCGAGCGGCGGCCACGAGCCCCCTGGGGGGGGAGGGAGATCGAGCTCGCGCCGCCGCTCACCGGCACCCGCTCACCGTAGTCACGGCCCTGATCAGCGAGGTGCCGGTACGGTCATGACTCCGCCGCCTTCCGGTAACACGCCCCGCCACCCGCACACCCACCCCCATTCGCCGCCCCGGCCCGCGTCACCACGGCAGCGCACGCGCGTGCACCACGTCCAGTCGTGACACCGCCCGGGTGAGGACGACGTACAGGCGGTGCAGCCCCCGATCCTCGGCCGCCGCGATCGCCGCCGGTTCGACGACCACGACATGGTCGTACTCCAGGCCCTTCGCCACCCTCGCCCCCAACACCGTGACACGCGCCCGGAGTTCGTCCGGGCCGCCCGCCGTGATCCCGGCCTCGTCGAGCGCCTGCCGCAGCCGTACGACGTCGGGTCCGTCGGCCGCGATGACCCCGACGGACCCCTCACGCCCGAGCGCGTCCCGCACGGCGGCGACGGCCTCGGCGACGACGACCGTCCCGATCCCCGCCCCCTCCGTACCTCCTGGCCCCTCGATACCTCCTGGCCCCTCCGTACCTCCTGCCCCCTCCACCCTCCTGATCCGCAGCTCCCCGTCCCTCCGCAGGGACCGTGCGGCGGGCACGTCCACCCCCAGGCGCCCCAGCAGCCCGTTCGCCAGTCCCACGACGGCCTGCGGCACCCGGAACCCCGTGGTCAGCGGGACGACACGGGCGTCCGGCTTGCCCAGGTGGGCGAGGAGGCCGGGCCAGTCGCGGGCGGCCCACGGGGTCGTCCCCTGGGCGAGGTCGCCCAGGACGGTCACCGAGCCGTAGGCCGCCCGACGGGCGATCGCGCGGCACTCCATCGGGGAGAGGTCCTGCGCCTCGTCGACGACGACATGGCCGTAGCCGTCGGGGTGGGCGAGGAGCCCCGCGACCTCGTCGAGGAGGACGAGATCGGCGGCCGACCAGCGGGCCGACCGCCAGGTGCGCGGCGGCTTCGCCCAGCCGATGGCCGCCTGCTCGTCCGCGTCGAGCAGCCTCTCCGCCGCGTCGGCGAGCGCGTCCGGGTCCCCGAGCAGCCGGGCCACGACCTCCTCCGGCCGGACCTTCGGCCATACGGCGTCGACGTACGCGCCGACCGGCCGCGACCGCGAGATCCGGTGCAGCCAGGCGTTCGGGCGCGGCCCGGCCCGCCGCTCCGCCTGCTCCCGCAGCAACCGGACCACCCGCGCCCGGACCCGCTCCCGCCCGACGTCGTACGGCAGTTGCTCGGCGCGTACGTCCGCCACGATCCGTCGCAGTTCGTCCCCGGACACCCGCCAGCGATACGAGCCCTCCGCCAGGACGAGGGTGCCGAACACATCCCCTCGCTCCGCCCGCTCCCCGGATCCGCCCCCGCCCGCGCCCGCGCCCGCGACGCCGGCGTACAGCGCTCGTCGGAGCACCTCCGCCATCCGGGCGTCGTGCTTCACGACCGCCGCCCGCTCGGCGTCCTCCGCCCTCACCTCGTGCCGGGCGATCTCGTCCGTGACCGTCGACTGGCGTACGCCCGTCTCGCCCAGCGCGGGCAGCACCTCCGCGATGTACGAGAGGAACGTGCGGTTGGGGCCGAGGATCAGCAGTCCGCTGCGACGGATGCGCTGGGGGTGGGTGTAGAGGAGGTACGCGGCGCGGTGCAGCCCGACGGCCGTCTTGCCGGTGCCGGGGGCGCCCTGCACACAGACGGAGGTCGCGAGATCCGCCCGCACGAGATCGTCCTGCTCCGGCTGGATGGTGGCCGCGATGTCCCGCATCGGACCGAGCCGAGGCCGCTCGATCTCGGCGGCGAGGAGACTGCCCGGGGAGGATGTATCAACACCAGTAGCAGCACCAGCACCAGCCAGGTGCTCGTCCTCCAGCCCCGTGAGGTCGGCCGAGTCCCCCCGACTCCCCGGTGCCCACCCGAAACGACGCCGGACGGCGACCCCCTGGGGATCACGGGAACTCGCCTGGTAGAAGGCCCGCGAAACCGGCGCCCGCCAGTCCACGACGAGCGGTGGCACACCAGGGTCCTCGCTGATCCGCAGCCGCCCGAGGTGATAGCTCTGCCCGGCGTGGTCGCCGCGGCCGTGAGCGGCGAAGTCGAGCCGCCCGAAGAACAGCGGCCCCTCCGGCAACTCGCGCATCTCCTTGGCACGGCTGCGCAGCCGGTACCCGAGCACCTCCGCGTCGGCGCCCGAGGCGGAGACGTCCACGCCGACGACGACCTGCTCGTCCGCCCCCTCGACCATGGCGGCGAGAGCGGCGCGGCAGGTGTCGTGGTACGCGCGTTCCCGGGCCAGGACGTCCTGGAGGAGGGCGGAATCGGAGGCGGGGTCGGCGGGTTCGCGAGGCGTCATTCCGCCGAGCGTACCGAAAACGCAACCGGGTTACATTTATTACCGAGAATCAAGCACGCTCGGAGGCGCACCCTCCTCAACACACCCCGAGCGGCAGAGCCCCCTCCAACCGCCCGAACACCCGCTCGGCAGCGGCGACGGCATCCCGCTCGACCTCCTCCAGCGGATCCCCGCGCTCCACCCGCCGCCGGTTCTCCTCCGCGAGCACCCGCCGTACGGTCACAATCTGCCCGGCGGCGACCCGCGCGTCGAGCCCGCCCCCGAGCACCTCGGCGAGCGCCGCCTCGGCCCGCTCCAGATGGCCGTACGCGCGCGCGACCAGCGACGGCGTCCCGTAGAGCAGCCGGTGGAAGGCGAGCACCTGCGGATGGTCGCTCAACCCGGTCACCGGGTCCCGTCGGGCCAGCCCCGCCAGAAAATGCGCCCGCACGGCCCCGACCACCGACTCGCCCTCGGCCCGCCCCGCGACCACCCGCGCCGTCTCGTCCTCGTGATCGGCGATCCGGTACAGCACGAGGTCCTCCTTCGCCGGGAAGTACCGGAAGAGCGTCGGCTTCGAGATCTCGGCCGCCGCGGCCACCTCGGCCACGGACACCGCGTCGAACCCCTTCTCCAGAAACAGCCGGATCGCCACGTCCGACACCGTCTCGTACGTCCGCCGCTTCTTCCGCTCCCGCAGCCCGCTGCCGCCGTCGCCCCGGCTCCCGCTCCCGCTCTCACTCATGCCGTCGAGCCTAGGCATCACCGGCGCCGTCCCGGAGCCACCGGGTCAGCGCGGCCTCGATCGCGGACACGCCCGGGACCTCCTCGACGCCCAGGGGGTACGCGCCCTTGCTCAGTACGTCCCAGAGCGCCCAGCTCGCGCGGCGGAGCCGGGCCCGGTGTTCCGCGCGGTCCGCCGTGGGCGCGAGGCACAGCGCCTGCGAGGTGCGGATGACGTCGGTGAACACCGACTGCGCCTTCTTGTAGTCGAGGAGTTTCGGCAGGTCCTCCCGCCAGCCTCGGGAGCTTCCCGGGCGGACGTCCTCCACGAGCGTGCACCAGCGTTCCGTCATCCGACGTTCCTGGTCCAGCGGGTAGCGCATCAGGTAGAGGTGGGTGGCGAGGTCGTAGAGCGGATCGCCGAACATCGCGAGTTCCCAGTCGATGGCCCACAGGCGACGGTCGCGGTCGACGATGAGGTTCTCGCGGTGGAGATCGGCGTGCAGGAGGCAGAAGGGCCGCTCGCGCAGGCCTGACACGTGCTTCCTCAGCTGCTTGAAGGAGTCGGAGTCCAGCTTCAGCTCCGCGAACAGGTCCCCGTACTCCGGCAGGTTGTCCCTGTACACCCGGTCCTCGGTGAAGCAGATCAGCCGGTCCAGGAAGCCCGCGCTGTCGCCCTCCCGCGCGCGGTCCCGCCCCTCGCACCTGCGCTTCACGAGGAGGGCTTCGGGTCGGACCTCGACCAGCCGGCGAAAGAGGGCGAGGATCTGCTCGAACTCCTTGCCGGGGACCGTCGTGTCGGACGGATGAAGCGCCCCGAGCGTCTCTCCCTCGATGAACCGCTGCAGGACCGTTCCCTCGACCTCGATGAGGTCGGGAATGTTGTCGATACGCCCCTGGAGCTCGGTGAGCAGACGCTCCTCCGAGTCGAAGCAGCGCCGGTCGAACCACAGCAGGCTCTCGCGCGGCTCACGGCACTTCCAGCGTCCGCCCCCGCCGACGCCGGCCTCGCGGGGCAAGCGGAAGACATACGTCTCGTGGTGGTAGCCGCTGAGCGGTCCCTCCACCTCACCCGGGTCGGCGCTCATATCACCGGCGCGGCGCCGCCCCGTGGAATCCGATTCAGCTGGCATTGCCCGTTCTCTCGCCGTGGTCGCACCCGTGGTGAAATCCAGGAAGTGGAGGCACCGTACTCCTCCGTGGGCGAGCATCGTGCCAGAAGCGCGGCTTTCGCAGGTGGCGTCCACCGGTTGAACGCTCACGCGTCCGCCCCCGTACTGACACGCATCGCGCGACGCCCGAGCCGCTCCGGTCGCGGCGGCCGGCGCGGAAGAAGTGGAATGTGAGGGTTCAGGCCTGATCGGGCAGGTGCGTGCGGAGGACGTCCAGGACCGGTTTCAGGGAGTTCACCGTGTGGGAGAGAGGGACGCCCACTTCCAGGAGCGCCTTGAGCTTGGGTTCGTTACGCGCGTAGCCCAGGAACGGGACGCCGGCCTCACGGGCGGCCTCGAAATCGGTGGGGGCGTCGCCGAGCATCAGGGAGCGTGACGGTTCGGCGCCCATCGCGTTGAGGGCCTGGCGCAGGGTGTGGGGGTGCGGCTTCATACGGTCGAGGTCGCGCGTACGGCCGTAGATGTAGGGGAAGCAGTCGGTGAGACCGCGGGTCTCGATGTAACGGACGGCCGCGAGCGCGGAGTTGTTGGTCGTGATCGCGAATCTGGCCCGCCGCGACCAGGTCCGGATGAGCGGGTCGGCCCAGGTGGTGGGGTAGGCCTTGGGGGCCGCCGTCAGCTCCTGCTGGGTGAGCCACTTCTCCACGTCGATGATCAGGTCGCTGCGCGGATGGCGTCGGCCCAGACCCAGCAGGACCACCTGCGGGTCGGCCGTACCGCGCTCCTGCTCCGTCAGCAGACCGCCCAGCCCACGCCTGTCGATCAACGCCACCAGATCCCGGGCCACTTGGTGCGCGGGATGCCCGGAGAACAGTTGACAGATCGGCCCGTCCAGGTCCCAGAGCACGAAGCGGACGGGTGTGATCAGTTCTCGAAGTTCTCGAAGGGGCTCTGTCTCTGCCGTCACCGGTTCAGTCTGCGCTGTATCAGCCGTGTCAGGAGTCACTAGGAGAGTGTCAGGTCCGTCGTGATGGTTTCCCAGAGGGCGTTGAACCATTGCTGGGACTGATCGACGAAGGCGGCGTCGCGGGAGCCGGTCTCCTTCTCGAAGGAGAAGAGGAGGGACTGGGTGCCGAACGCGTCGTACATCTCCAGGGGTCCGTCCGCCATCTGCTCCTCGCGCTTCATGAGCATGTAGTAGGCGATCAGGGCCTCACGGCCGTTGAGGAGGTAGAGCTTGACGGGCGGCGTGAAGGGCAGGGCCCGGAAGGTCACCCGGACGTCGAGCTCGTGCGAGGTGCGCAGGGCCAGGAGGTTGTGGCGCAGGACGCGGATCTGGGCGTTGCGCTGGTCGAGCCAGCGCTTGTGGACGGGGTCCTCCTCGTCGTCCTCGCCGCGCCCCTCCACCGGCACCGGGAACGCCAGGTTGATCTTCCGGGAGGGCAGGAGGATACGGACGTCGATGGACTCCGGGCGGATCGTTCCCTCATGGATACGGCGGACCGGTTCACCGAGGGCCAGCATCAGGGTCTCGGCGGTGAGGCAGGCCGCGTCGACGCGCACGTGCGGCACGGAGAACGCCTCGGCCAGGCGGGGGCCGAGGCCCACCATCGTCGGCTGCGGCTCGTGGCTCGTCGCGTGCCCGACCTCGGCGACCCGGGGCGGGCTGCCCTTGCTCACGTTGCTCAGCAGCCCGTCGTCCTGGAGGGCGCGCAGGGCCTGGCGGACCGTACCCCGCTCCACGCCGAACTCCTCCGCCAGTTCGGCCTGGGTGGGCAGGCGCTCGCCGGGCCGGAGGTCGCCGCCGCGGATGCGCTCCCGCAGGGTGGCGGCGATCTCCTGGGACGAGAGCTTTCTGCTGTCGTTCACTGCAACGTTCTCCTGGGTCACGACCAAACGCTACAACTCTCACCCATCTTTGGGGAGTTCACGGGAAGGTGGTTATGAACATAGACCAAGTGGGAACCATTTAAAAGAAGTTGGTTGCCAACTTTGTCGAGTTGGTGGACGTTCCCCCTTCTTCATGGCTCCGCCCGCCCCAGCCCCTCGGAGGAGGTACCACCATGCCCGCTGCCATCGCCCTCGTCTCCGCCCTCGCCGTCGTCGCCCTCCAGCGCTTCGTGGAATGGCGTTACGGCACCATGGGAATCGTCGGCCTGTTGTTCCTCACGGTCGGGCTGAAGGCGAACAACCACACGTGCAGCTCGATCGGCGCGGTCATCCTCGCGCTGATGTTCGCCGGGCCGGCGATGTGAGACGACCTGCCCCGAGGCCGACGCCGGCGGCCGTCAGCCGGTGATCGGCGGCCCTCAGCTCGTGAGCAGCAGGTCCGAGCTGATGGTCTCCCAGAGCGCGTCGAACCAGAGGCGGGACTGCTCGACGAAGGTCGTGTCCCGAGGCGCCGCGACCGCGCTCCGCTCGAACGCGAACAGCGTGGACTGCGTGCCCTCGGCGTCGTACATCTCCAGCTGCTCACTGTCCACCTCGGCCTCCTTCCGCTGCACCGTGTAGTACGCGAACAGCGCCTCCTGACCGTTGAGGAGGTACAGCTTCACGGGCGGGGTGAACGGCAGGGCGCGGAAGGACACATGGACGTCCACGCCGTGCGTGGACCGTAACGCCAGCAGGTTGTGCTTGAGCACCTGCCCCTGAGCGTTGCGCTGGGCGAGCCAGCGGCGCTGGAGCCGGCCGTCGACCGACGCGTCGACCGGGGCCGGGAAGGCGAGCGGGATGTCCCGGCTGGGCAGCATCACCCGGACGTCGACCCTGGCCGGTTTTATGCGCCCCGCGTGAATCTCGCGCAACGACTCACCCACGGCGAGCGTGAGGGACACGGAGGTCAGACAGAGGGCGTCGATCTTCACGTGCGGGGCCGCGAAGGCGGCGGATATGCGAGGGGCGAGCTCCACCATCGTCGGCCGTGGGGCGGCTCCCGGACCGCCGACGGCCGCCGCGCCCAGACGTGGGGCGACAGTCGCCGGACTGCCCTTGGAAACGTTGGTGAGCAGGTCCTCCGACTGCAGGATGCGCAAGGCCTGCCGTACGGCCCCGCGTTCGACGCCGAACTCGTCGGCGAGCTTCGCCTGCGTGGGCATGCGCTGTCCCGGTCGCAGCTCGCCGGACCTGATCCGGCCGCGCAACACGTCGGCCACCTCGTGGTGTGACCTCTGGGGCCGCTGTGACGACTTCCGCCCATCGACGGCCGTGCGTTCCCGCTCCACGCACAAACACTACAACTTCTCGCCATCTTTGGGCAGTTCGTGGGAAGGTGGTTATGAGACGACTCCAAGCGGAGATAAGTAAGGTGAAGTTGGTCGCCAACTTTCGCAACATGGTCAAACTTTCGGATGGTTGGTGACTCTGGCAACTGCCGCCGACCGTCCCACAGACCGACCGATCGACCTCCCTTCCGGAGGGGAGCCGGGAGTTCGACCGGTCCGCACCGTCACAACTGAATGGTTCAGCCACAACTGAATGCGCAGCCACAACCACAACTGAACAGCTCAGCACCGAACAACTGAACAGCTACGGATGACCGCACACACCAGGAAAGGTCCCCAGAGGTCCCAGAGGCCTCAGAAGATGTCCGGGCACCACGGGCGCCTGGACGTCCGCAGCAGGGCGTCGGCCACGGAGGCGGCGCCCTTCCGCTGTTCCCGCACCCGGCCGAGCGCCGCGAGCCGTACGGCGGACTCGTCGCCCAGCCACAGCGTCGCCAGGTCCGCGACCTCCAGGACGAGGTCGCCGTCCTCGCTCGTCGGCACACAACTCGCCCCGTCCGGGCCCGCGTCCAGCCGGTACCGCCCGTCGGCGAAGCCGTCCCCGTCCACCACCTCCAGCACCAGCGTCCCGGTCCCCGCGTACGTACGCGCCTCCAGCGCCCGTACGACGTCCAGGATCCGCACCCACAGCCAGTCCGCGTGGGTGGTGAGGCTCACGGCGCGCGGGTCGGGGAAGAAGTGCGGCAGGAGGTCGTCGGGGGCCCGCCAGCCGCACTTGACCTTGGTGATCCAGTCGATCGAGCAGAGGTAGTGCCACAGGGCGCGCTCGGCGGCCGGGGTCGTCGCGATCAGCCAGTTGACGTCGGCCGTGTTCTGCGGCTGCTTCATCCGCCAGGTGTCGTCCGCCTCGTACGAGGCCATGCCCTCGACCTCGCCGGCCGCCGAGCGGTACACCGCGTAGAACGGTTCGGTCCAGGTGCCGTGGACCCGCAGATCACCGGTGTTGATCCGCCACCAGCGCTCGTCGCGGCTCACCGCGCCGGGCAGCGCTGCGCGCAGGCGGTCGTGGAGCGCGGGGCCGAGGGCGCGTACGGTCGCGCCGTCGACGAGGTCGACCCGGCCGCCGTCCGCCGGGCCGGACCAGCGGGGGTCCAGGCCGCTGCGGGGGACGTCGACGGTCCACTCGGTGGTCCAGGTGGCGGGGCCGAAGCCGTAGCGGCCGTAGATGGGGTACTCGGCGGCGATCAGGGTGGCGACGACGTCGCCGCGGTCCTTCGCGGCGGTCAGGTCCTGGGCCATCATCCGCGTGAGCAGGCCCCGGCGTCGGTGGGTGGGGCTGACCGTGACGTTCGAGATGGCGTCGGCGGGGACGGTGCGGCCGCCGACGGCGGTGAGCTCCTGGGGGAACGAGCGGAAGGTCGCCACGGGTTGGCGGGCGGGGGTGGTGGGGTCGAACGCGGCGAGCGTTCGGGACGGGTCTATGTGGGAGGAGCGGTCCTTGAGCTCCTGGGGGGTCAGGGTTTCCGGGGCTCGGAGGAAGCCGATGTTCAGAGCGTTCAGCCAGGCCGGGATCTCGTCCTCGGTGATGGGGCGTACGGCTGTGTCGTGGGAGGGGCTCATGGGGTCACGCTAGGGGGGTGTCGGCGGCGTGTCTCCGAGTTTTCCTCGCCCCCGCCGCCCCTACCCGTCCCAGCCTCAAAGGGCTGCGCCCCTTCGACCCCCAGGCGTCCGTCCGGTGGGAACTGCGCGAGAAGCCCCCACCGGACCCGCACCCGACAACGCGCAGGTACCGACAACCCACCCGCTTACGTCAGCAGGTCGTCCACCTGGGCCTCGCCCTCCCGGTAGCGGCGGGCGATCTCGGCGCTGCAGTCGTCCGCGGTGCGCTGAAGGTGCTGGCGGCGGCCGGAGATCTGCTGCTCGTGGTGGACGAGGCGGGCGAGGCCCGCGGTGAGTTCCTCGTCGGTGCGGGCCCCGAGGTCGGAGAGTTCGACCTCGTCCAGCATCTCGGCGGCCAGCCGGCGGTACTCCTCTCCGTACGGCGTGCCCACCGTGACATGGCGGGCCGAGGAACGGTGCCGGGCCGGGGCGTCCGTGAGGATCGCCGACAGCCGGTCCACGAGCGCCGAGGGCTCACCCGAGCCCGATGACGGTGCCGCTGGATCCGCCGCACCGCCCCGGCAGGCCAGTTCGGCGCGCAGGATGTCGATACGGCCCTGGAGCAGCCGCCGCAGATAACTGAGGTCGGCCTCGTCCCGCTGGGCGTCCCGGCGCAGCGTGCGCAGTTCGGGCAGCCGCAGTTGGGCCAGCTCGTGCTCGGCCGGATCCGGCGGCGGCAGTGGTCCGCTGTCCGTGCGCTGGACCGGTGGCCGACGGACACCGGGGCCGGGCCCCGGCGTCGTACGGGTAGACGTCGCAGTCCCCGGGGGCTGCCCAGTACTCGATGTGCTCATGCGCCTCAACCGTCCCCTCGACCGGTGTGTGTGAGCATCGTGCCACTCTCCGTGGCCGCTTTGTGACCGAGTCCACGCGATCCACCCCAGATGGTCGGTAATGGATCAATGAGAAAGACCGGGCAAAGCGCTCTTCAAACCCCCGTGATCACAAACCCCCCGGAAGAGGGACCCCCTGACGTACGGCCGATGGACGGCGGCGGCATCATGGTCGGCATGCGTGCGGTGGTGCAGAGGGTCGACGGCGCGAGCGTCGTCGTGGACGGCGAGACGGTCGGGTCGATCGAGGGCGAGGGGCTGTGCGTCCTCGTGGGGGTGACGCACGACGACACCAAGGAGAAGGCGGCGCAGCTGGCACGGAAACTGTGGTCCGTGCGGATGCTGCACGACGAGAAGTCGTGCAGCGACGTGGACGCGCCGCTGCTGGTCATCAGCCAGTTCACGCTGTACGGGGACGCGCGCAAGGGCCGGCGCCCTACCTGGAACGCGGCGGCACCCGGGGACGTCGCCGAGCCGTTGGTGGACGAGGTCGTCGCCCAGCTGCGTTCGCTGGGGGCGACGGTGGCCACGGGACGGTTCGGCGCGTCCATGCGGGTGTCCCTGACGAACGACGGCCCGTTCACGGTGCTGCTGGAGATGTAGGGCGCCCTGGAGGCGCGGGCCCACACCTCCAGGGCCCGCTCGCGCCCCCTACGGCTCGACCACGACCTCCTGCGCCGCCGCCGTCGTGTCCGCCAGCAGCCGCGCGTCGACCGGGATGTTGCGCTTGACCAGGGCCAGGGCGACCGGCCCCAGCTCGTGGTGGCGTACGGAGGTGGTGATGAACCCGAGCTTGCGGCCCTCCGCGCCCTCGTCCGCCAGCCGGATCTCCGCGCCGCGCGGCGGGAGGTGGACCTCGCTGCCGTCCAGGTGGAGGAAGACGAGGCGGCGCGGGGGCTTGCCCAGGTTCTGGACCCGGGCGACGGTCTCCTGGCCCCGGTAGCAGCCCTTCTGGAGGTGCACGGCCGTGCCGATCCAGCCCAGCTCGTGCGGGATGGTGCGGTGGTCGGTCTCGAAGCCGAGGCGGGGCCGGTGGTGCTCGACCCGCAGCGCCTCGTAGGCGAGCAGACCGGCGGCGGGGCCCGTCTTCTCCGCGTACGACTCCAGGTCCGCGCGCGGGAGGAACAGATCACGGCCGTACGGCGTCTCGCGGACGACCGTGCCCTCCGGGACCTCGGCGATCGAACCGGCCGGGAGGTGGACGACCGCGAAGTCGCCCGTCCGGTCGGCCACTTCGACGCGGTAGAAGAACTTCATCGACTCCAGGTACGCCAGCAGCGCCTCCTGGGTGCCGGGCTCGACGTGCGCCCAGACGGTCGCGCCGTCGTCGACCAGGTAGAGCGCGTGCTCGATGTGACCGTTGGCGGAGAGGATCAGCGCCTCGGTGGCCTCGCCGGTGGGCAGCTCGCTGACGTGCTGGGTGAGCAGCAGATGCAGCCAGCTGAGCCGGTCCTCCCCGGAGACGGTGATCACGCCCCGGTGGGAGAGGTCGACGAATCCGGTGCCGTCGGCGAGGGCGCGCTGTTCACGGAACAGGTCGCCGTAGTGGGCGGCGACGCCTTCGTCCACGCCCTCGGCGGGGACGGCGCCGGGCAGGGACAGCAGAGGGCTTTTCATATGCCTAAGCCTACGACTTGGTACTTGAAGCCTTGAGGGTGCAGTTCTCACACCGGCCGAAGATCGCGAAGTGCTTCATGTCGGTGTCGAACCCGAAGGTCTCGCGCAGCTTCGCCGTGAAGTCCTGCGCCACGGAGACATCGGCCTCGATGACGTTCTCGCAGTCCCGGCAGACCAGATGGATGTGGTGGTGCCGGTCGGCCAGGTGGTACGTCGGTGCCCCGTGCCCCAGATGGGCGTGGCTGACCAGCCCCAGCTCCTCCAGGAGCTCCAGGGTCCGGTAGACCGTGGAGATGTTGACCCCCGACGCCGTCTTCCGCACTTCCACGAGGATGGCGTCGGGGGTCGCGTGCTCCAGGGCGTCCACGGCTTCGAGCACGAGCTGCCGCTGCGGCGTCAGCCGGTAGCCGCGCTGCCGTAGGTCGCTCTTCCAGTCAGTGCCTTGGGTGCTCACCACACCACGAGTCTAGTAACTACTTGAAGAACGCGATGCCGTCGTCCGGCATGTCGTCGGGCAGGGCCTTGGCCCAGCGTTCGACGTCCTCGGGGGTGACGACCTTCTTCAGGTGCGCGGACATGTAGGGGCGCAGCTCGACGTCCGGGGTGGCCTTCTCGCCGACCCACATCAGGTCGCTGTGCACATAGCCGTAGAGCCGCTTGCCGCCGCTGTAGGGGCCGGAGGCCGCCGTGCGGGCGACCGCGTCCGTGACCAGGTCGATCTGCGGCTTCTGCTTGGCCAGCTCGCCGTACCAGACCTCGACGACGCCGTCGTCGCGGGTCATGACGATCTCGACCTTGCGGTCGGCGTCGACGCGCCAGAACCCGGACTCGGTCTCCAGCGGACGGACCTTGTTGCCGTCCTTGTCCAGCACCCAGGTGTGGGAGCGGTACTCCAGGAAGTCCCGGCCGTCGTGGCTGAAGGTGACCTCCTGGCCGAAGTTGCACTTCTCGGAGCCGGGGAAGTCATGGACGCCCGCGCCGGCCCAGTCGCCGAGCAGGAAGGCGAGGGGGACGAGGTCCTTGTGCAGGTCGGACGGGATCTCGATCATGAGTGGCGGTTCCTGGGAGTCCTGGAGGTCCTGGGCGTCGGTCGGGCGCGGGTCAGCGCTGGCCCTGGTACAGCTTCTTCACGGCCAGGCCGGTGAAGGCGAGAACGCCGACGGCGACCAGGACCAGCAGGGTCTCGAAGAAGATGATCACGAGGTGCTCCTCGATTGAGCGGGAGACGTGCGGTACGCACACAGGGCCGGGCCCCAGCTTACGCGGCCGGGGTCCGGCCCCGTCCGCGAGGTAGGCCTCCGGGGTCCGGACGGCGCGACCGCCGCGCTGGGACCGGGGGACCGCCCGCCGGGGCACTACGCTGCGGCCATGGCGAAGAAGCTCGTGATCAAGGTGACGGCGGGGGCCGATGCCCCTGAGCGGTGCTCGCAGGCGTTCACGGTGGCGGCGGTGGCCGTCGCCAGCGGCGTCGAGGTGTCCCTGTGGCTGACCGGCGAGTCCGCGTGGTTCGCGCTGCCCGGCCGCGCCGCCGAGTTCGAGCTGCCGCACGCCGCCCCGCTGCCCGATCTGATCGACTCGCTGCTCGCGGGCGGCCGGATCACCCTGTGCACCCAGTGCGCGGCCCGCCGGGACATCACCGAGAAGGACGTCATCGAGGGCGTACGGATCGCGGGCGCCCAGGTGTTCGTGCAGGAGGCCCTGGCGGACGACACCCAGGCGCTCGTGTACTGAGAGCTCGCTCGTCCGCCGAGAGCTACCGAAAGCCACCAAGAGCTACCGAGAGCTCCGGGAGCTACCGACGGGGTCTCTTGCCGTCCAGCTCGTCCCACCACTCGTCGGACTTCGGGTCGCCGGAGGGGTCGTCCCACCAGCGGTCGTCGGGGCCGCGCCGGTTGGCGACGACGGCGGCGAGCGGCGGGATGACCATCGCGACCACGCACATGCCGACCGCGACCGGGACCGACCAGAGGCGTACGACGCTCCAGGCCATGACGAAGAGGGCCAGGCACGTGCCCATCATGGCGAAGTACTGGTGGCGCCGGCGGGCGTACATACCTCCAGCGTAGGTCCGCGCACGGCTGAGGGCCGCACTCCGGGGAGTGCGGCCCTCAGGCCCTCAGCAGTTCGACGGTTCGACCGACTCGGCGAGCCCGTCTCAGACGGCGATCGCGACCTCCGCGAGGCCGCCCTTCTCGGCGACGACCGTCCGGTCGGCGGTGCCGCCGGGGACGAGCGCGCGGACGGTCCAGGTGCCCTCGGCCGCGTAGAAGCGGAACTGGCCCGTCGCGGAGGTGGGGACCTCCGCCGTGAACTCGCCGGTCGAGTCCAGCAGACGGACGTAGCCCGTCACCGGCTCGCCGTCGCGGGTCACCTGACCCTGGATCGTGGTCTCACCGGGCTTGATCGTCGAGGCGTCGGGGCCGCCGGCCTTCGCTCCACACATGTCTTTCTCCATAAGGGGTCTGACCGGAGGAAGGCCGGTCGGGACGAACGGGGGTGTGCGGGTACCGCTGGGGGTGCTTACTTGTTGGCGCCGAGCTCGATCGGGACGCCGACGAGGCTGCCGTACTCGGTCCAGGAGCCGTCGTAGTTCTTGACGTTCTCCACACCGAGCAGCTCGTGCAGGACGAACCAGGTCAGCGCGGAGCGCTCACCGATGCGGCAGTAGGCGATGGTGTCCTTCGCCAGGTCCACCTGCTCCTCGGCGTAGAGCTCCTTGAGCTCGTCGTCCGACTTGAAGGTGCCGTCGTCGTTGGCGTTCTTCGACCACGGGATGTTGCGGGCACTGGGCACGTGGCCCGGACGCTGCGACTGCTCCTGCGGCAGGTGGGCCGGGGCGAGCAGCTTGCCGGAGAACTCGTCGGGCGAGCGCACGTCGACCAGGTTCTGCGAGCCGATCGCGGCGACGACGTCGTCACGGAAGGCGCGGATCGCGGTGTTCTGCGGCTTGGCCTTGTACTCGGTCGTGGGGCGCACCGGCACCTCGTCGACCAGCTCGCGGGCGTCCAGCTCCCACTTCTTGCGGCCGCCGTCGAGCAGCTTGACGTTCTCGTGGCCGTACAGCTTGAAGTACCAGTAGGCGTAGGACGCGAACCAGTTGTTGTTGCCGCCGTAGAGGATCACCAGGGTGTCGTTGGCGATGCCCTTCGCGGACAGGAGCTTCTCGAAGCCCTCCTGGTCGACGAAGTCACGGCGGACCGGGTCCTGGAGGTCCTGCGTCCAGTCGATCCGGATCGCGTTCTTGATGTGGTTCTTCTCGTACGCGGTCGTGTCCTCGTCGACCTCGACGATGGCGATGTTCGGGTCGTCGAGGTTGGCCTCGACCCAGTCGGCGTCGACCAGGACGTCGCTGCGGCTCATGCTCTTACTCCTCCGGGGCAGTTACGGGGGGCGGGTTGCGGGTGCCTCCGGCGGTTCGGCCGGGGGCGCGCAGGGATGGGCCCTGGCTCGAACAGGGCAGGCATCGGGGGACGCGCGGCGGCGGTCTTCCGCCGTTCGCTCGCTCAGAAAGCGCGACAGAGCATGGCGGCGACGCGGCACAGGTCTACTGCCCGCCGCTTCGTGAGATCCGCCTGTCGCTTCATGGTTGTCGATCGTAGGGACGGACAGGCGGGCGTGTCACCGGCATGTCGTATTCTGAGACGCGATCGTCCGGAATGTGGGATGCATACGGGATGCAGTGGCCGTGGAGGCTGGGGTGACGGGGCGGACGGCCCCCCGTAGCCATCGTCACATCTACGGTGCGGACGGCGTCGTCTCGCCTTTCGGACACGGCGGAGGGGTACGGCCCTGGGGAGAGCCGACCGCCGTCGTCCTACCCCGCCAGCCTGACGTTCGAACCCTTGACCGTGATCTCCACACCGGTCGGCGCCGCCTCGACCTTGTCGAGCTTGATGCCGCCGGGGAGGTCGTCGATGGCCTGCTGGAAGTCCGTGATCGAACGGACGACGTTCTCGGCGAGGTCGGCGCCGCCCAGGCTGGGCAGGGAGTCGGCCTCCACCTCGACCTTGTCGCCCTTGACGCTGACGGTGCTGAGGACGGAGACGGTCTGCGGTTCGAGGGCCGGCGGGTCGATCTCGACGTTGACCTTGATCTTGCCCTTGCCGCCGTCGGAGAGACCGACGACGCGGGCGGTGAAGCCGAGGCCCATATCGGTGGGCTCCGACTTGGCGGCCTTCAGGAGTTCGTCGTACGAGATGGTCGCGGTGCCGGTGGCGCTGGTGGCCGTCGCGGAGCTGTAGTCGCTGGAGAAGGCGACGCCGCGCATGTTCGCCTTCAGGTCGGCGATGCGGATGCTCTCGTCGGGCTTGCCGGTGCTCGCCTCGAAGTTCTCGATGCCGACCTCGACGTCGTCCAGTTCACCGCCCGCGACCTGGGTGAGGAAGGGGAAGCCCTTGATGGACACGTCCGGGGTGCTCGTCAGGCCCTCGCTCGCCTTCAGCTGCTGGGCCGCCTCGTCCTCGGCGAATCCGACGGCCACGCGGTCCGCGACCACGAAGAGGCCGCCCAGGATCACGGCGACGATGACAAGTATTCGCAGTGCGCGCATCTCTCGGTGTTCCCCACGTAGTCCACTCGGCGGCCGAACGGTATCTACGCGAGGGTAATCGCGCGGGGGCGGGGCCGGGGAGACTGGGCCCGCCTTGTTGATCAGCTGTGACAGGGGGTGCGTTGGCGGGTGCGGCGCCGGTGGGGCTTCTCGCGCAGTTCCCCGCGCCCCTGAAAAGCAGGGGCTGCGCCCCGTGCTTTTCAGGCCCGCAGGGCCGTGGTCTTTCAGGCCCGCAGGGGCCTGATGCTTTTAGGGGCGCGGGGAACTGCGCGAGAAGCCCCCACGCACCCGCACCCGACGACGCGCTCTCGTCAGACCAACGCGCGGCCCAGCAGATACACCGCCGGGGCCGCCGCCGTCAGCGGCAGCGCCACCCCCGCGGTGAAGTGGACGAAGCGTGAGGGGTAGTCGTAGCTGGCGACACGGTGCCCGATGAGCGCGCAGAGACCCGCGCCCGCCCCGAGCAGCGCACCCGCACCGGACGTACCCAGATCGGTCGCCCCGCCGACGGCGATCCCCGCGCCGGTGGCCGCCAGCAGCGCGACGACCACCGAGGCCGGGGTGGGCAGCGGCAGCGCACGGGCGAGGACGGCCACCGCGACCGCGACACCGCCGACCGCGACCGCGTCCGCCACGGCCGCCAGATAGCCGGTCGCGATGATCGCCAGCGCCGACGAGGCCACCGTCGCCATCAGTCCGTACATCCGCTCGTCCGGGTCCGCGTGGCTGCGCAGCCCCAGCACGATGCCGAGCAGCACCCACACGCCGAGCGTCCCGAGGATCGCGGCGGGCGCGTTCTCCTGGCCGGCCGCGAACAGGGCGGCGTCCGCCGCGAGGGCGCCCGCGAAGGCCAGCACGATGCCCTGCCGGGCCGGCCACATGCCGTTCAGCCGGAACCAGCCCGCCGCCGTCACGGCCTGGAGGACCACCAGGGGTACGGCGAGGGCGTACTCCCCGAGCGCGGCGGCGCCGGCCAGCAGCAGGCCCAGTACGGCCGTGATCAGCGCCGGCTGCATCCCGGGCTCGATGATCGGCGACCGGCCCTCGGCCCGCGCCCGCTGGGCGTCGGTGACGCGGCTGTTGCCGGTGAGCGTGGGCGGACCGTAGCCGGCCGCGGAATCGGCGGCGGCGGCGTCCGGAGCGGCCTGGGGCTGAGCGTGGAACTGAGCGTGGGGCTGGGCCTGCGGCTGTGCCTGGAACTGGTGCTGCGGCTGGTGCGGATGCTGCGGCTGGTGCGCATGAGGGGGCTGGTGCTGGGCCTGAGGGGCGTACTGGTCGGCGTCCGTCTGCTGGGGCAGGTACGCCGTCTCCGTCAGGTTGGCGGCGGGCGAGGTCCGGGGCTGGAGCTGGGTCTCCCAGGTCTGGCCCTCCCACTGCTGGGTGTACTGCTGGGCGTGGGCGGCCTGGCTCTCGTCGTAACCCTGCCAGTGCGGCTGCGGCTGCTGGTGCTGGTACGCGTCGTAGCCCTGGTGGTCCTGCTGCCCCTGGTGGCCCTCGTACCCGTACGGCTGGTTGCTCATGATGTGGGGGTCACCCTCCTGCGAACGGCGGGAGCACCTCGACCGTGCCGCCCTCGGCCAGACGTACCGTCTCATGCGCACGGGTACCCACGGGGTTTCCGTCGACGAGGAACGAGCAGCGCTGCAGGACGCGGACGAGTTCGCCGGGGTGTCGGTCGCGGGCCGCGGTCAGGGCGTCCGCGAGGGTGGCCGCGTCGTAGGGCTCCTCGGCGACGCCGGCTGCGGACTTGGCTGCGGCCCAGTAGCGGACGGTGCCCTTTGGCATCTGCGTTCCTCTTGTATGAGTCGTGAACGGGGTCAGGCTACGCCCCTGACCGCGACCCCTTTCACCACCCACTCCCCGATCCTCTCCAGCAATTCCCCACTCGCCGCGTTCTCCGCGTGGCCCATGCCTCGCTCCAGCCAGAGGTCCCCGTGGTCGCCCGCCGCCGCGGCCAGCATCTCCGGGTGGTCGAGGGGGAAATAGCCGTCCCGGTCGCCGTGGACCACCAGCAGGGGGGTCGGGGCGATGAGGGGCACGGATTCCACCGGGGAGAGGGGGACGGGGTTCCAGTCGCGGTGGTGGATACGGGTGCGGAAGCCGTAGCGGCCGAGGAGGCGGCCCTCGGGGCGGGTGATGAGCCAGTGGACGCGGCGCATGGGGGCCGTGCCCCGGTAGTACCAGCGGGCGGGGGCGCTGACCGAGACGACGGCGTCGGTGCCCGCGTCCCGTTGGGCCGCGTGGCGCAGGACGACCGAGCCGCCCATGGAGAAGCCGACGGTGGCGACGCGCGCGTGGCCGAGTTCACGGGCCCAGCGGACCGCCGCCGCGAGGTCGAGCACCTCGCGGTCACCGACCGTGGACCGGCCACCGGATCGCCCGTGGCCCCGGAAGGAGAAGCTGACGACGGCCCCGTACCGGCTGAGCGCCCCCACCACCCTCCGAACATGCGGACGATCAACATCCCCCGTAAACCCGTGCGCGACGACTATGGCGAGGTGGTCGGCTGGGTGGGCCGTCGGGGGATCCGTCTGGCGGTCGGCCGGATGGCCCGTCTGGCGGTCCGCCGATAGGTCCGCCCGGCGGCCGGCCGGATGATCGGCGGGACGATCGGCCGGGTGGTCGGCGCGACGATCCGCAGAGCGGTCGGCCGGGTGGTCAGCCGGTAGGTCCACCGGAGGGTCGGCGGAGCGGGCGGCCCGGCGGTCAGCCGGTAGGCCTGCCGGTAGGTCCGCCGGACGGTCGGCGGATTGGGCGGCCCGGTGGTCAGCCGGTAGGTCTGCCGGACGATCGGCAGAGCGGTCGACCGGGTGGTCGGCCCGGCGATCGGCCGCATGGGCAGCCGGACGGTCGGCGGATTGGGCGGCCGGACGGTCGGCGGAGTGGGCGCCCGGATGGTCGGCGAAGGGGGCGGCATGGTGGCCGGAGGGTGACGTTCCGGTGTCCGCCGAGCCTTTGTATACAACGGCTTTCGGATCGTATACGACCTCGATATTCACCCCGTCGTCAGTCCGTAGAAACCCGCGCAAAGGGGTTCGCGGCGGCCCCGAAAGGGTGCGATGGGCCGTCTCAGAGTTCGGAATGTCGAAAGATCGCGTCACATGACCTGCCGGACCTGCACTCATGTGGGCTATTCTGCTGGACAGAGGACTCGGGCAATGTAGCCCCCGGGTCCTTTCGTGCTTTAGGGAAGCTTGTATACGAGCGGAAAAACGCCAGGTGACCGCAGCTGTACAAGCCCCCGCCACACGCGTCCTCGCAGGGACCGAGGAGGAACCAGACGTATGAGTTCTCTGCTGCTCCTGACCAACGCCCTCCAGCCGTCGACGGAGGTACTCCCGGCCCTCGGCCTGCTGCTGCACAACGTGCGCGTGGCTCCGGCGGAAGGCCCCGCTCTCGTCGACACCCCCGGTGCGGACGTCATCCTCATCGACGGGCGCCGTGACCTCCCGCAGGTCCGCAGCCTGTGTCAGCTGCTGCGCTCCACCGGGCCCGGCTGCCCCCTCATCCTCGTCGTGACCGAGGGTGGTCTCGCCGCCGTCACCGCGGACTGGGGCATCGACGACGTACTCCTCGACACGGCCGGCCCCGCGGAGGTCGAGGCGCGCCTGCGGCTGGCCATGGGCCGGCAGCAGATCGTCAACGACGACTCCCCCATGGAGATCCGCAACGGCGATCTCTCGGTGGACGAGGCGACCTACAGCGCCAAGCTCAAGGGGCGCGTCCTCGACCTCACCTTCAAGGAGTTCGAGCTCCTCAAGTACCTCGCCCAGCACCCGGGCCGCGTCTTCACCCGCGCCCAGCTGCTCCAGGAGGTCTGGGGCTACGACTACTTCGGCGGTACGCGGACGGTCGACGTGCACGTACGGCGGCTGCGCGCCAAGCTCGGCCCCGAGCACGAGTCGCTGATCGGGACCGTCCGGAACGTCGGTTATCGATTCGTTACGCCCGAGAAGGCGGAGCGCGCCGGCGACGACGTGAAGACCAAGACCGCCCCCTCAAAGGCGGCGGATGCGGACGAGACGGCGCCCCTGGACGCCGTGGAGATCGCGGCCGAGGCGTAGTGACCAAGGACCCGGGCGGCGTACGCACAGGTAACTCACAGGTGCGCCGTCGTACGCCCTGCCCAGGGCCGGTCCATCCGCGTAGACTCCGCGCGTGGCCAAGGTGACTCGGGATGACGTGGCAAGACTGGCGGGTACGTCGACCGCCGTCGTCAGCTACGTCATCAACAACGGACCCCGGCCGGTCGCACCGGCCACGCGCGAGCGTGTCCTCGCCGCGATCAAGGAGCTGGGGTACCGCCCGGACCGCGTCGCCCAGGCGATGGCGTCCCGGCGCACCGATCTCATAGGCATGATCGTGCCGGACGCGCGCCAGCCCTTCTTCGGCGAGATGACCCACGCCGTGGAGCAGGCCGCCGCCGAGCGCGGAAAGATGGTGCTCGTCGGCAACACCGACTATGTCGCCGAGCGCGAAGTCCACTATCTGCGGGCGTTCCTCGGGATGCGCGTCTCCGGGCTGATCCTCGTCAGCCACGCCCTCAACGACAACGCGGCCGCCGAGATAGACGCGTGGGACGCGCGGGTCGTGCTGCTGCACGAGCGGCCCGAGGCGATCGACGACGTGGCCGTGGTGACCGACGACATCGGCGGCGCGAAGCTCGCCGTCGACCATCTGCTCTCGCACGGCTACGCGTACGTCGCCTGTATGGGCGGCGTCGCCGAGACCCCGCTCATCGGCGACCCCGTCTCGGACCACGTCGAGGGCTGGCGGCGCGCGATGGACGAGGCCGGGATCTCCACGGAGGGACGGCTGTTCCAAGCGCCCTACAACCGGTACGACGCGTACCAGGTGGCGCTGAAGCTGCTGTCGGGACCCGACCGACCGCCGGCGATCTTCTGCTCCACCGACGACCAGGCGATCGGGGTGCTGCGGGCCGCGCGCGAGCTGCGGATCGAGGTCCCGACCGAGCTGGCCGTCGCCGGCTTCGACGACGTCAAGGAGGCCGCCCTCACGGACCCGCCGCTGACGACGATCGCGACGGACCGTACGGGGATGGCCCGGGCGGCGGTGGACCTGGTCCTCGACGACGGCATCCGGGTCGCCGGCTCACGCGGGGAACGCGTGAAGCTGTTCCCGTCGACACTGGTGACTCGACGGTCCTGCGGCTGCGCGTAGCTCCGCCGGGGCGCGGGGCGCCGTAGGGGCTTGGGGTGCGTCGTCGGCCGCGCGTACGTCGTGGCTTGTCGCGCAGTTCCCCGCGCCCCTGAAAAGCACGTGGTCGTCCCTCACTCCCAGCGCAAGGCGAGGCCCGCGCCCCCAAAGGTCGGCGCGGGCCTCGGCTTACGACAGGTGCCGTTAGAACAACGCGTTGTACTGGTTGAAGCCCGTGCCCAGGCTGACGCGGCTGCCGAACAGGGACGTCGAGGCCTTGTTGGTGCCGGGGTACAGCCAGAGGGTGCCGCCCGAGTCGCGGGCGAGGACGTCCGCGACTCCGTCGCCGGTGACGTCGCCGTTGGTCACGTACGCCGTGAACTTCCAGCCGGTGCGGGCCTTGATCTGGGGGGACCAGGGGGTCGAGGCCTTGCCGGTGCCCCGGTAGAGGGAGAGCGTGCCGTCGGAGAAGCGGACCAGGAGGTCGGCCTTGCCGTCGCCGGACAGGTCTCCGCGGCCGAGGAGCTTGGCGCCCTTCCAGGCCTTGCTGACCACCCGGATCTTGGCGTTGAACTGGCCGTTGCCCTTGCCGGGGTAGAGGTAGACCGAGCCGCCGGCGTCGAGGGCGACGAGGTCGGGGAGCGCGTCGCCGGTCAGGTCACCGGGGATCGCGTACGACTTGTAGCCGCCCCAGACCGAGCTGATCTGCGCCCAGGTCCACTCCCAGGTGGAGTGGTTCATGTAGCTGCGGTACAGCTTGCCGTCGTTCTTGTCCCGGATGATCAGGTCCTGGTAGAAGTCCCGGTCCAGGTCGGCCTGCATGCCCCAGCTCGCGTTCTGCCAGCCGTTGCCCTGGTAGGCGCGCGTGGTGAGCGACGTGCCCTTGCTGTTCTGCTGGAACAGGCCCCCGGAGGGGGTGCGGGCGAGAAGGTCGGCGCGGCCGTCGTACGTCAGGTCGGTGTCGTTGATCCGGGGCTGGGCGGCCCAGGCGTACGAGGAGACCTTGGTGAAGACCGGGTAGGCGCCCTTGGCGGTGCAGCCGGAGACGCCCCACGAGACGATGCCGACGACCTTGCCGCCGACGACCAGGGGGCCGCCGGAGTCACCGTTGCAGGTGCTCGTGGTGCCCGCGTCGCCGCCGGAGGCCGGGGTGCCCGCGCAGACCATGGAGCCCTCGGCGAAGTAGTCCGTGCCGAGCACCGACTTCATGGCGCTGTCGCAGGTCGCGTCCTTGACCAGCGGCAGCGTCGCCTTCTTCAGCTTCGCGGAGAGCTGGGCGTCCTCGCCGCCGGAGGTGAGGCCCCAGCCGTACACCGTGCCGTTCGTGCCGGCGGCGTAGAGCGCGCTGTCGTCGGACGCGGCCAGGCGCAGTGTCTTCTGCTCCAGTGGGCGGTCCAGGGTGAGGACGGCGACATCGTTCCTGATGGTGTCCTCGTCGTAACTGGGGTGCTGCCAGGCGCGCAGGACGCCCGCGACCGTGCCCGTCGTGTCGTCGTACAGGTCGGTCGTACCGGCGAGGACCGCCCCGTTGGCCGTCCAGTCGAGACCGTCGACGCAGTGGGCGGCTGTGAGGACCTTGTTGGGGGCGACCAGGGTGCCGCCGCAGAAGGAGCCCTCGTCGGTGGTCGCGTCGTAGTACGCGAGCTGGACCATCCAGGGAGCGGCGGAGATCGTCGTCTCGCTGCCGCCGATGATGAACGGGGACTGGGAGGAAGGCGAGGAGGGTGCCGAGGGCGTCGAGGAGGCGTCGCCGACTGTCCCGGGCTCGTCCGAGGACGGTGCCGCCTGGTCCTCCGCCGCCTTGATGACGCGTTGGCGGAGTTCCTTGGCGGAGGTGGTGGGTGCGGCGGGCTGGTCGAGGGTGACCGTGGGGTGCGCCGGCTCGTCGGCCGCCGTCGCGGGCTGTGCCGCGAGGACGCCGGCGCCGCTCAGCGCGAGCGCGAGCGTGGCGGCGGGCAGTGCCTTGAAGGCACGTATCACTCAGGGCTCCTGGGGTGCGTGGGTGTCGTGGGCGCCCGAGCAGGGCGTACGACGCCGACCGCCCCGTCACCGGTTGTCCCGGCCTCGGGTCGTATCGCGGAGCCCCCCTCCGGCTGGGTGATCGTAGGCCCCGGTGGCCCCACCGGACACGGCATCCACCGGGGTCAGACAAGTATTCGGATGCCGCGTTCCGTGGCATCACCGCCCGGCCACCCTCTGTTTCCCGTGCGGGCACGACAGCCCGCCTTTATATGGGGCGAACGAGGTTCTGGTGGGGTTCTCAGGGAGCACTCAGGAAGGTCTCATGGTCGGGCGGCAGGCTCTGAGTCATGACCGAGAGCTTCCGCCGCAGCGGCGAGTACGAGAACCCCTACCAGGGGCAGCAGCAGCACTCCGGGTACGCCGAGGGCGAGACCCAGCAGCAGCCCGCGTACCTCCAGCAGCAGCAGGCCTCCACTCCGGTGAACCCGGAGTGGCCGCCCCCGCCGGCGTACGACCCGGCGACGGCGGCCTCGGCGCAGGCCGCTCCCACCGCGCTCCTCACCGAGCCGGTCTCCTCCGCCGGTACCCCGGAGTCCGGGTCGGCGCCCGCCCCGAGAAGGCGTACCCGGGGGCCGATCGCGCTGCTCGCGGCCGTGGCGTTCGTCGCGGCGGCGATCGGCGGCGGTACGGCGTACGGCATCCAGGAGCTGACCGGCACGAACAACGTGACCTCCAGTTCCACCAGCACCAGCGTGGTGCCGACCAGCCAGAAGGGCACGGTCTCCGGGGTCGCCACGGCGGTCAGCCCGAGCATCGTGGAGATCAACGCCACCTCGAACGCGGGTGAGTCCACCGGTTCCGGTGTGATCATCACCAGCACCGGTGAGATCATCACCAACAATCACGTGATCTCCGGCGCCTCCCAGATCAAGGTGACGACCAGCGACGGCAAGTCCTACACGGCCGAGGTCGTCGGCACGGACAGCAAGAAGGATCTCGCCCTCATCAAGCTCCGGGACGCCTCCGGGCTGAAGGCCGCCACGCTCGGCGACTCCGCCGGCGTCAAGGTCGGCGACCAGGTCGTGGCGATCGGCTCCCCCGAGGGGCTGACCGGCACCGTGACCAGCGGCATCGTCTCCGCGCTCGACCGTGATGTCACGGTCTCCACGGACGAGAGCCAGGGGCAGCAGGGCGGTGGCGGCGGGCAGTGGCCGTTCGAGTTCGGCGGCCGGCAGTTCAACGGCGACACGGGTTCGTCGACGACGACGTACAAGGCGCTCCAGACGGACGCCTCCCTCAACCCCGGCAACTCCGGCGGCGCCCTCATCGACATGAACGGCAACATCATCGGCATCAACTCCGCGATGTACTCCGCCGCGGACGCCACCTCCTCCAGCGCCGGCAGCGTCGGCCTCGGCTTCGCCATCCCGATCAACACGGTCAAGGCCGACCTGAGCACGCTGCGGGCGGGCGGGTCGGACTGAGGTCCGACGCTCCGACCAGGTCTTTCCCTTCCGACCAGGTCTTTTCCCCTCCGTCCCGTCAGTCCCGCTGAGTCCAAGGAGTTCGACATGATCACACAGGTCTCCCACACCGTCGCCACCGCCGTCGACCCGGCCGGGCTGGGCCTCGCCCTCGCGGTGGCGGCCGAACTTCACCCGGCGGTGACGCGGGCCCCCGAGGTGGCGGCCACCCATGCCCCGGCCCGTCGCAACACGGCCGCGCGCCCGCGCCGACGTACGGTTCGCGGCTGATCCGGTACGGCCTACTGCGCGGCCAGGGGACGTGCAAGGCTAGGGCGAAACCGCGCGCGCCCCATCAGGGGCGCGGGGAACTGCGCGAGAAGCCCCACCGGACCCGCACCAGGCAACGCACGAGAACCCCCACGGCGCCCCGGCCCCTGCACTCCACCGCTTCCGAGGAACGAAGACCACATGAGCTCCGCCGAAGGCGCCCGCGCCCCCGACCCCCAGCGCATCCTCATCGTCGACGACGAGCCGGCGGTGCGCGACGCACTCAAGCGCAGCCTCGCCTTCGAGGGCTACGACACCGAGGTGGCCGTGGACGGCGCCGACGCGCTGGAGAAGGCGACCGCGTACCGGCCGGACCTGGTGATCCTCGACGTGCAGATGCCGCGCATGGACGGGCTGACCGCCGCCCGCCGGATCCGTGGGGCCGGCGACACCACCCCGATCCTGATGCTCACCGCCCGCGACACCGTCGGCGACCGCGTCACCGGCCTCGACGCCGGCGCGGACGACTACCTGGTGAAGCCGTTCGAGCTGGACGAACTCTTCGCCCGCGTCCGCGCGTTGATGCGCCGCAGCTCTTACGCGGCGGCGGTCGCCGCGACCACCGAGGTGGACGAGGCGCTCACCTTCGCGGACCTGCGGATGGATCTGGCGACGCGCGAGGTCACGCGGGGCGGGCGCCCGGTGGAGCTGACGCGCACGGAGTTCACGCTCCTGGAGATGTTCATGGCGCACCCGCGCCAGGTGCTCACGCGCGAGCAGATCCTGAAGGCCGTCTGGGGCTTCGACTTCGAGCCGTCCTCCAACTCCCTCGACGTGTACGTCATGTACCTGCGCCGCAAGACCGAGGCGGGCGGCGAGCCGCGGCTCGTCCACACCGTGCGGGGCGTCGGGTACGTCCTGCGACAGGGCGGCGCGGAGTGAAGAGACTCCTGAGCCGCTACCGGTCCCTGCCGATCCGGGCCCGCCTGTCGATGCTGGTCGCGGCGGCGGTGGCCTTCGCGGTGGCGGCGGTGTCGGTGACGTGCTGGTTCATCGTGCAGGGGAAGCTGTACGAGGAGGTCAACAACGACCTGAGGGCCATGGTCAGCCGAGCGCTGCCCAAGGAGATGGTGGAGGACGAAGTCCTCACCCCCTGCCCCGAGGCGCCGTCGCAGTCGTTCTGGGGGCCGAAGAACAAGGGCTACTCCCAGGTGGTGAGGACGGACGGCACGACGTGTGTCTTCCCCAACTCCACGGGCGTGGTGAACGTCGCCGACAGCGACAAGGAGATGGCCGCGAACCCCAAGATCAAGTCCGGCACGATCCGCAACGGCACCGACAGCGAGGGCAACTCGGTGCGCGTACTGGCCACGGCGCTCGTCGTCGAGGAAGGCGGCAGCCAGTACGTGGTGCAGAACGCCGCCTACGTCGTGGCCGTCCCCCTTAAGGGCACCCAGTCCACGCTCAACGAGTTGGCGCTGCTGCTGCTCCTCGTCTCCGGCATCGGAGTCGTCGGCGCCGGCGCGGCCGGGCTCGCCGTGGCCCGTGCGGGCCTGCGCCCCGTCGACAAGCTGACGGAAGCGGTCGAGCACGTGGCGCGCACCGAGGACCTCAGCATCCGCATCCCCGTGGAGGAGGAGAGCGAGGACGAGGTCGCCCGTCTCTCCCGCTCCTTCAACTCGATGACGAGCGCGCTGGCGAGCTCCCGCGACCTGCAGCAACAGCTGATCGCGGACGCGGGCCACGAACTCCGTACGCCCCTGACCTCCCTCCGCACCAACATCGAACTCCTCACCCGCAGCGAGGAGACGGGCCGCCCGATCCCGGCGGAGGACCGCAAGGCCCTGCTCGCCTCGGTGAAGGCCCAGATGACCGAACTGGCCTCGCTGATAGGCGACTTGCAGGAACTGTCGCGTTCGGACGCGGGCCACCAGGGCGACCGGCACCTCCAGGTCGTCGACTTCCAGGAGACGGTAGAGGCGGCCCTTCGCCGGGCCCGCCTGCGCGGCCCCGAGCTGACGATCACGGCGGATCTGGACCCCTGGTACGTCCGCTCCGAGCCGTCCGCGCTGGAGCGCGCCATCGTCAACATCCTCGACAACGCGGTGAAGTTCAGCCCCGAGGGCGGCACGATCGAGGTCTCCCTCGACGCGGGTGTCCTCACGGTCCGCGACCACGGCCCCGGTATCCCGGCCGACGAACTCCCCCACGTCTTCGACCGCTTCTGGCGCTCCCCGTCGGCCCGCTCACTCCCGGGCTCGGGCCTGGGCCTGTCGATCGTGGCCCGCACGGTGCAGCAGGCGGGCGGCGAGGTCACCCTGTCCCGAGCGGACGGCGGCGGCACCCTGGCGACGGTGCGGTTGCCGGGGGCGGCGGTTCCGCCTCCGGAGAGTGCGTGAGCGGGGGCCGGGGCGGCGCCCTGGGTCAGTGGAAGCCGAGCATGCCGGGGGAGTCGATGTCGATGGCGAGGACGCCCGGCGGGTAGTCGTCCTCGCGCCCTGTCAGGATGATGGACATGCCGCCCGTCTCCAGGTGCGGCGTGGCGACGTAGAGGGCGTGGCAGGTATCCACTCCGCCCCAGCCGTCACGCACCATGCCGCCCACCGTGACGGCGGCTGCCTGGCCGAGCGGGTCCACCTGGATGCCCGGCAGCGCGAGCAACGCCCGCCCGACGCCCTCGTCCTTCTCCTCTGCCCGCATGAGGCACAGGGAAGGGATGTGCAACCAGTCACCGGGGGTGTGCGCGACGTTGTCCGCGAGGTGGTGCAGGGCCTTGTGGCCGTGAGCGAGCGCGAGCGCCGCGTCGGTGTCGAGGACGATCACGCGGCGTGCCCCTGGCCGGAGCGCGTCGCCCCACGGCCGGAGTGCATCTTCTCCGCAGCCATCGCGTAGATGTTGGCGAGCACGTCCGGACCGTTGTCGAACTCCTCGTCCGTGAGCGTGCACCCCATGCGCTCACGCAGCACCTTGCGCGTGGCCGCGACCCGCCGCGCCACGGCGCGGGCGGCCCGATAGCGGGCCGCATTCACCCGAAGTTGCTCAGCCGACCGCGACGCCCTTGACGAACGCGGACCACGCCCCGGCGGAGAACAGGAGCGGGCGGCTGTCCGGGACCTTGCTGTCCCGGACGGGGACTATGCCGGGGAGGTCGTCGGTGACTTCGAGGCAGTCGTTGGCGCCCCCTTCGCTGTAGCTGGACTTGCGCCAGACAGCAGTGCCGAGATCAGGGGTGTGCGTCATGGTGGGTCTGCTCCTTCAGTACGGCCCTGATGAACGCAAGCGAGTCGGTCGGTGACAGTGCCATATCGCGGAGCCGATCGTAGGACAGTCGGCGCCGCAGAACCTCGTTCGGATCCTCGTCCAACTGGCTGCAACCGTTGCCTTCTTTGTAGGCGACGGCGCTTCCATCTTCCTGCCAGAGCAGCGTCAGCGACCCGGTCATATGGTGATGAACACCTGCGGAGATCGGCAGCACCTGGAGCACGATGTTGGGCCGCGTCGCGGCAGTCTCCAAGTGAACCAGTTGGTCGCGCCAGGTCTCGGGTGTGGCCGCGGTGCGCCGAAGTGCGATCTCGTCGATGACGATGCGGACGCTGGGCTCCGGCTTCCGCCTCAGCAGGTACTGGCGCCCCAGCCGGGCCGCGACCTGCTCCTCGACCCAGACGTCGCCGTCGGCCGTTGTCTGGGCCCCAGACAACACCTCACGGCAGAAATCCTCCGTTTGCAGAAGGCCCGGCACCGCCGGCGTGAACACCCGCATGATGCGGGCCGTCGCCTCCAGCTCCATGAACCGCTTGTACTGGTCCTTGAACGCGTCGAGCCGTGCCGCCCTCCAGTGGCTCACCAGCAGGTCACCGGCCTCGTAGTACGCGTCCAAGTCCTCCATGACCGTCACCTTCGACAGTCGTTCGCCCGACTCCAGACGGCTCAAGTAGCTCTTGTCGTACCCCGTCTCGTCGGCCAGTTGCCCCAGCGACTTACCCGCCTTCTCCCGCAGAAACCGAAGCGTCCGGCCAAGAACAGCACGCCCCGACTCGCCCTCCGCGTCAACCAGTTCGCCCATGTCACCCCTCGCCGTTGTCTGGGGCGCCAGACAACGGCAACCCCCTTCCCCAACGTACGGCGCACCCGTGACGATCAGGGCACGAACGGTAATCACCGCTCGTCAGGACGACCCTGAAAAAACCCTGAGACGAAAGTGGAGGCACCCGCATGCGTGCACTCGTCGTACGGCTCTGTGAGGCACTGCTCCGCTGGGCCGCGCCCGGCCCCGTGCCACCCGAGGCGGAGGAAGCGCAGGAACCCGCCCCTCCCCCACCCCCGCCCAGGACCCTCGACGACATCTGGCCCTTCGAGTCCTACGACAACCTCGTACGGCCCTACGTGCTCAGCCCCGAGGAGCTCTACGCCTGCGCCATGCCCGGTACGGAGGTCCCCGCATGATGGACGGTCTGCGTCTGCTGCCGTGGACCAACACGGACGGCAAGCCCTGCTATCTCGACCCGGACACCGCGCACCCCGGGGCTCTCTCCCTGCTGGCCGACAGCGTGGAGGCATCCCAACTCGGTTCGGCCGAGGAGGTGTTGGCCGGCAGCAAGGCCGTACTCGGGGACGCGGCGGCCGGGGAGCGTGCCGTGCGGTTCGCGCTGACGCGGGCCGTGGAGTCCCTGGAGGACGTGTTGCGCGTCGCCGTCAGCAGAGGGCAGCGCATCGGCGGCACCGCCGAAGTCGCCGAGGGACGGACCTAGTTGGCGACGAAGACGTACCGTTCCCCCACCAGCGGGCCCAGGATCGCGCCCGCGCCGTACCAGTCGAGGTCCAGGTCGCGCATGCGCATATGGCTGGGGTCGCGCTGGAGGTGGAGGTTGTGGCCGAAGACCAGGGTCGGCCCCCGGTCGGCCTCGATGGCGCGGATGTCGAGCAGGTTCTCGACCATCAGCGCGTCCCGCGTGGCGAGCATGCGAGAGATCCGGACGTGCTCCTCGGCGGGGCGCGCCAGTTGCCGGTGGTAGCGCAGGAGACCGATCGCCGCCATGAGGTGGGCCTTCGCCCGGTACCACGCGGCGCGTGAGGTCGCCGCGATCAACCGCGGCGCGCGGGCGTGGAACTCGGTGAGCATGTCGTCGGCGAGGCAGCGCAGCGCCTCGGCCTCCGGTGTGGCACCGACCGAGCAGGCCGCGTCCAGCACCGCCTCCGTACGGCTCCACCGTTCGTCGTGGCCGGCGAGGCTCGCGATGTCGACGGCGGGGTCGGCGGCGAGGGCGAGGGGCGAAGCCAAACCCTCGTCGCGGGCCAGGTAGGCGCGAGCGGCTTCGAGGTAGTGGCGCGGGCTCGGCGCGCTCAGGTTCTCCATCTCGGCGTCGAAGCCGTGGAAGGCGAGGCGTTCCTCCGGCGGGCGCGTCCGGTTGTACTCCCGCATCCAGGTGATCAGCTCCCTGTTGGGGGCCAGCTCACCACGGCCGAACGCGATGCCCTCCCGCATCGCCTTGTCGAAGTCGCCCGCGCCGTCCCGCACGTGGTCGTCCAGGGCGAGCGCGGGGATGCGGTCGGTCTCCAGCGCGATCGAACGGAAGCCCCGCTCCTCGACGAGCTGGATGAAGAGTTCGTTGCGGGCGTGCCCGAAGGCCGGTTCCAGATGGGTCGGCTCACCGAGGGCCAGAAGGTCGCACGACGGGGTCACGAGATCTCGAATGTCCTGACTCATGAGCCTCAATCGTATCCTTGAAAGTACGGTTGATACTTGGGACGCACCTGCGAGGCCTCCATCCTTCGGGAAGCCACAGATCGGTCGGATCGCATCCCGTAAAGTCTCAAAGCGGTGATCAGCATGCGACCTTCCGACCTCGCCCGTGAACACGGGCTGTCGACCCAGGCCGTCCGCAACTACGAGCGCGACGGGTTCCTCCCGGCCGCCGAGCGGACGCGCAGCGGCTACCGGGTCTACACCGAGACGCACGCGGCGGCCCTGCGCGCGTTCCTCGCCCTCGTCCCGGCGTACGGCCACTCCGCCGCCGGCCGAATCATGCGGGCCGTGCACGCGGACGCACTCGACGACGCCCTGTCGATCGTCGACCAGGGACACGCCCAGTTGCTCCGCGACCGGGAGACCCTGGACGCGGTACGCGACGCGGTGGACCACCTGACGGCGGCTTCGGAGGGCGCGGAGCCCATGCCCATGACGGGCACCGAACTCCGCAGCCACCCCACCCCCCTCACCGTCGGCGAACTCGCCCACCGGCTCGACGTCACCCCGGCGACCCTGCGCAACTGGGAGGACGCGGGCATCCTCACCCCCGCGCGGGCCCCCCTCACCGGCTACCGCCTCTACCGCCCGGCCGACGTCCGCGACGCGGACCTCGCCCACCTCCTCCGCCGTGGGGACTATCCCCTGGACCACATCTCCACCGTGGTCCGGCAGATCCGCACGGCGGGCGGCACCGACGCCCTCTCCGCCGCGCTGGACGACTGGCGGCGCCGCCTGACCGTACGAGGCCTCGCCATGCTGGACGCGTCCGCCCACCTCAGCCGGTATCTGAGCACCTGGGCCAGGCACCGCGGGACATGAAAAAGCGGTTCCCCGCGCCCGGAGGGGGCACGGGGAACCGCTCGACCAGCCATGAACTGAACTGAACGGAACTGAACTGAACCACCCAGGCCGAACGACCGGCCCTCGGCGATCCGGTCGCCCGACTAGTTGTTGATGATCGTGATCCGGTTGGCCGTCGGCGGCGCGATCGGGTTCGTGGCCGAGGAGTTGGCGAGCAGGTACTGCTCCAGGGCCGCCAGGTCGTCCGCGCCGACCAGGTCGTTCGTGCCCTGGCCCAGGGTCGGGAAGCCGTCGCCGCCACCCGCGAGGAAGCTGTTGGTCGCGACGCGGTACGTGGCCGTCGGGTTGATGGCCGCACCGTTCAGCTTGACGGTGTCGGCGACCACACGGTCCGCGCCGGTCTTCGTCAGGTCGAGCGTGTACGTCAGACCGGACGACGGCAGCAGCACCTTCGGCACGGCGGTGTTCGTCCCGCTCACCTGCTCCTTGAGGATCTGGATGAGCTGGGCCCCGGTGAAGTCCTGGAGGTTGACCGTGTTGGAGAACGGCTGGACGGTGAAGCCCTCGGCGTAGGTGACGACGCCGTCGCCCTCGGTGCCCTTGGCCGCGTAGGTGAGCGGCGCGCGCACACCACCCGGGTTCATCAGCGCGAGATCGACCTCGGGGTCGAGCGCCTTGCCGTACCAGTACTGCGCGTCGGCGATCAGGTCACCCATCGG
This sequence comes from Streptomyces sp. SP18BB07, assembly GCF_036322545.1. Classification (NCBI taxonomy): domain Bacteria; kingdom Bacillati; phylum Actinomycetota; class Actinomycetes; order Kitasatosporales; family Streptomycetaceae; genus Streptomyces; species Streptomyces sp. SP18BB07. The sequence continues at coordinate 310,600 of NZ_JAQYWT010000319.1, forward strand.
GGACTCGGTGCCGGCGTTGGGCACGTCGGCGGATATGTGGCCGATGGCACGGTTGCCGATGGGCGCGGCGAGGGTGTTCCACCTGCTGATGAGGGCCGTCATGTCGGCGGCCTTCTCGACGTCACGGGTGACGACGTGGTTCGCGGAGTCCACGGCCGTACGCGCGATGTCGCCCGTCCGGCGGTCGTACGTCAGCGTCGTGTCGGTGTAGAGGCGGCCGAAGGACGCGGCCGAGGTGACCATGCGCGGCTTGCCCGCCGGGTCGTTGATCGTGCAGGCGTACGCGGCGTGCGTGTGACCGGTGACGACGGCGTCGACCTTCGGCGTGATGTTCTTGGCGATGTCGACGATCGGGCCGGAGATGCCGTCACCGGCGCCGGGCGAGTCGCAGTCGTAGTTGTACGACTGGGAGGCGGGGAGACCACCCTCGTGGATCAGCGCGACGACCGACTTGACGCCCTGGCGCTCCAGCTCCTTGGCGTACTTGTTGATCGTCTTGACCTCGTCCTTGAACGTGAGGCCCTTGACGCCCTCGGCGGAGACGACGCCCGGGGTGTCCTCCAGAGTCACACCGATGAAGCCGACCTTGACGCCGTTCTTCTTCCACACCCAGTAGGGCTTCAGGAGCGGCTTCTTGGTCTTGTTGTCGATGACGTTCGCCGCGAGGTACGGGAAGTCGGCACCCTTGAACTTCTTGCCCTTGACGTAGCAGCCGTCGGTCGGGTGGCAGCCGCCCTTCTGCAGGCGGGCCAGTTCCTTGGCGCCCTCGTCGAACTCGTGGTTGCCGACGCTGGTCACGTCGAGGTCGAGCCCGTTCAGCGCCTCGATGGTGGGCTCGTCGTGGAACAGGCCCGAGATCAGCGGGGAGGCACCGACCATGTCACCGGCGGCGGCGGTGATCGTGTAGTCGTCGGCGCGGCGGGCCTCGCGCAGGTGCGTGGCGAGGTACTCGACACCACCGGCGTTGATCGTCTCGGTGTGGCCGTCCTCGTGGACGTGCGTGACCCGGCCCGAGGAACCGGCCGGCGGCTCCAGGTTGCCGTGCAGGTCGTTGAACGACAGCAGCTGCACGTCCTGGTACCGGCCCGGCTTGTCCTTGCCGGGCTCCGACTTCGACTCACCGGCGCTCGCCGGGAGCGCGGCGGCCAGCGCCCCGACGGTCGCCAGCCCGGCAGCGGCGGCGAGGATCCGGTTGCGACGGCTTCTACCGCGCTGCGCTTGGGGTGTGGCTGACATGTGCCCCCCTGGGTTCGTGAGAGGTAAGAGAAGTAAGGGAAACGTGAGAACGGCCCCGTCGGCCCGAAGCGTAGAGTCAACGCGCGTAGCGCGACAGGGGGTTCATGGTTACGACCTGGTTGCCATCGAGGAGGACTCCTAGCGAAAGGGGACGAACAGCGCCCCAAAGGGGCGCGGGGAACTGCGCGACCAGCCACAGACAACCCGCGGCCGCAAGACCGCAGAACCGGCCGAGCTCTTCCGCGCTCTCTGCGGAGCAGGCCGGTTAACCTCGAACCCATGACCAGCGACGACACCGCCCGGGCCAGCGCAGCCACCCGCAGTATCGAAACCCGCCTGGAACTCACCCCCGACCAGAAGGCCGCCGTCCTCGCCCTCCTCGACGAGGCCGCCACGGTCGACGGCCAGCAGGCGGTGTCCGAGCAGGGCCGCCTCCAACTCCGCGGCGGCCCCCGCGAAGGCGTGGCCCACCTCCTCCTCACCGTCGGCGACACCCTGGTCGGCTACGCCCAACTGGAGGACAACGACCCCGTCGAGGCCCCGGCCGCCGAGCTGGTCGTCCACCCCTCCCACCGGGGCCACGGCCACGGCCGCGCCCTGGGCTCCGCCCTGCTCGCCGAGTCCGGCAAGCGGCTGCGGGTCTGGGCGCACGGCGGCCACTCCGCCGCCCGCCACCTCGCCCAGGTCCTCGGCCTCACCCTCTTCCGCGAACTCCGCCAGATGCGCCGCTCCCTGGCCGATTTCGACCCACCGGAGCCGGTGCTCCCCGAGGGCGTCACCGTCCGCGCCTTCGTCCCCGGCGCCGACGACGCGGCCTGGCTCGCCGCGAACGCGGAGGCATTCGCCCACCACCCCGAACAGGGCTCCCTCACCCAGCGCGACCTCGACGACCGCAAGGCCGAGCCCTGGTTCGACCCGACGGGCTTCTTCCTGGCCTTCAGAGGAGAGGAACTGATCGGCTTCCACTGGACGAAGGCGCACGCCGCCGAACAGCTCGGCGAGGTCTACGTCGTCGGCGTACGCCCCGGCGCACAGGGCGGCGGCCTCGGCAAGGCCCTCACCACGATCGGCCTGCGCCACCTCGCCGCCCAGGGCCTGCCCACGGCGATGCTCTACGTCGACGCGGACAACAAGGCGGCGGTGACCGTGTACGAACGGCTCGGCTTCGTGACGTACGAGACGGACCTGATGTACCGCAGCGAGACCTGACACGGCCGCGCGGACGCGGAGTTCTCCACAGGCAGGGGGCGGTGTTGTTGACACCGCCCCCTCTCTTGCACCACCCTTTCACTACTCAATTAGTGAAAGGGTGGTTGTTCGAGTGGTCGAGTACCGCATCGACCGGCGCAGCGGTGTCGCCACCTACGTCCAGATCGTCCAGCAGACCAAACAGGCCCTGCGGATGGGGCTGCTGGAACCCGGCGACAGGCTCCCCACGGCCCGCGAGGTCGTGGAAGCCACCGCGATCAACCCGAACACGGTGCTGAAGGCCTACCGCGAGCTGGAGCGCGAAGGCCTGGTCGAGGCCCGACGCGGCCTCGGCACGTTCGTACGGAAGTCACTGGGCACCACGCCCGTCGACTCCGCGCTGCGGGCCGAGTTGGACGGCTGGGCCGTACGGGCCCGGGAGACCGGGCTCGAACGGGACGACGTGGAGGCCCTCTTCACGGCCGTACTGGACGAGCACTTCACGACGGACAAGCGAGATCAGGGGGACGAGGCATGACGCAGACCGCGATGGAGGCGGCCGCGCTCGGCAGGAAGTTCGGTTGGCGGGCCGGGGGCTGGGCGTTGCGGGAGTGCACGCTGCGGCTGCCGGCGGGGCGGGTGTGCGCGCTCGTCGGACCGAACGGCGCGGGCAAGTCGACGCTGCTGGCCCTGGCGGCCGGTCTGCTCACCCCCACCGAGGGCACGATCAGCGTGCTGGGCACGACCCCGGCGGCGGCCCGTGAGCGCCTCGCCTACGTCGCCCAGGACAAGCCCCTGTATCCCCAGCTGACCGTGGCCGAGACCCTGCGGCTGGGCCGCGAGCTCAACACCGGGCGCTGGGACCAGGCCTTCGCGGAGCGGGTGGTGGACGAGGGCGACCTGAACCGGAACGCGAAGATCCGTTCCCTTTCCGGCGGCCAGCGCACCCGGGTCGCGCTCGCCCTCGCCCTCGGCAAGCGGCCCGAACTGCTGCTCCTGGACGAGCCGATGGCCGACCTCGACCCGCTCGCCCGGCACCAGCTGATGGGCACCCTGCTGGCGGACTCCGCCGAGCACGGCACCACGATTGTCATGTCCTCGCACGTGGTGGCCGAACTGGAGGGCTCCTGCGACCACTTGTTCCTGCTGGGCGCCGGGCGCGTCCGGCTCGCGGGCCCACTGGAGGAGATCCTCGCCGCGCACACCCTGGTCACCGGCCCGGTGGGTGACCTCGCCCCGCACACGGTGGTCGAGTCCCGCACGACGGGACGTCAGCTCACCGCACTGATCCGCCCGCGGGGCCCCGTCGGCGCCGACCGGCAGACCGCCGAGCCGACGCTGGAGGAGCTGGTCCTCGCCCATCTGCGGGCGCCGGAGGCCCCGGCGCTCACGATCGACGTCGAAGCGGACGCGAACGACACCGACGGGACGGACGACACCAACGGGGCCGAGACCCGGGGGGCGGCCGTATGAGCACCACGATCACGGAGACCATCGGGACCGCCCGCTCCGGGGACCCCGCACCCGCCCCGGCCATGACCCCGGCCCGGGGGCTGATCCGGGCGACGTTCCGCGTGCACCAGTCGGCCCTGTGGTTCTGGGGGCTGCTGGTGGGCCTCCTCTCCGCAGGACTGCTGTGGGCCGCCGGACCGGGGCTCGACGCGGCCTGGACCGACTACGTCAGGAGCGGCTGCAAGCCGATCGACTACTGCGATACAGGCTCCGCGTACTCCCGCTACGGACTGGTCGTCAACCTGGGCTCCGCGATCCTCACCATCGCCCCGGCCCTGATCGGCGCCTGGGCGGGCGGCTCCCTGATCGGCCGCGAGCTGGAGAGCGGTACCGCGAAGCTGGCCTGGACCCAGTCCGTCACCCCGGCCCGCTGGCTCGCCACCACACTCGCGGTCCCGGCCGCCGTGATCGTCTCCGGGACGGTCCTGCTGACCCTGCTGAACCGCCTGGTGTGGTGGCGCGAGGAGCGGCTGCGGGACGCGCTGGGGACCCGGGACTGGTTCGCGTACAGCACCTTCCTGGGCCACGGCACCGTCGCCACCGCCCACGCCCTGCTCGCCCTGGCGCTCGGCGCCGTCGCGGGCCTGCTGCTACGCCGTTCGCTGCCCGCGCTCGCCGCCGGGGTCGCGGGCGTCGCGGTCGTCATGGGCACGCTGCGGACTGTGCGCCACCACCTGTGGCCGGTGGAGACCCTCGTCTCCCCGTCCGCCGATCGCGACTGGACGGGCGAGCTGGTCGACCGCGGACTCGTCACCACCTCGGGCGAGCGCGTCCCGGACGTGGGCTGCGAGGAGATCACCTGCGGGCGCACGGACATCGCCGCCCACTACGCCGACTTCCACCCCTCCTCCCACTTCTGGCCCCTCCAGCTCGTCGAGACGGCCATCGTCCTGACCGCCGCCACCCTGCTGATCCGGGCCGCGTTCCTGCTGCTGCGCCGCCGTACGGGAGGGACCGTATGAGCACCGAGACCCTCACCACCACGCCCCCGGTCGGCACCACCACCCGCGGCGGCCTGACCTGGACCGTGTGGCGCGTGCACCGCCCGGCACTGCTGGTGTGGAGCGCGTACGTGCTGCTCATGGTCGGGTGGATGCTCTGGCTCCAGTACGTCACGGGCGCGGAGATACGCGCGGAGCGGGCCGCCTGCCGGAAGCTGGAGAACGGGTGCATCGACCTCGGATCCGCCTTCGACTACGCCTCGGCCATGAGCTCGATCGGCACCTTGATCGCCTACTCCTCCTACGCCGTGGCCGCCTGGGCAGGGGCCTCACTGACCGGCCGTGAGCTGGAACGGGGCACGGCCCAACTGGCCTGGACCCAGTCCGTCACCCCGCTCCGGTGGCTCACCGTCAAGCTCGCGGTGCCCGCCGCCGCACTGACCGTCGGCATGGCCGTCCTGGTGCCGGTCTACCGCTGGGCCTGGTCCACGAACCGGGACCTGCGCGGCGACGAGTGGTACTACACCGACCCCTTCCTGAACCGCGGCCCGGCGGTCCTGGCGTACGCCCTGTGCGCGTTGGCCGTCGGCGCCCTGGCGGGCATCGTCCTCAGGCGCGCGCTGCCCGCGCTCACCGTGGCCCTCGGCTTCCTGGTCGCGTTCCACCTCTGGCTCGGCGAACGGTTCGACGAGCTGTGGCCCTCCACGACGCTCCGCGGCACCGCCGCCAGCAGGCTGCCGATGACGGCGGACCAGCTGGAGCTGGGCGCCGTCACCAGCTCCGGCGCCCGCGTCAACGACCTGAGCTGCTTCGACGCCGATGCCGACATCGACTACACCACGTGCATGAGCGGAAAGGGCTTCACCGATCTCTACGCCGAGGTGCACCCGGCGTCCCACTTCTGGCCCCTGCACCTCGTGACGACCGGCATCGTCCTCGCCGTCGGGGTCCTGGCCACCGCCGCCGCCTTCTGGCTCCTGCGCCGCCGCACCCGCTGACGGACGGCCCTCTGCGGGCACGCCCCTCCTACGGGGGGAGGGGCGTGCCGACGGCGTACGGCAGGTGAACGGCACGTGATCACGAGCAGGCGTACGCCGGGGCCCCGCGCATGCCTCCGCGGAACCGGCGGTCCTCCCCCCGCTATCCCGCACGTAAGGTCTCCGTAACCGGCGATTCAGACGACCTTGCGACGCTTCCGCAATGAACCCCGTCGTGCCCGAGCCCTCGCCTCCCCCACGCAGCGGCCCAAGCAACGGGAACAGCACGGGGGACGACCCCGGCACGCCCGCGCCCGTCGCCCCGCCCCCCACCCCCGATGTCGTCGACGTCGTGGCACGCATCGACGCGGACATCGCCGAGAACACCGCGGCGAACGCCTCCTCGCGCGTCCCCGCCCTCCCACCGGCCCTGTCCGACGCGCCTGTGATGCTCGCGGCGCGGAACAATGGTTCCATGAGCCAGTCCAACGCCCAGGCAGCCCAGGTCCAGCACGCGCAGCCGTCCATCGGCTCCATAACCGGCCACCGCCCCCACACGGTGTCCGCCGTGGTGTCCGACCTCGAACCCGACATCGACGCCGACCTCGACGCGTACGACGAGGACGAGCAGGGCGGCGAAAGGCTGCCCCAGGGCCGCTTCCTCGACCGGGAGCGCAGCTGGCTCGCCTTCAACGAGCGCGTCCTGGAACTGGCCGAGGACCCGAACACCCCCCTGCTCGAACGAGCGAACTTCCTGGCGATCTTCGCCAGCAACCTCGACGAGTTCTTCATGGTCCGCGTGGCCGGCCTGAAGCGCCGCATCGCCACCGGCGTCGCCACCAAGTCCGCCTCCGGCCTGCAGCCCCGCGAGGTGCTGGAGATGATCTGGGCCCGCTCCCGCGAGCTGATGGCCCGGCACGCCGCCTGCTTCCACGAGGACGTCGCCCCGGCGCTGGCCGAGGAGGGCGTGCACCTGGTCCGCTGGAGCGAACTGGAGGAGAAGGAGCAGGCCCGCCTCTTCACGCTCTTCCGCCACCAGATCTTCCCGGTCCTCACGCCGCTGGCCGTCGACCCGGCGCACCCCTTCCCGTACATCTCGGGCCTCTCCCTGAACCTGGCCGTCCGCGTCCAGAACCCGGTGACCGGCACCTCGCACTTCGCCCGCGTCAAGGTCCCGCCGCTGCTCTCCCGCTTCCTGGAGGCCTCCCCGGGCCGGTTCGTCCCCCTGGAGGACGTGATCGGTGCCCATCTGGAGGAGCTGTTCCCGGGCATGGAGGTGCTGGAGCACCACGCCTTCCGGGTCACCCGCAACGAGGACCTGGAGGTCGAGGAGGACGACGCCGAGAACCTCCTCCAGGCCCTGGAGAAGGAGCTCATGCGGCGCCGCTTCGGGCCGCCGGTGCGCCTGGAGGTCGAGGAGAACATCAACCAGGAGGTCCTGGACCTGCTGGTGCGCGAACTGAAGATCAAGGAGTCCGAGGTCTACCCGCTGACCGGGCCCCTGGACCTCACCGGCCTCTTCCGCATCGCCTCCCTGGACCGGCCCGAGCTGAAGTACCGCAAGTTCGTCGCCGGCGTCCACCGCGACCTCGCCGAGGTCGAGTCGGCGTCCGCGCCGGACATCTTCGCCGCCCTGCGCAGCCGGGACGTGCTGCTGCACCACCCCTACGACTCGTTCTCGACGTCGGTGCAGGCGTTCCTGGAGCAGGCGGCCGAGGACCCGGACGTCCTCGCGATCAAGCAGACCCTGTACCGGACGTCCGGCGACTCCCCCATAGTCAACGCGCTCATCGACGCCGCCGAGGCCGGCAAGCAGGTCCTCGTCCTGGTGGAGATCAAGGCGCGCTTCGACGAACACGCCAACATCAAGTGGGCACGCAAGCTGGAGGAGGCCGGCTGCCACGTCGTCTACGGTCTGGTGGGTCTGAAGACCCACTGCAAGCTGTCCCTGGTGGTCCGTCAGGAGGGCGACACACTCCGGCGCTACAGCCACGTCGGCACGGGCAACTACCACCCGAAGACGGCCCGGCTCTACGAGGACCTCGGCGTGCTCACGTCGGACCCGCAGGTCGGCGCGGACCTCTCCGACCTCTTCAACCGACTCTCCGGCTACTCGCGCCGCGAGACCTACCGCCGCCTCCTCGTCGCGCCCAAGTCCCTGCGCGACGGGCTGATCGCCCGCGTCAACAAGGAGGTCCAGCACCACCGTGCCGGACGTCCCGCGCACGTCCGCATCAAGGTCAACTCCATCGTGGACGAGGCGCTCATCGACTCCCTGTACCGGGCCTCGCAGGCCGGTGTGCCGGTCGACGTGTGGGTGCGCGGCATCTGCGCCATACGGCCCGGCGTCCCGGGCCTGTCGGAGAACATCCGGGTCCGCTCGGTCCTCGGCCGCTTCCTCGAACACTCCCGGATCTTCGGCTTCGGCAACGGCGGCGAGCCGGAGGTGTGGATCGGCAGCGCCGACATGATGCACCGCAACCTCGACCGCCGGATCGAGGCCCTGCTCCGGGTCACCGACCCGGCCCACCGGGCGGCACTCAACCGCCTGCTGGAGACCGGTATGTCCGACACGACCTCCTCCTGGCACCTCGGTCCCGACGGCGAGTGGATCCGGCACTCCACCGACGCCGACGGCCAACCCCTGCGCAACGTCCAGGAGATGCTCATTGACGCCCGGAGGCGCCGGCGTGGCACAGCGACACCTTGACCCCACGAACCCCACGACCGCACCCGCGGATGCCGTCGCAGGCTATCTGCGGGAGCGGGCCACGGAGTTCCTCCGCGCGCTGCGCACCCACCGGGAAACCGGTGGGGGCACGACGAACGGAAACGAGGAGTCCACCGACGCGGCGCTCGCCCTGCGCCGCTCGGCCCGCCGCATCAGCGGCACGCTGCACACCTTCCGGCCCCTGCTGGACGCCGACTGGTCGGAGTCCCTCCGCCCCGAACTGGCGTGGCTCTCGGGCACGTTGGGCCGCGAACACGCCTACGCGGCCCGCCTGGACCGCCTGGTCGGCGCCCTGAACCGGCTGTCGGGGGCGACGAACCTCCCGACGCAGACAGCGGTGACGGCCCGCTCCGACGCCGGTGCCGCTCCGATCGGCGCGGCTGCGGGCAGTCGCGCGGCCGGCGCGGCACGAGCGGGCGCGGCGGCACCCGGCGCCACCGGCCCGGGTTCCCGTCCCCCGGCCGGCCCGGACCGGGGCAACCTCACGGTCGGCGCCGCGAAAGCCGGCGCCCTGCTGGACCGCCAGCTCACCCTCGCCCGCACCCGGGCCCACTCGGCGGCCCTCCAGGCCCTCGGATCGAGCCGCTTCCACGCCGTCGCCGACAGCGTCGCCGTCCTCGCCAGCGAGGTCCCCCTCACCCCCACCGCCACCGCCATGGACCTGGGCCCCCTCGCCGCCGCCGCCCACGACCGCCTCCACGACGCGGTCACCGGCCTCCCCCTGCACACCGCGGGCCACCCCTACAACGCCGAGGCCCTCATCCACGGCCTCTCCCCGGACACCGCGCCCCACCCCCAGGACGCCCCTTGGCACCAGGTACGGCTCCTGCTCCGCCTCCACCGCTACGCCCTGGAGGTCCTGCACCCCGAGGCCGTCCCCGTCGACGTACGCCTCCTCACGGCGGGCGAGGCCCTCAACCGTCACCGCGACGCCAGCGAGGCGGCCTCCGCGGCAGCGGCCGCCGCGCGCACCCCGCGCATCGCCCCGGCCACGGCCTACGCCCTCGGTGTCCTCCACGCCGACCAGCGCCACGAGGTGGAGGCATCCCGGTTCGCGTTCCAGCAGTGCTGGCAGAAGGAGGCGGTCAGGACACCGTGACCGAGAACACCGACGGCGTCGTCCGAGCGGCCGGCTGCGTCTCGTGGCGTCACTCCCCCGAGGGCGGGGAACTGGAGATCTGCCTGGTCCACCGGCCCAAGTACGACGAGTCGTGGCACCGCCCATCAAGGTGAAAGAACCCGCAGGTCAGAGGCATGACGAGATCGAGGTAGTGATGGACATCACGCCACTGGTACGTGCCGCAGGCTGCGCCCTGTGGCGCCGGTCGTCCTCCGGCGGGGGCATCGAGCTGGCCTTGGTCTACCGGCCGAAGTGGTCAGACTGGTCTCTGCCGAAGGGCAAGCTCAAGCGCGACGAAGAAGCTCACGACGGCGCCCTCCGCGAAGTACTCGAGGAAACCGGCATGCGATGCGCCCTCGGCCCGGAACTCCCGACCGTCCACTACACCGACCACCAGGGGCGCCCCAAGCAAGTGCGCTACTGGGCGGCCGAAGCGACGCGCGGCACATTCACCCCGAACAGCGAAGTCTCCGACCTCCTATGGCTGCCTCCTGAGGCCGCGACACAGCGGCTCACGCACGAGAGGGACCGAACCGTGGTGTCCTCGCTCCTCGAAGCGCTGCACAAGACAGGGTTGGACCGCTAGAGAGCGGGCTCGCATGTGAAGGTGCGCTCCGGCGAGTCCTTCCCGCGTTGCGCGAGGGACGCCCCGGCCAGGGCCGGGGCGGACGGCCGGGTGAGCCGTCCACGCTCAAAGCCGAGGGGCGCCCCCCGGAGAGGACGCCCCTCGCTCATTTCGCAGGCCTCCTCAAGGAGACGAGGCCGTGGTGTCGCTCAGTCCTCGCACTTCGCCTGGGACTTGGCCTTGGACTTGGCCTTCCACGGCCAGTCCTTCCCGTGCTCCTCCCAGGGGGGAGGACCCTCGTGCTTGGAGCAGTGGTGCTTGTGACCGCCGTGGTCCCCGTGGCCGTCGTGGCCACCGCCCGGTCCCTCAGGACCCTGCGGCCCCTCAGGACCCTGCGGCCCCTCAGGACCCTGCGGCCCCTCAGGACCCTGCGGCCCCTCAGGACCCTGCGGCCCTTCAGGACCTTGAGGCCCGGTGTCTCCCTTGGGGCCCTCAGGTCCGACAGGCCCGGTGGGCCCGACAGGACCGGTCGGTCCGGCAGGTCCCGTGGGTCCGACCGATCCGGCAGGACCGCTGGGGCCGGCAGGCCCGGTCGGTCCGACTGATCCGGGAGGCCCGGTGGGACCGGTGTCTCCCGGGGGGCCCTCAGGCCCGGTGGGACCGGGAGGCCCGGTGGGACCGGCAGGTCCGCTGGGACCGGCAGGTCCGCTGGGGCCGGCAGGTCCCGTGGGTCCAGGAGGACCACTGGGGCCGGCGGGCCCGGTCACGCAGAACGGCCTCGTGATGTCGTTGTTGTCCAGCGTCACCGCGGCGTTCTGCGCAAGTGCTCGGCCCTGGACGTCGGCGCCCGTATTCAGCGTGATGGATGCCAGGGCCATGATGGTGCCCACGAAGTCTGAATTTGTCCCGAGAGTGGCGGAACTGCCCACCTTCCAGAACACGTTGCAGGCCTGCGCACCGTTGATGAGTCTGACGCTGCTGTTCGAAGCGGTGATCAGCGTCTCTGTGGTCTGGAAGATGAAGACGGCGTTGGGGTCACCCTGGGCATTGAGCGTGAGTTCTCCGGTGATGCCCAACGTCGGGTTCGAGTAGACGCCGGGCCCCAGTACCCGTCCGCCGAGTTCGACCGCAACGGAGGTCCCGCTTCGGCCGGCCGCGTTGTTGTAGGCCGTGGTCAGATCCAGCTTCGCCTGATCAGCCGCGCCGTTGGCGATGTTCAGGGCGCCGAAGATCTCTCCGGGCGGGAACCCCGTCACGGAGGTGCCCGGACTGAGTCCCACGTCGCCGATGATGTCGGAGTCGCCGGTGTTGGTGATCGTCGAACCGGCCAGGATCGCGTAGCTCTCGGCGGTCCCCAGCGGAACGGGGGGTTCCGCTGCCTGCGCGGTGGTGTTCCAGGCCAGAGTGGCCATGGCCAGCAGCACCACTCCGGGCACCACTGCGAGACGCGCCTTGAGGCGGCGGTGTATACGGGGTCTGCCTCGCGGCGGAGGTGGTGTGTCCACGACTGTCATGAGACTGGCCTTTCTTGTCGTCATTGAGCTCAGCCGCACCGGCACAAGGGCATCCCCGCCCTCATGGTGAGTTCCGGTCGGGGCGGGATCCTGCCGATGATGATGAGCCGTCATCAACCATTCAAAAGCTAGCAATAGCCCAATAAAGTACATATGCGTAGGAGACCGAACGAGGTGCAAGATGTGTGTTATTCACTCTGCCGGTCGTGTCGGTGCTTGATTCCGGCCCTCGGCCCGCTCTCGGGAAGGGCGGGGTCACCAGCCGGATCACGGGGTGCCGCCCGGCTCGAACCGGCCGTTCCGGGCTCGGTTCCACCGCTGGTAGAACGGGCGGTCGATCGCCTGACTCTCCGGCCGCCGTCGGCTCACCGTCCGGCACGAGCGAAAGGGCTCCCGCTTCCTTGCCCTGCCCGGCCTCGCGGGCGCGCTGCGCGAGGTCGAGGAGGAGACCGGCCACCGGTGCGCGCCGGGGCCACAGCTGTCCAAGGCCCGCTACTTCGTCAACGGCTGCGCCAAGACGGTGAGTTACTGGGCGGCCGAGACGACCGACGGCCAGTTCGCACCCAGCGCCGCGGTGGACCGGATCATCTGGCTGGACCCGGCCGCCGCCCGTGACCGGCTCACCCAGCCCCGCGACCGGGACCTGGTCGACGAGTTCCTGGCGACTCTCCGCCACGCGTAGGGCTCCCGCCCCGAGCACCACCGCACACCCCGCTACACCCCGCTCAGCGCGTGCCCCTCCGCGTCCGTCCGGGCCAGACTCCGCGCCCGCCGGGCCGGCCCGCGCCAGCCGCAGGTACAGCGAGCCACACAGAAGCGGCCCTGATCGACGGTGGTCGTACGGTGCTGCTGCTGCGGTTCCGGCTCGTCCTGATGCACCACACCGACAACGTTACCCAAGGCAAGCAGGCCCACGCCCCACAGGCTTTTTCAAGGGCCCGCAGAACCAGGCGCCTTGACCGGGCGAAGCCCGTCAAGGGGCGCGGGGAACTGCGCGAGCAACCCCGACGCACCCGCACTCGCCGACGAACCGGACACCCCCACCCCCTCAGGCGCCCCTCCCCCACCCCTCACGCGCCCGGCGTGACGACCTCCCCCAACCGTCGTTATCCGAAACGACCACAGGAACCCGGCAAACCCGGCAGGGGATCGGCAGGCGATGGTGACGGCGCGGCACAGCAGGACGGGCGCGGCTCTCGTCGCGGCGGGACTCATCGCCGGCGCGACCGGCGTCACCGGCTGCGCCCTCCGCGGCCTCACCGACGACGCCCTCCCCTCCGACCCGGTCGACCTCATGCACCGCGCCGCCCCCACCCTGGTCCGCGCGGGCAGCTCCAAAGCCCGTACGGAGATGGAGATGGCCACCGGCGGCACCCGGGTGACCATCCACGGCGAGGGCGTCTACGACTACGGCAGACAGCTCGGCCGGCTCAAGGTGCTGCTGCCGCACGACCCCGCCGGCCGCAGCGAGCACCGCCCGATCACCGAACTCCTCGCCCCCGGCGCCCTGTTCATGAAGAACCGGGGCGCGGGTGTCCCCGCCGACAAATGGGTCCGCGTCGACACGGGCGCCCTCTCCGACGGCAATCTGGTCACCGGCGGCGCCACCGACCCGTTCGCGGCGGCCGAGGTGCTGCGCGGGGCGCGCACGGCGCAGTTCGTCGGGGAGACCGAGGTGGACGGCGTCCGGGTCCGCCACTACCGCGGCACCGCCGACCTCGATACCGCCTCCCGCGCCGCCTCCGAGGGCAACAGGGCCCCGCTGCGCGCCGCAGCCCGGGGCTTCGCCACGGCCCGCGTCCCCTTCGACGCCTACCTCGACGACGAGGGCCGCATCCGCAAGGTCCGCCACCGCTTCAGCTTCGTCAACGGCGGTGACCAGGGCACCGTCGCGGTCGCCTCGACGACCCTGCTGTTCGACTTCGGCGTCCCCGTCGCCGTACGACTGCCGCGGCCCGAGGACATCTACGCCGGGAAGATCGCGGAGGAGTAGCCCCGGGCGTGGCCGACGGCGCGGGGCCGGAAATGGTCCGTTGGTGCCATGCGCGGGCTGTGGGCCGCTGCCTACCCTAGGAGTCGGTGACGGCAGAGAAGAGGTGATGCGCGTGGCTCCGGCAGGCGGTACGGCGGTTCAGGACCACGTGGCCCTCGCCGAGATCGAGCTCTGCGGCGACCTCATCATCGCGGCCTCCACCACCGACGGCGACCGCCTCAGCCCCGACCGCATCGACGAGGTCCTGCGCGTCCGGGAAGAACACACCCACGGGAGCGAACCGCCCCGCCAACCGCCCCGTTAGCGGGCACCCGCGGCGGGAGCCCGCACGGGGAGCCCGTACCCGGTGGCCGAAAAGCGACCCCCGTCGACGGGCCCCCGGCCGCCCTCGGTCCCTCAGGTGCGCAGCAGCCGGCCGATCGCCTTCGTGGCCTCCTCCACCTTCGCGTCGATCTCGGCGCCGCCCTTCAGCGCGGCGTCGGCGACGCAGTGCCGCAGATGTTCCTCCAGCAACTGCAGCGCGAAGGACTGCAGTGCCTTGGTCGACGCGGAGACCTGGGTGAGTATGTCGATGCAGTAGACATCCTCGTCGACCATCCGCTGGAGCCCGCGAATCTGCCCCTCGATGCGCCTCAGGCGCTTCAGGTGTTCGTCCTTCTCCTTGTGATACCCGTGGATTCCACGGTCGTGGTCGGTCACCACCACCGGCTCCGCACCCGGCTCCACACCGTCCACCGCGGAGGGCACTTCGGCTCCGGCCCCTGTGGTCGTCATCGCAGCCTCCAGACATATACCCCTACCGGGTATATCGTATCGAACTTTGGCGGGTATACGCCCTGCGGGCAGCCCCCATGCCGACCGGTCTTCCTGATGGGCGACACTGGGGGACGGCCCATTAGCCGTGGCCGGATGATGCGCCTAGCATCAGCCTGACCGAAACCCATGCATACCGAGGACCCCACGTGCGCTTTCGTCTGACCCCCAGGGAGACGAGCTTCTACGACATGTTCGCCGCCTCCGCGGACAACATCGTCACGGGCTCGAAGCTCCTGATGGAACTGCTCGGGGCGGACGCTTCCGCCCGGGCCGAGATCGCGGAGCGGATGCGGGCAGCGGAACACGCCGGTGACGACGCCACACACGCGATCTTCCACCAGCTGAACTCCTCGTTCATCACGCCCTTCGACCGCGAGGACATCTACAACCTCGCGTCCTCCCTCGACGACATCATGGACTTCATGGAGGAGGCCGTCGACCTGGTCGTCCTCTACAACGTCGAGGAACTCCCCAAGGGCGTCGAGCAGCAGATCGAGGTCCTGGCGCGCGCGGCCGAACTGACGGCCGAGGCGATGCCCAACCTCCGCACCATGGACAACCTCACCGAGTACTGGATCGAGGTCAACCGCCTGGAGAACCAGGCCGACCAGATCCACCGCAAGCTGCTGGCCATGCTCTTCAACGGCAAGTACGAGGCCATCGAGGTCCTCAAGCTCAAGCAGATCGTGGATGTGCTGGAGGAGGCGGCGGACGCCTTCGAGCACGTGGCCAACACGGTGGAGACGATCGCCGTCAAGGAGTCCTGAACCCTTCATGGACACCTTCGCTCTGGTCGTGACCATCGGCGTCGCGCTCTTCTTCACGTACACCAACGGCTTCCACGACTCCGCGAACGCCATCGCGACCTCGGTGTCGACGCGTGCGCTGACGCCGCGCGCGGCCCTCGCGATGGCCGCGGTGATGAACCTCGTCGGCGCGTTCCTCGGCAGCGGCGTCGCCAAGACGGTCAGCGAGGGCCTGATCTCCACGCCCGAGGGCTCCAAGGGGATGGGCATTCTCTTCGCGGCCCTGGTCGGCGCGATCACCTGGAACCTGATCACCTGGTACTTCGGCCTTCCGTCGTCCTCCTCGCACGCCCTCTTCGGCGGTATGGTCGGCGCGGCCCTCGCCGGCGGTACGACGGTCTACTGGTCCGGCGTGCTGGAGAAGGTCGTCATCCCGATGTTCATCTCCCCGGTGGTCGGCCTGGTCGTCGGCTACCTGGTGATGACGGGCATCATGTGGATCTTCCGCCGCGCCAACCCGCACAAGGCGAAGCGCGGTTTCCGCATAGCGCAGACCGTCTCGGCGGCCGGCATGGCCCTCGGCCACGGTCTCCAGGACGCCCAGAAGACGATGGGCATCGTCGTGATGGCCCTGGTCATCGCGGATGTCGAGGACTACGGCGACCCGATCCCGGTCTGGGTGAAGATCGCCTGCGCGGTCATGCTCTCCCTCGGCACCTACGCGGGCGGCTGGCGCATCATGCGCACCCTGGGCCGGAAGATCATCGAACTCGACCCGCCGCAGGGCTTCGCCGCCGAGACCACCGGCGCGTCGATCATGTTCATCACGGCCTTCATCTTCAAGGCCCCCATCTCCACGACCCACATCATCACCTCGGCGATCATGGGCGTCGGCGCCACCAAGCGCATCAACGCCGTCCGCTGGGGCGTCGCCAAGAACATCATCCTCGGCTGGTTCATCACGATGCCGGCCGCGGCCCTGGTCGCCGCGACGAGCTTCTGGATCGTGAACCTGGCGGTTCTCTGACCGCACGGCGTCCGCCCCGCCCCGGCCTCACGGGGTGTCGGCGGAGGCCCGCGGCCCGCCCTCCCGCTGCCGGGGCACCCGCGCCGGACCCGTACGCGACGGGGCGTACGACCAGGTACGCACGGCGAAGGCGAGCAGTCCGGCCGCCGAGGCGGTCACCGCCCAGACGAGCCCGAGCAGCAGATGCGCGACCGGGTACGTGGCGGTGACCCCGGCCGCCGTCGCCGCCTGCACCGGCCCGTAGCTCGGCAACGCCCACAGCCCCGACTGGTCGGCGGCGGGGTTGGTGATCGGGTTCTGCAGCCCCATGTCGACCAGACTCGCCATGACCACGGTGAACATGCCCTCCAGCTCGCCCCGCACCAGCGCCCCGAGCAGGATGCCGAGGCCGCCGTAGACGAGTCCGGCGACGAACAGCGCCAGGGTCATGCCCCAGAACCGCTCCACCGGCCAGGCCAGCCACTGCACCAGCGCCGCGTACAGCGCGAGCAGGGCCGACACCGTGCACAGGCCGACGAACCTGGCCGCGACGAGCGAGGTGCGCGGGAACCCGGCCAGCACCAGCCGCCGGTCGAACGCGCCCGTCTTGAACGACGCCATGAACATCGTCAGCCCGACGATCATGGTGACGGCGTGCAGGGCCCCGGAGAGCTGGTTCACATGGTCGGCGACGGCGACCACGTCACGGGAGAGAGCGCCCAGCCGGAAGCGGATCTCGCCGGGGCGGGCGACCGCGTGGAACATCCGGTTCTGGAACGGCAGGAACCCCACCGCCAGCGTGATCGCCAACCGGTTCCGGCCGTGCCCGACGACCTCGAACCAGAGCGCCGTACGGAATGCCTCCCCGCGTCGGCTCACCCCGCCGACCTCTCCTCGACGACCCCCTCGTGGAGATGGCCGATCGTGTCGAAGCGGTCCCTGTCGTGGGCGATGTGCGAGACGACGAGGACGGACCGGCCCGCCTCGCGCAGCTCCGCCGTCAGCTCCCAGAACCGCTGGTAGGTCTCCCAGTCGAAGCCCTGGTAGGGCTCGTCGAGGACCAGGATCGGCGGGTCGTGCATCAGCGCGAGCGTGAGGTTGAGCTTCTGTCGGGTGCCCCCGCTCAGGGTGCCCACCCGCCGGCCCCGGCACCGCTCGAAGGACAGGACCTCCAGCAGCCGGTGCGCCGTCCGCAGGTCGTCGAGCCGGTAGGCGACCTGGAAGAACCGCAGATGCTGCTCGACGGTGAGCCGGTCGTTGACCACCGCGTGCTGGGGGCAGTACCCGAGCGGCCCGGCCCGCTCCACCGTCCCCGCGTCCGCCGTCAACTCCCCGACGAGCACCCGCAACAGGGTGCTCTTGCCCGCCCCGTTCTCCCCCACGACCCCCACCACGGCCCCCGCCGGCACCTCCAGCGACACCCCGCGCAACACCTTCGTCCGCCCGTACGCCTTGTGGATGCCGTCGGCCCGCAGACACACCGCCCGTCCCAACGGACTCCCCTCCCGTCGCCGACCCCCGAAAGCGCCAACGACCCCGCCCGACCGAGGTCACGCGCCCGAGACCGACGGGCCTGCGCGATCGCCGACGGACCGGCCCCGAAAGCCGACGGGCCCGCCCCCGGGAGCCGGGGGCGGGCCCTTTATCTACCTCGCGGCGGCACCGCCATGCAGCACCGCGAGGGGTCTTGGGAGGTCGGCCGGAACGACGCCGGCGGGGACTCAGCCGAAACGGCCGGAGATGTAGTCCTCCGTGGCCTGGACGGACGGGTTGGAGAAGATCCGCTCCGTGTCGTCTATCTCGATCAGCTTGCCCGGCTGCCCGACGGCGGCGAGGTTGAAGAACGCCGTACGGTCGGAGACACGCGCCGCCTGCTGCATGTTGTGCGTCACGATGACGATCGTGAAGCGCTCCTTCAGCTCACCGATGAGGTCCTCGATGGCCAGCGTCGAGATCGGGTCCAGCGCGGAGCACGGCTCGTCCATGAGCAGCACCTTCGGCTCGACCGCGATGGCGCGGGCGATGCACAGCCGCTGCTGCTGACCACCGGAGAGACCGGAGCCCGGCTTGTTCAGACGGTCCTTGACCTCGTTCCAGAGGTTCGCGCCCTTGAGGGACTTCTCGACGACGTCGTCCATCTCGGACTTCTTCTTGCCGCCGACCAGCTTCAGGCCCGCCGCCACGTTGTCGTAGATCGACATCGTGGGGAACGGGTTCGGACGCTGGAAGACCATGCCGACCTCACGCCGCACGGAGACCGGGTCGACCCCGGCGCCGTACAGGTTCTCGTCGTCGAGCATGACCTTGCCCTCGACACGGCCGCCGGGCGTGACCTCGTGCATCCGGTTCAGCGTGCGCAGGAACGTGGACTTGCCGCAGCCGGAGGGGCCGATGAAGGCCGTCACGGTCCGGGGCTCGATGGCCATCGAGATGTCCTCGATGGCGCGGAAGGAGCTGTAGTAGGCGTTGAGGCCGCTGACGTCGATTCGCTTGGCCATGGGAATCACTGCTTCTTTCGCGAGGAATTCGCGCGGAATTCGGGGATCTGGTCGCTGGGTGGCCGCGTCAGCGACCGGGCGCGCGGCGTCGCAGCCGCGGGATTGTCATCGTGGGGACTTCCAGCGGGCGATGCCGCGGGCCGCCAGGTTCAGGATCATGATGAAGGCGATCAGCGTCAGCGACGCCGCCCACGCACGGTCGTACGCCGCTCCGGAACCGCCGCTCTGCTGGAACTGCAGATAGATGTACATCGGCAGCGAGGCCTGCGGGTCGGAGAAGGGGTTCGCGTTGATGTAGTTCGAACCCCACACCAGGAGCAGGACCGGAGCGGTCTCACCGGCGATACGGGCGATGGCGAGCATCACACCTGTCGTGATACCACCGATCGCGGTCGGCAGCACGATTTTGAGGATGGTGCGCCACTTGGGCACGCCCAGCGCCAGCGAGGCCTCGCGCAGCTCGTTCGGGACGAGCTTGAGCATCTCCTCGGTGGAGCGGACGACGACCGGCAGCATCAGGATGGTCAGCGCCATCGCGCCGGCGAAGCCGGAGGGGCCCATGCCCAGGATCAGGATCCAGGTACTGAGGACGAACAGACCCGCGACGATCGACGGGATGCCCGTCATGACGTCGACGAAGAAGGTGACGGCCTTGGCGAGCCGGCCCCGGCCGTACTCGACCAGGTAGATCGCGGTCAGCACACCGATCGGCACGGAGATGACGGCGGCGATGCCGACCTGCTCCAGGGTGCCGAGAATGGCGTGGTAGATACCGCCGCCGGGCTGGGAGACGGCGACCACACCCATCGAGTGGGTGAGGAAGTAGCCGTCGAGGACCTTCACACCGCGGCTGACGGTCTCCCAGATGAGGGACGCCAGCGGGAGCACCGCGAGCAGGAACGCGACCCAGACCAGGCTGGTGGCCACCCGGTCCTTGGCCTGACGCTTGCCCTCGACGCGCGCGGCGATGACGTACGAGCCGAGGACGAAGAGGATGCCGGCGATCAGGGCCCACTGGATGGAGCTGTCGAGGCCGGCCGCGGCGCTGATGCCGAGGCCCAGCAGGACCGAGCCGGCGGCGACCGCCCACGGGAACCACTTGGGCAGGGACGCGGCACGCAGCGTGCTCGGGCCCTTCGGGGTGAGAGTTGCGTTGCTCATGCGTTGGCCCCCGAGAACTCCTTGCGGCGGGCGATGATCAGGCGGGCCGCGCCGTTGACCAGCAGGGTGATGACGAACAGGACCAGACCGGAGGCGATGAGGGCGTCGCGGCCCATCTCGGTGGCCTCGCTGAACTTGCTGGCGATGTTCTGGGCGAAGGTGCCGCCGCCCGGGTCGAGCAGGCTGAGGTTGATCTCGAAGCTGGACGACAGGACCATCGCCACGGCCATCGTCTCGCCGAGCGCGCGGCCGAGGCCGAGCATCGAGGCGGAGATGACACCGGAGCGCCCGAAGGGCAGCACCGCCATGCGGATGACCTCCCAGCGGGTGGCGCCGAGGGCCAGCGCGGCCTCCTCGTGCATCCGCGGGACCTGGCGGAAGACCTCACGGCTCACGTTGGTGATGATCGGCAGGATCATGATCGCGAGCAGGATGCCGACGGTGAGCATCGAGCGGGGAGCGCCACCCTGCCACTCGAGGATGCCGGTCCAGCCGAGGTAGTCGTTCAGCCAGCCGTAGAGCCCGTCGAGCTGCGGTACGAGGACCAGGATGCCCCAGAGGCCGTACACGATGGACGGCACGGCGGCGAGCAGGTCGATCACGTACGCGATGGGGCCGCCGAGCTTGCGCGGGGCGTAGTGCGTGATGAAGAGCGCGATGCCTACCGCGACCGGGACCGCGATGACCATCGCGATGACCGACGAGACGACGGTGCCGAAGGCCAGGACCGCGATGCCGAACACCGGCGGGGAGCCGGTCGGGTTCCACTCGAAGGTGGTGAAGAAGTTGGCCTCGTCCTTGCTGATGGCGAGCGCGGCACGGTAGCTGAGGAAGACGGCGATGGCCGCCATGATCACCAGCAGGAAGATGCCGGACCCGCGCGAAAGGCCGAGGAACACCCGGTCACCGGGGCGCGTCACGCCGCGGGCGGTTCGCTTGTCCTCGGCGCTCTCGGACGTCGGTGGGGTGTGGGGTGCGGGAGTGTCTTTGATCGATATGTCCATCAGGTTCTCCGGTCTGCGGAGCCGTCGCCGTGGGGGCGGCGGCTCGGGGCGGAGCCGCCCGCGGTGGCGGAAGACTCCTGGCGGCGGTGCACCGGACGGTGCGGCCCAGTCCCGGTGGGGGCTGGGCCGCACTCAGGTCAGCTCAGTTCCGAGATGGTCTTACGGACCTTGGTGATGATCTCCTCGGGCATCGGGGCGTACCCGGCCTCGGAGAGCAGCGCCTGGCCGTCCTCGGACGCGATGTAGGTGAGGAAGGACTTGGTGGCGGGCAGGGTGTCCGCCTTGTTGCCCTTGTCACAGACGATCTCGTAGGTGACGAGGGTGATCGGGTAGGCGCCCTCGGCGGTGGGCTTGTAGTTCAGCTTCAGCGCGAGGTCCTTGCCCGTGCCGACGACCTGGGCCTCGGAGATGGCCTTGGTGGCGTTCTCGACGGTCGCCTTGACCGGCTCGGCGGCCTCGGTCTTCACGTCGACCGTGGTGATGCCGTCCTTGGCGTAGGAGAGCTCCATGTAGGAGATGGCGCCCTTGGTCTCCTTCACGCCCTGCGCGACACCGGAGGAGCCCTGCGCGGACTGGCCGCCCTTGGCCTGCCAGGCCTTGCCGCCCTCGTACTTCCAGTCGTCGGGGGCCGCGGCGATCAGGTACTTGGTGAAGTTGTCCGTGGTGCCGGACTCGTCCGAGCGGTGGAAGGCCTGGATCTTGAGGTCGGGCAGCTTGGCGTCGGGGTTCAGCTTCGCGATCGCCTCGTCGTTCCAGTTGGTGATCTTGCTGTCGAAGATCAGGGCGAGGGTCTTGGCGTCCAGGACCAGGTTGTCGACACCCGGGACGTTGTAACCGACGGCGATCGGACCGCCGACCATCGGCAGGTCGATGCCCTGGCCGCCGGAGCAGACCTCCTTGGAGGCCGTGACCTCTTCGGGCTTGAGCGCCGAGTCGGAGCCCGCGAAGGCGACCTGGCCCTGGGTGAACGCGGTGATACCCGCGCCCGAACCGCTGCCCTTGTAGTTGATCACGACGTCCTTGCAGGCGCCCTGGTACTGGGCCACCCAGGCGTCGATCGCGTTCTTCTGCGCGGAGGAGCCATCGGCCAGCAGCTGGCCCTTGGCGTCGCCGCAGTCGATGTTGCCGGCGGCGGCCGTGCTCTCGCCCGTGCCGCTCGCGCCACCACTGGTGTCGTCGGACCCGCACGCGGTGAGGGTCAGGGCGCCGGTGAGGGCGACAGCACCGAGAGAAAGGGCGCGCAGCCGGTTCTTGCGCTGAAGCTTCACTTTCGGGGGTTCCTTCCAGGAGCCGCCGTCCACATGGCGGCGTGCGAAGTCGTCGTATCAGCCTCGGGACCCGTTCCAACGAGCCTTCGGTCCCTCAGACTGCTGTCGTCACGGGCTGCGAGGCCGCATTTCGGTCCACATCCCGCACCGGGTAAGGCCGAAATTAGGCAGATCAGGTGAAGCCGCCAATGGACGGAAGTGAACGGCGAGTGAACCCCTGCCGACAGTGCGGTGAGGTCACGGAACGCTTACGGGTAGAACACGTGAGGATCCCGATGCCGCACCACCCCTCTCCACGCCGTAACACTCCGCACCCATCCAGCTACAGAGAGAAACCATCCCCCAAAGCCCCTCACTCCACGCCCGCACCCCCCGAAAACCCCCCACCCCACTCCCGCGAGCCCCCGACCGAGAGCACAGACCCGCAGCGCCCCGCCAGGGGCGCGAGAAACCGCGCGCCCAGCCACAACACACCCGCAGCCGCACACGCACCCCAACCCCCTCAGGGGCGCGAGGAACTGCGCGACCAGCCACGACGCACCCGCAGCCGCACGCACAGCCCCGGCCATGAGGCGCCGGGGCGCAGCCCCAGGAGGGAGGCGGCGGGGCGAGGGGCGCAGCCCGGGAGGGGGTTGAAGGGGCTCAGCCCCTGGGGGATGGGACGGGTAGGGGCGGCGGGGGCGGATCCTGGGAACCCGCACCCCACCAACCCCGTCTCGTTCCACGAACCCACGTACGGCGCACCGGGAGACCCACATGGAACGGCGCACATTCCTCGGCGGCGCAGCCGCCCTCACCACCCTCACCACCTCCGCCTGCACCACCCCCACTCCCACCCCCGGCACCAGCGCCACAGACACCTCCCTCCGCACCAGGGCCACCACGACCACCACCGGCACCCACACAGGCACCGGCACCCACACCACCCCCACCAACTGGTCCGCCCTAGCCCGAGACCTGGACGGCCCCCTCATCCGCCCCGGCGACAAGTCCTGGCCCACAGCCCGCCAGCTCTACAACACCCGCTTCGACACCCTGAAGCCCACCGCCGTCGCCTACGTCGCCCACCCCGACGACATCCGCACGACCCTCGCCTACGCCAGGGCCCACGCCCTCAAGGTCTCGATCCGCAACGGCGGCCACTCCTACGCCGGCTGGTCCTCCGGCAACGGCCGCCTCGTCATAGACGTCTCGAAGCTGAACAAGGTCCGCGCCTCCGCGAACGAGGCCGTCGTGGGCGCCGGCTCCAAACTCATCGACGTCTACCGCGCCCTCGCCGCGAAGGGCGTCACCATCCCCGCCGGCTCCTGCCCGACCGTGGGCGTCTCCGGCCTCACCCTCGGCGGCGGCCACGGCGTCACCTCCCGCGCCTACGGCCTGACCTGCGACAGCCTCACCCAGGCCACCCTGATCACGGCGGACGGCAAGCAACTGATCGCGAACGCCACCACCAACAAGGACCTCTTCTGGGCCCTACGAGGCGCGGGCAACGGCAACTTCGGCGTGGTCACCGAACTCCGCTTCAGGACCCACCCGGCCCGCCAGGGCGTCACCGCGTACCTCACCTGGCCCTGGTCCAAGGCCGCCGCCGTACTGAAGGCCTGGCAGGAGTGGGGCCCGACCCAGCCCGACGAGATCTGGTCTTCCTGCCACCTGGAGAACGGCGGCAGCCCGACCGTCGCCGTCGCCGCCTTCTCCCTCGGCACCTACGGCGACCTGGAGAACGCCCTCGACCGCCTCGCCGACCGCGTCGGCACCCCCGCCCGCAGCGTCTCCCTGAAGCGCCGCTCGTACGAGGACGCCATGGAGGGCTACGCCGGCTGTGGCTCCTTCTCGGCCGACGCCAAGTGCCACCTCCCCGGCTCGACCCCGGGCCGCTCCCCGCAGGGCGCGCTGCGCAGGGAGACGTACGCGGCCCGCTCGGACTTCTTCGACCGCTCGATCTCCTCGGCGGGCGTCCAGACCCTGCTGACCCAGATCACGGGCGTGAAGGGCGGGGCCGGCAGCATCGCCCTGACCGCCCTCGGCGGCCAGGTCAACCGCGTCTCCCCCACGGCCACGGCCTTCGTCCACCGCCGCTCCCGGATGCTGGCCCAGTACCTCGCCTCCTGGAAGTCCGGCACGGCCGGCACGGCGGCCCAGTCCTGGCTCACCACGGCCCACAAGTCCATGTCCCGCCACGCCTCCGGCGCCGCCTACCAGAACTACACCGACGCCACCCTCACCAACTGGAAAAAGGCGTACTACGGCGAAGCGGCCCCCCGCCTGACCACGATCAAGAAGCAGTACGACCCCACCCGCTTCTTCACGTTCCCGCAGGCCCTGTAAGGCCGCAGGCCTTTGGGGGCGCGGGGAAGTGCGCGACAAGCCCCCACCGGACCCGCACCCGAAAACCAAGGCAGCGGGGGTCAAAGGGGCACAGCCCCTTGAGGACGGGAAGGGTAGGGGCGGCGGGGGCGAAAGACATCCCGGGCGAGCCTCAGGCCGCCAGATCCCGCTCCTCCGCGGACGCCGACTCGACCCGCGCCCCCGGAATCACCGCACGCCCCCCGTCACGCCCCCGAGCCCGCACGATCCACCCCACCCGAGGCGAACGCTCCACCGCCTTCATCAACGGCGTGAGCAGAGCCATGGCAAGCGGCGACAGCAGCAACGCGACCGCGGTCCCGAGCGCGAACCCCCCGATCACATCGGTCGGATAGTGCACACCCATGTAGACCCGGATGAACCCACCCAGCAGCCCGATGACCAGCCCGACCAGCCCGAACTTCCGGTTGGCGACGAACAGCCCCACCGCCATCGCCATGATCAGCGTCGCGTGATCGCTCACGAACGAGTAGTCGGTCTTGCCGGAGACCAGCACCTCCAGCCCCTCATGATCGAGAAAGGGCCGGGGCCGCTCCACGAAGCCGCGTATCGGCACGTTCACCAGCACGGCGATCCCGGCGGCGAGCGGCGCCCACATCAACGCGGCCACGGACGAGGCGGCATCCTCCCCGCCCCGCTTCCGCACGCCCCACCAGCACCCCAGGATCAGCAGCACCATCGCGAAGAGGAGTCCGTACTCCCCCACGAACTCCATCACCCGGTCGAGCCAGGTCGGCGCATCCTTGGCCAGACCATTGATGTCGTACAGCAGCTCGACGTCGGGATTCGATCCGGATTCAGCGGCCAGTGAGGTAGCGGCATGCGCGGCGAGTCCAGCCATCGTGCTGCGGCCCTTTCGTCATCGTTCTCGCGACCGCACCCGTACGTGCGCCGCGCTTTGCCACCCCCGTGGTGTACGTAGTGCTTCCGCGTGAGCGTCGACGCGCTACGTCAAATAGGAACGCACACTCCTTCTCAATGCGTTCCACCCTCCACTGAATGATCACTCAGACGTTATCGAAGAGAGACACGTCTGCGCAGCTCAGGGCAGTGGTTCACGGAGAATTACGGCGTTGTCAGACCGCCGTAGGCAGCGCTTTCGCGCCATCCTCGGTCACCCGGGTCGCACCAAAATAGTCGGGGGTGTCAATCGGGTCGAATCGGATGACCGCGCCCGTCCGCGGCGCGTCGATCATGTATCCACCTCCGACATAGATCCCGACGTGCCGAATGGCCCGCGAGTTGGTGAGGTCGTCGGAGAAGAACACCAGATCCCCGGGCAGCAGCTCGTCCCGCGACGGGTGCGGCCCCGCGTTGTACTGATCGTTCGCGACCCGCGGCAGCGTGATCCCCACGCTCTTGTACGCCGCCTGCGTCAGCCCGGAGCAGTCGAAGCGTCCGCCCTGCTCAGCGGTACCGGTACCGCCCCACAGATACAGCGTCCCGAGCTTCTTCTGCGCGTACGCGATGGCCCCGGCCGCCTGCTCGCTCGGATCGACCCGGCTCGTCGGAGCGGCGAAACTCTCCGACAGCGTGGTGATCGTCTTCACGTAGTTCTGGGTCTCCTTGTACGGCGGAACACCCCCGTACTTGATGACGGCGTACGCCCCCGCGTTGTAGGAAGCGAGCATGTTCGCCGTCGGATCGCCGGGTACGTCCTTCACGTACTTCGCGAGCGAGCAGTCGTACGAAGCGGCCGATGGAATCGCGTCATTCGGGTCCCAGACGTCACGGTCGCCGTCCCCGTCACCGTCCAACCCGTGCGTGGCCCAGGTCCCCGGAATGAATTGCGCGATCCCCTGCGCGGCGGCGTGACTCTGCGCCTTCGGATTGAACCCGCTCTCCTGGTACAGCTGCGCGGCGAGCAGTGCCGGATTGATGGCGTCGCAGAGATTGCCCCATTTCTGCACGAGCGCCTGATAAGCGGCGGGAACGGCCCCCTTGGCCAGTCCGACCGACTTACCGCCGATCCCGGCGGCGAGATTCCCGGCGACCAGATAGACGCCCACGACCAGCACCATCACGAAGGCGAGCCCGGCGCTGCCGGCAGCGATCACCACGATCCACGCCTTACGCACCGTCAACCGCCCCTCACCGCACGCCAGTCCACCGCCAGCAAGTGTAGAGCGGCACCAGCCCCGGGGGAATGATCACTCAACGGCACCACAGCCGTATGCGACAACCCTCCCCGCCAAGACCCGGGAGTCATCCACAATGCGATGCGAGACCTGTGAGGGAACGCCCATAAAGCCGTACTGGCAGAAGTCCTCCCTCCGAGCCCTCCTCCAAGCATTCCAACTCGACAAGGAACCCACTCGTGCCTGAGATCCCCCCGGACCTCGACTGGATCCGCGCCGCCCCCGACGACGCGACCGGCCCCGGCCCCTGGATCGAACTCGCCTTCGGCGAGGGGAACGGCGAGGACGACCCCGAAGCTCCCGTCTACATCCGCGAGACGAGCGCCCCGGACAACGTCGTGACGACGAACCGCCGCAAGTGGGACGCGTTCGTACTGGGCGTCCAGGCAGGCGAGTTCGACCACTTCGTCGAGGGGGTCGAGGGGTTCGAGCCGACGGTGCGGCAGCCGGAAGCCTGAGCAGAGCGACACCGGCCGGCCACCCGCCCCCTCAGCAGACCGAGCCGGCTAGAGAAGCTCGAAGATTTCGTCGGCCCGCAGCCCGGCACTCGGCGTCATACGGCTCACGACACCGGCCTCCACGATCAGCAGCTCCGGCAGCCACTCCTCGTAGAAGCGGACATGCCCCACGACCCCTGCCGTGCTGGTGCGCGCCCCGAGCCAGCCCACCAGCCGCCGCAGGTCGTCGAACTGGTCAGGATGCACCTCCTGCCGCACCGTCAGAGCCCACCCCCGCTCCCGCCCGCACAGCTCCCCCACCAGGGCGCCGCCGACCCGCCGGGCCGCCCCTCGCTGGGCCAAGAGCGGGTACTCGTACGCGCCTTGGCGCTCTCCGTCACCGTTGTCCCCGAACCTGTCGTCGCCTCCCTCACCCAAGTGCCAGCGCAACAGGGTGAGATCTTCGGCCGGAAGGGACACAGGAAGATCGAGACTGAGCTGAAGCTCGTAGTAGTCACCCATACCGGAAGGCTACGAGGGTGGGGGGAATCCGCTGCCCTCAGGACTTGAACCCGATCACCCCGAATCCGGGTCGCGACTCCGCGTGCCGCAGCCACTGAAGGACCTGCATGACGGCCTCCACGACTTCCGGCTCCAGCGGCGGCGGCTCCGCGCCCGTCGCCTTCGTCGCCTCGAACTGCTCCAGCGCCCGCAGACACTGCTGGTGCGTCCACTCACCGCAGCCCGGCATGTACGTCGACGGCAGCGGTGCCGGCAGACCTCCGTACCCGAACTCCTCCACGGACACCGCGGTGATTCCGAGTGCGCTCAGCCCCTCGTCGACCACCGACAGCCAGTCGCCGCGGTGCGGGGTGAAACAACTGTTGTCCAGGAACGACCCCGTGAGGGAACACAGCCGCTTGTACGCATACCCGAACTGAAAGGCATGCTCCTTGTCCTCACCGAACGGCCCCCCGTGCACGACCGCCCGCAACGCCTCGTACGCCGTCGGCGCCCCGTCGTGGATCTCGGACGCGAACCACTCGTCGTCCCGCGCCAGATCGTCCCCGAACTCGCTCCGCACGACATCCAACAACTGCTGGTCACCGGACTCGACGAGCGCCCGAGTGGCAGCCACATCCAGCAGATACACGCTCAGAGAAGAACTCATGCCCTCAACGTAGCCGCGACCACTGACACTCCCTCAGCCGGAGACCCAGGGGGCCGACTCGCTCACGGTGTCCATGTCACTCCCGAGGAGGCCGGGGCGTCGGGATAGCCCTGACCCGTCCACACCGCGCCCGTGACCTCGGTGCCGGGGTCCGCGAGAACCGGTGCGCACGTCTCGTACGAGGCGCCGGGCGGGAAGCTCTTGGTCTTCGGATAGGAGTCGCAGGTGGCGAAGGTCCCGATGACCAGGAGCTGCCGGGCGGCGGTCCCGTCGTCGAGCAGTCCGCCAGGCGGGTCGACAGCGGCATGGGAGAGATCGTTCTTGCCCGCGTTCTTGACGGTCGCGCGCACGAAGTACGGCGTCATCTTCTCGGCGTCGCCGCTCAGCCCCAGCGAGGCCACATCAGCCCTGTCGCCCTTCTCGATACCGGTGACGGTGACCTCGAGAATGCCCGACTTCGTCCCGCCCTCGTATCTGAGCAGCGTCGGTTCTCCGAGCTTTGCCCGGGTCCCCGGTTTCACCGTGCCATCCTCGTTCAGACTTGAGGTCGGGGACGGCGTGGACCGGGGGGCGCCGGTGGCGGAGACACTCGGCGCGGGCTTGTCGGCAGTGGTTCCCGCCTCCTCACCGGAACCGCAGCCGGCGAGGGTGAGTACGAGGACCAAGGAAGCCACGGCCGGCGCCGACCGGCGAGTTGTGCGGGGGATCATGCCAGGCATCGTAGGCCGCGAGAATCGCCCCGTAATCGACGGGTCGGCTCACATGTCGATCTCGCCCCGCCACGAGAACTTCAGCAGAGCCTTCGGCAGGTACTCGGACTCGACCTCGATGGGGAACCCCTTGTCGTGGGCGAGGCAGGCGATGGCCAACGGGCCGAAGGCGACGAGACCGTCGCTGTTGATGGCCCGGTCGTCACTCGCGGTCCAGTACTCCTTGTGCCAGCGGAGCGCGTCGGCCAGCGCCTCGTTGAACTTCTCGTGGTCCTCACGCAGGTAGCGGTAGAACAGGATGATCGGCGGATACAGGATCGAGGACATGTAGTCCTGGTCCGCCCACCGCGCCGAGTCCGGCCCGGTGCCGTCCACGGCGGCGACCAGATGGTCGCCGACCCCGTCCTGACCCAGCCAGAAGCGCTGCAGGGTCTCCACCCACGAGTAGATGTACTCGTCGAACGTCGCACCCGATGCACGCAACAGCGACACGGGCACGCGGGCCAGCTCGCCCAGCCGGTCGTTCTCACGGCAGATCAGCGCGAGGTAGAAGGCGGTGACCCAGTGGTGGGCGTTCACATAGGGCTGAGGGCCGGTGGTCGGAAGGCGCCACTCCTTCTCCCTGATCCGGCATGTCAAGGTATCGCCCTCAGGCACGGCGGCCAGGGCGAACCGCGCGTGGCCCAGCTGCATCGCGGTGACCCAGGCCTCCCAGGTCTCGAACTCCTCGGCGTCCGGGTCCACCTCGCATCGGGCCATGGCGAAAGTCAGCGTCGTGTCCAGTGCACGCCGCCGGGCCATGTCCGACTGTTCGAGGCGCTCCAGTACCCTCGTCACCGACCCTGTCAACGCTTCGAGGCCCGCTGCCGTGTTGACATGGGCAGCAAGACTCGGTGGGTTGTCATGACGAGGGATGCGCGTGACCACTGGCTCTCTCCTGTTAGTCAATCTTGAAGTGCTCCAGCTTCGCACCAGCGTAGGTGCCTGGATTCTCCGTCGCCTTTACCATGACGTACTTCAGCTTGCCGCTCTCGAGGGCCTCGGCTATCTGGTCTGCGAGGTCTCCGTTGGTCACCGGCTTCCCTCGGGCGTCCAACACCGTGTTGCCCGCGCTGTCTCTCGCCTCAAGCTTGTAGTTCTTCTCCATCTGGAAAAGGATCGTCTCGATATAGGGCCGCGTGCCCTGCTGCACCATCCAACCGTTGGCCTCGCCGGCACCCTTGCGCCACATCGGATTCGCCTGCGGCGCCTTCGCCTCCGCGATCACGAGCGTGCCGTCGTCGAGCCGGTAGAGCTGGTCGAACATGTTCGCGCCATTGGGCGTCTTCGGTAGATCGATCCACTGGGCGTCGGGGAAGCGCTGTGGGATGACATGCCGCATGGCCGCCTGCTCACCGAGTGCCTCTGCGATCGAGCTGTTGTTGGGCCGTCCTGGCAACTGCGCGTCGAACGCGTCCTGGGCGGCGTTGAGCTTCGCCAGGTTCTCGGGGGACGAATCCTCCCTGAACGCCCGCTCGGCGTTGGTGAGGTCCTTGGACACCTTGCGGTCCAGGGCCGCCTCGTCGAGGTGGTCGAGCTGGTCGGCCCGAACCGACCCACGATCGAATGTGCCGGGGTCGAGCGTGCTCTTCGCACTCGGTTTGGACGGCAGGGAGTCCTTCGCGATCCAGCTGCCGTCCGAGTCCTTGGCCAGGACAGGCAACTCGTCCCCGTTCTCGTCCAGGGTCTTGATGCTTTTGCGGTGGCCGTCGGAACGGTAGAACTTCTCGAACCAGGTCTGATCGGGATCGTTCGCTTTCTTGATCTGATCCTCGATGATCTTCTTCTGCTCTTCGGGGGTCCGTTCGCGCGCCTGCTGCCCCTCGTCCGCGGCCCCGGCGCCGTTGTCCACCGCTTCCCCGGCCCCAGCAGCCTCGTCGCCGGAGCGGCCCGCGTCGCCGGCCGCGTCGTCACCCGCCCGCCCCGCGTCGTCCCCGGTACGCCCGAGATCGTCCAGCCCTCTACCCCCACCGGGCCCCCCACCGCGGCCCAGCGGCGGGTTTTCGCCGGTACGAGCCCCGCCGCCCAGGCCGTCGCCCCCGCGACCACCCACCACAGCAGCGTCCCCCACCCGTGTCCCGGCCCCGGCCCCCACCAACTCGCGCTCACCGAGAGCCCCCGGCGTGCGCTCCCCCCGAGCCCCGGTCTCCCCCGCCCGCTGCTCCGCCGTCCGCTCGTGCCGGATGGCGTCCAGGGACTCCCGTACCGTGCCGTCGGCGTTGTGCATGACGAGGGTCTTGGTGTCGAGGTAGACGACCTCGCCCTCGGGGGTGGTCATGCGGACGGAGTTGTCGGGGGTGAGGCCGGCCGGAAGGTCGTCGGCGAGGTTCGGGGTGTCGGCTATCTGGTACGTGCCCTCGCCCAGCCTGATGTGCGTGCCGTTCGTGATCCCCCGTAGCCCGGCCATGACGTCACTGATCTTGACGGCGGTCCCGCCGATGCCCTTGGCGATGTACGTCATCGGGTCGACGATCCGCCCCGCCTTGCCCGCGAAGGAGATGGCCTTCGCGATCGCACCGGCCTTGCCGGTCGCCGCGACCGCTCCCCCCGCCCCGCCCGTGAAGATGGTGGTCACGACGTTGAAGGTGACTGCTCCGGCCGCCCGGGAGGGGTTCTTGCCCCACTCGTCGTACGCGATGAGCGCCTTGCCGGTCTCCACGACGGCCGTACGGGAGTCACGCAGCCAGGAGGGCAGTTTGTCGTCCGGGGCCAGCCAGTACGCGGCACCCACC
>NZ_JAQYWT010000320.1:0-342 GCF_036322545.1 Streptomyces sp. SP18BB07
ACCACGCGGCCGCGTACTGGCGCGAGCGCGCGAACGCAAGCGCACACAACTAAACTCCCGTCAGAAACACTTCGGCCCCGTCCGGACTCATCCGCAACACGGGACAGTCCGACTGCGGCTCCGCGAGGGGCGGGGTCGGGGGCGGCCCACAGGCGGACCGGCGTCCCGTCGCCCGGGTCGAGGGCCAGCAGGCCCTCGCCCTGGAAGGTGCCGGCGGGCACGGGGACCCCTGGGCGGTAGCAGACCGTGGCCCAGGAACTGGCGACCGACGCGGAGAAGGCCAAGAACTCCGGGGACCTGTGCCAGGCCCGCCAACTGCTGAACAAGGCGCTCGGACTGTGG
>NZ_JAQYWT010000321.1:0-306 GCF_036322545.1 Streptomyces sp. SP18BB07
GCCGGGGCGGCGTACTGGCTCGGGCGGGCGGTTCCGTCGTCCGTGATCCGCAGGCGCAGCATGGGGTGGCGGGCGGTGAGGTGGGCGAGTGCGTGGCCGAGGACGGGGGTGTCGAGGGGGCCGCGGCTGCTCTGCCGAGCGGGGCGGGGGGCGGGGCGGCCCGCGCGGAGGGGGGCGGGGGGGGGGCGGGCGCGGGGGGGGGGCGGGGGGGGGGGGGGGGGGCGGGCGCCCGGGCGGCCCGGGTCGGCGGGGCCGGCGCGCGGGGGCGGGTCGCCCGCGGGCGGGCGGCGGGCGCGCCCGCCCCCC
>NZ_JAQYWT010000322.1:0-299 GCF_036322545.1 Streptomyces sp. SP18BB07
GAGCCAGGATCAAACTCTCCGTGAATGTTTACCCGTAATCGGGTGCACACATCACGAGAGCGGAACCACCGGCGGAATAAGCCGATGGTTCACAGCGTCCTCGCTGTGTTTATTTCAAAGGAACCTCGCCCCAACCGAAGACCGGCCGGGAACGGGGCATCAACATATCTGGCGTTGATTTTTGGCACGCTGTTGAGTTCTCAAGGAACGGACGCTTCCTTTGTACTCACCCGAGCTACTTCCTCAGGCTTTCCTCCGGGCAGTTTCCCTTCGGTCTTGCTGTCTTGCGTTTCCGACTC
>NZ_JAQYWT010000323.1:0-27928 GCF_036322545.1 Streptomyces sp. SP18BB07
AGCAGTCGAGTCGTCGCGGGATGCCGGGCGGCCAATCCTCCTCAGCCACGAAAGCGGCACTCGCATGAAAGCCATACCCGGCATCCCTGGGTGTCCCGATCTTACGAATGACCGCGATCAACCCACGAAGAAAGGTATGGATCGTCATGACCGGCACGGTGCCGAACGGGACCGGGTGCAGGGCGACTTGATGGACGGGAGGGGGCACTCGCGGACGGCGGCGGCGCCCCTCCCCGTCCACTCATCCGCTCATCCGACGACGGCCGCGCGCACGCACAGCACATCCGGCAGATGGGTCAGCAACTGCCGCCAGCTGTCGCCGTCGTCCGCCGAGGCGTACACCTCGCCGTTGCGGTTGCCGAAGTAGACGCCCGCCGGATCCGAGTCGTCCGTGCACATCGCGTCGCGCAGCACCGTGCCGTAGTGGTCCTCCGTCGGCAGGCCCGCCGCCAGCGGCTCCCAGCTCTTGCCCGCGTCCGCCGTGCGGAAGACCCGGCAGCGGTGGTCGGCCGGGACACGGTCCGCGTCGGCGTTGATCGGGAAGACATAGGCGGTGTCCCCGCGGCGCGGATGGGCGACCGCCGCGAAACCGAAGGTGGAGGGCAGGCCCGCGCCGATGTCCTCCCAGTGCGCCCCCGCGTCGTCGCTGCGGTACACGCCCCAGTGGTTCTGCAGGTACAGCCGGTCGGGGGTCGTCGCGTCCCGGGTCACCTTGTGCACGCACTGGCCGAACTCCGGGTCGGGGTCCGGCAGGAACACCGCCGAGACACCGGAGTTGGACGGCGACCAGCTCGCCCCGCCGTCCTCGGTGCGGAACACCCCGGCTGCGGAGACCGCTACGGTCAGCGCGCGCGGATCGCGCCGGTCGGTGAGGATCGTGTGCAGTCCCTCGCCGCCGCCTCCCGGGGCCCACCGGTCGCGTGTCGGGTGCTCCCACAGTTGCCGGACCAGCTCGAAGGTCTCGCCCCGGTCCTCGGAGCGGTACAACGCGGCCGGTTCCGTGCCCGCGTACACCACGTCCGGTTCGGCGGCCGACGGGTGCAGCTGCCACACCCGCTCCAGCGAGGCCCCGGTGTCCTTGGGGAACTTGACCGCGGGCCGGGCCGGTTCGGTCCAGGTGCGGCCGAGGTCGTCGGAGTGGAACACGGAGGGGCCCCAGTGGGCGCTGTCGCCGCCCACCAGCAGCCGGGGGGTGTCCGATCGGGTGTCGATGGCGACCGCGTAGATCGCCTGCGCGTTGAAGTACGGCGTCTCGTCGAACTCCCAGGCGCCTCCCCGCCGCCGCCCGATGAAAAGCCCCTTGCGTGTGCCCACGGTGAGCAGTACCTCAGCCATCCCGGCCACCTCCCGGACATCGTCGTCCCAGTCACCGGCCAGTCTGCACCCCACCACTGACAGTCACCCCCCGAAACGGCTCCGCCGCAGGTCAGCCGGTGTGTGAGCGGATGCGGGACGGGCCGGCGCCGAGCGGGCGGGACGGGGGTGACCCACATCGCATGAGCAGTGCGGGGGCCACCGCCGTATGGAAGAGCGGTCCGGCAGTCCTGCGTGTGCGAGGGAGGGTGCCCCCGATGGTGGCATTCCGTGGTCCGAAGGTGTGGCTGTGGCGATGGCGGCGCAACCCGCTCAGAAGGCGCGGCGACCGGCTGGAGTCCTGGGTCGTGCTGATCACCTGGGCGCTGATCCTGTTCGGCGGGGTGGCCGCGGGTCTCATGGCCTCACACTCCGTGGAGTCCGGTCTCGCCCGGCAGCGCGCGGAGTGGCGCCAGGTCGGTGCGGTCCTCACGGAGGACGCGCCGGAGCCCTCCGGCCAGAGCGGTACGGCCGCGGAGAAGGTGTGGGCGAAGGTCCGCTGGACCGCGCCGGACGGCTCCGGGCGCGAGGGCCAGGCCCGGGTCGATCCCGCCACCCTGATGGGAGCGCGGGTCACCGTGTGGACGGACGCCGAGGGCCTGCTGGTCACCAAGCCCGCCAGTGAGTCCCAGGCCCGGTTGCGCGCCGCGCTCGTGGGCGGGCTCGCGGGTCTGTTCGCGGCGGCCGTGCCCTTCGTGGGCGGCCGGCTCGTGCGCGGCCGTATGGAGCGGCGGCGGATGGACCAGTGGGACGAGGAGTGGGCGCGGATCGGCCCGCTCTGGGAGCGCAAGATCTGGTGAGCCCGGGCGGGGCGTGAACGTGACGGTGACCGTCCCGCGCGGAGCGGCCGACGGCCGGACGAGGCCCGTGGGGGGAGGCTCCGTCCGGCCGTCGGGGGACTCACCGGTGGGTGACGAGCGGTGTCACCGGTAGGTGATGTCCGAGGTGGCGTACTTGCAGTTGGTGCTGTCGGGGCCCGTACCGACGGCGGTGGTGTTGTTGTACTTCTGGCACGGGATGACCTTGCGGCCGCTGTCGTTGAGGATCGTGATGCCCCGCAGGGTCGCCACGTCACCCCGGTTGACGTTGATGCCGACCAGGCGCGCGGTGGTGCCCGTCCCCGTCACCTCGATGTTGCTGAGGTTCACCTTGCGGGTGTACTGCGTGGAGCAGTCGCCGCAGGAGCGGTACAGCGTCTTGAAGTCGCTGACCGCGAAGTTGGAGATGTTCACGGTGCCGGGTCCGTTGTGCTGGAAGACCTTGTCGGCCGCCTTCTTGGCGCCGCCGCCGGTGACCGTGTACGTGGAGCCGCCGCGGAAGGTCGCCGCGTCCTCGCCGACGTCCTCCCACCAGACGTTCTGCAGGGTGCAGTTGCCCTCGCAGTGGATGCCGTCGGCGCCGGGCGCGCCGATGATGACGTTCTTCAGCGTCGCGCCGGCCGCGAGCTTGAAGATCGGGTCCTGGCCTTCCTCCTGGCCGTCGCCGGCCAGCGCGCCGCTGCCGTAGTAGCGCACCATGCCGCCGTCCCGGGTGCCGGACACCGAGATGGTGGAGGACACCGGCTGGCTGCCGTTGGCGGACGGCCAGGTGGCGGCGTTCGCCGGAGTGGCCCCACTAGTCATGATCATGCCAAACGAAAGGCTGAACGCGGCGAACGTGCCGGTCAGCGCGCGCGTGCGGGCACGCGGACGTGCTGCAGAAGTCATGTCCCGATTCCTTCTGTTGTCCGGGCGGATGGGGGGATGGGGATGGAGCGGTCGGACGGCTCTCAGAGCTTTCCGGCGCCCGCTCCCGACGTCACCGACGCGACGACGGAGGAGGCGGACTCGGGGGTGTAGCCGTAGGGCGGGGTGGTGAAGCTCCCCACCCGGGAGATCTCGGTGGCGGCTCCACCGAGGTCGTTGCCGCGCAGATTCGCGTAGCCGTCCACGTCACTGCTGCGGTTCGTGGTCACCGCGACTCCGGTGTTCCGGAAGACGTTGTTCTCCACGAGCATCTGGGCGCCCATGCGCGAGTGGCAGGCGGTCTCCGCGCCGTCCACGTAGTTGTTGTAGAAGTGCCCGGTGCCGAAGCGCAGGCTGGGGATGCGCGAGTACACGTTGCTGAAGTGGTTGTGGTGGTACGTCACCTTCAGATGACCGGTGTCCTCGGAGGCGTTGTTGTCGCTGTGGCCGACGAGCGAGCCCTTGAAGTGCTCCTTGAAGGTGTTCCAGGACACCGTCACGTTGTCCGAGCCGTGGTTGATGTCCAGCAGGCCGTCGTAGTGGTCCTTGTCGTGGGTGCGGTCCGCCGAGAAGGAGTTGTGGTCGATCCACACCTTCGTGGATTCCTGGACGGTGATCCCGTCGGCGGGCGCGACCGGCTTGCTGATGTTCAGGTTGCGGACGACGACATTGGTCTCCTCCTTGATCCGCAGGCCGCCGCCGGTGAAGCCGGACGACGAACCCACGCCGAGGACCGTGGTGTTGGAGCCGATGTCGACCTGACCGCTCAGCGAGATCAGGCCGTTCACGCGGACGACCTTGGCGGCGTTCCCGGTGACGGCGCTCCGGAAGGCGGCGAGCGTGGAGACCGTGACCGCGGAGGCGCTGCCGCCTCCGGTGGTCCCGGCGCCGAAACCGATCGGCGAGGACTCCGCCGCGCCCGCCGAGTGCGGTACGGCGAGGGTGGCGGCCGTCATCAGGGCGGCCGCGGCCGCCACCAGGGCTGATCTTTGCGCCTGTGTACGTGGGGGGACGGTACGCATGCGGGTGCTTCCCTTCAGGGGAGCTGGCAGGCCATGTACGTGAATGGAATTCACTGTGCTGATTGTTGTGCGCGAGTGCGGCGGCTGCAGTCCACCGGGGGTTCACATCGCTGAACGGAACGTAGGGGGCAAGCGCTTTCTAGTCAACGCTTTGCGCAAAAGACATGTGTCGCCCCTGGTGGGAGCGGTCGGCTGTGTGCGGCGCTTGGGCGCGGGTGCCCCGGGCGGGTGGATGGGAGCGAATTCTTTCGACGGGTGGGAGCGCTTCCGTGGCTTCCATGTCCATGTCACGATGCCCTTCTCGCCGTCCTGACCCGGATCCCCCCGTCGCACCCGCCCCCGCCACAGGAAGGCACAACGACGTGACCCACACCCCCCATGACCGGCCGCGCGGACCGCGGCGTCCGGTACTCGTCGCACTGCTGGGAGCGCTCGTGGCGTTGCTCGCGGCCATGCTCCCGACCGCACCCGCGGCCGCCGCGGCGAACGCCGGCGCCGAGGCCGCTCCCCGGGCGGCGCTCACCGAGATCACCGGCTTCGGCACGAACCCCAGCAACCTGCAGATGTACCTGTACGTCCCGGACAGCGTCACCGCGAACCCGGCGATCGTGGTCGCCGTGCACTACTGCACCGGCTCGGGCCCGGCGATGTACAACGGCACCGAGTACGCCCAACTCGCCGACAAGTACGGGTTCATCGTCGTGTACCCGTCCGTCACCCGGAGCAGCAAGTGCTTCGACGTCGCCTCCCCGCAGGCCCTGACCCGTGGCGGCGGCAGCGATCCCGTGGGCATCAAGTCCATGGTCGACTGGACCGTCCGCACCTACGACGCCGACACCGACCGGATCTTCGCCACCGGTATCTCCTCCGGCGCGATGATGACCAACGTCCTCCTCGGCGACTACCCCGACGTGTTCGCCGCCGGCGCCGCCTTCGCGGGCGTGCCCTTCGCCTGCTTCGCCACCACCAACGGTTCCGAGTGGAACAGCGACTGCGCGAACGGCACGATCATCCGTACCCCGCAGGCCTGGGGTGACCTGGTCCGCGGTGCCTACCCGGGCTACACCGGGCCCCGGCCCAGGATGCAGCTGTGGCACGGCACCACGGACGACGTGCTGCACTACCCCAACTTCGGCGAGGAGATCAAGCAGTGGACCGATGTGCACGGTGTCGGCCAGACACCGGCCGCCACCGACTCGCCCCAGTCCAACTGGACCCGCACCCGCTACGGCGGCACCGGTGACCGTGCTCCCGTCGAGGCCATCAGTCTCCAGGGCACCGGTCACAACCTCTACGCCTGGGGCATGGGCGAGCGCGTCCTGACCTTCTTCGGTCTCAACGGGTCCGGTCCCGCGCCGCAACCGCCGGCCGGCCCCTGCAAGGTGACCGTCACCACCAACGCCTGGAGCACGGGGCTGACCGCGTCGGTGACCGTCACCAACACCGGTACGACGGCGGTCAACGGCTGGAAGCTGGGCTTCAGCCTGCCCGCCGGACAGACCGTCACCAACGGCTGGGGCGCGACGTACAGTCCGGCGAGCGGCGCCGTGACCGCGACCAACGCCACGTACAACGCCGCGATCGCACCCGGCGCGAGCGTCAGCATCGGCTACCAGGCCAACCACACCGGCAACAGCGCGGCCCCGTCGTCATACACGCTCAACGGAACGGCGTGCACGACGGGTTGACACGCACCGCCCCGCCCGGGCGGCCGTGTCGGTCCGGCGGCCGGCTGAGCGACCGCCCCACCCGTGCGGGCTGCTTAGCAACCGCCCCACCCGGGTGGGGCGGTCGGCCCGGCGCCTTGCCCCCCGGCCCCCACCCGGACACCCCCGTCGGCCCGGTGTCCCACGCGGACCGGCGGGATCGACCCGCCGCCTCCCGCCCCGACCGTCCCCTGGGCGCACGCCAGGCGCACGCCGGGCCGGAAGCGTGTCCGGACCGCGGGTGTCGTCCCGGCCCCCCACGGTCTCCGCCCACCCGCACCCCTTCCGAAGAGAGGCACCGTCCTTGCGCCCGATCGACAGCCCCCAGCCCGTCCGGCCGTCCGGCAGGGCGCCGTTCGCGACCGTGCTCGCCGTCTGTGTGCTCGCCCTGGCCCTCGTGGTGGCCTCGTCCGCCCTGGCCGCCCTGGTCAGGGACCCTCACCGGGCGGACGAAACCGGCACCGGCGACACGGCGACGGCCGCCCGGCGCTGGGTGAACACATGGTCCGCGATGCCGCAGCTCACCGAGCCGGGCAACATGCCGCCGGCGCCGTTCACCGGGGACCGGGCCGTACTGGTGGACACCACCCTGCGGCAGACCGTGCGCGTCACCACCGGCGGCGACCGCGTCCGGCTGCGCTTCTCCAACGCCTTCGGCGGCGCCGCGCTGCCGCTGACCGCCGTGACCGTGGCGCTTCCGCTGGGCGGCCGGGCGGGGGTCGGCGCGATCGAACCCGGCACGTCGCGACCGGTGACCTTCGGCGGCGGCGGATCCACCACCGTCCCGGTGGGCGCCCAGGTCGTGTCCGACCCGCTGGACTTCACGCTGCGGCCGGGCACCAACCTGACCGTGACGGCGTACCTGGCGGAGGGCCAGGCCTCGCTCGCCCTCACCTCGCACCCGGGTTCCCGCACCACCTCGTACCTGCTGCACGGCGACCACACCGAGGACGCGGATCTGCCCGGCGCTACCCCGACCAACCACTGGTACCTGCTCAGTGATGTCGAGGTGCTGTCCCGGCCCGCCACCACCGCCGTCGCCGTCCTCGGCGACTCCCTCACCGACGGCCGGGGCTCCACCACCAACGGCAACGACCGCTGGCCCGACCAGCTCTTCGATCGGCTCCAGCAGCGGCCCGGCACCCGGCACATCGCCGTGGTGAACCAGGCGGCCGGCGGTAACCGGGTCCTCAACGACGGCCTCGGGCCCAACGCCCTCGCCCGGCTGGACCGCGACGTCCTGGCCCACAGCGCCGTCGAGCAGCTGATCGTCTTCGAGGGAGTCAACGACCTGGGCACCGCCGCGGCCACCCCCGCCGCCCAGCAGCGCGTCGCTGCCGACCTCGTCGCCGCCTACGAGCAGATCATCGTCCGCGCCCACGCCCGGGGCATCCGCGTGTACGGCGCGACCCTGCTGCCCTTCGGCGGCAACACCCCCTACGACGACGCCGCCGGGCACCGCGAGGCAGCCCGGCAGACCGTCAACACCTGGATCCGCACCAGCGGCCGCTTCGACGCCGTCCTCGACTTCGACCGCGCGGTCCGCGACCCCGCCGACCCGAGCCGTCTCCTGCCCGGCCTCCACGACGGCGACTGGCTGCACCTCAACCCGGAGGGCTACCGGATCCTGGCCGAAGCGGTCCCGGCCCGGCTGCTCCGGCGCAACTGACCGGTACGGGCGCACACTTACCCGTACCGGTGGTCCGAACTCCGCCTACACCGAACGGTGGTACTGCTCGGGGACGTGTACCTCGCCCCCGAGTTCACGCGCCGCCTGCCGCGCCCAGGAGGGGCTGCGGAGCAGTTCCCGACCGAGCAGGACAGCGTCGGCCTCGCCGTTGGCGAGGATCTTCTCGGCCTGCTCGGTCTCCGTGATCAGACCGACCGCGGCGACGGGTAGCGCGCTCTCGTTCCTGACCCGGGCGGCGAACGGCACCTGGTAGCCGGGGCCGACGGGGATGTGGACCCCGGAGGCGTTGCCGCCCGAGGAGACGTCCAGCAGGTCCACGCCGTGCGCCTTCAGCTCGGCGGCCAGGCGGACCGTGTCGTCGGCGCTCCAGCCGCCCTCCTCCAGCCACTCGGTGGCGGAGACCCGGAAGAACAGCGGCTTGTCCGCCGGCCACACCTCCCGTACCGCGTCGACGACTTCGAGTGCGAGACGGACGCGGTTCTCGTAGGAGCCGCCGTAGGAGTCGGTGCGACGGTTGGAGTGCGGGGAGAGGAACTCGTTGATCAGATAGCCGTGGGCGCCGTGGATCTCGACGACCTCGAAACCGGCGGCCAGCGCCCGCCGGGCCGCCGCCGCGAACTGCCCGACGACCTCCTGGATCTGATCCACGGTCAACTCGTCCGGCACCGGGTGCCGTTCGTCGAAGGCCACCGCGCTGGGCGCGACCGGCTGCCAGCCGTGCGCGTCCGCGCCGACCGGCGCCCCGCCTCGCCAGGGCTGATCGGTCGAGGCCTTGCGCCCCGCGTGGGCGAGCTGCACGGCCGGCACCGTCCCCTGCCCCTTCAGGAACCCGGTGATCCGGCGGAAGGCCTCGACCTGGGTGTCGTTCCAGAGGCCGAGGTCGTACGGCGAGATGCGGCCCTCGGGGGAGACGGCGGTCGCCTCGACGATGATCAGGCCCGTGCCGCCGGTGGCACGCGCCGCGTAGTGCGCGAAGTGCCAGTCGTTCGGGGCGCCCGCCCCGGGGCCCTCCGGCGCGGCCGAGTACTGGCACATCGGGGGCATCCACACCCGGTTCGGGATGGTCAGTTCACGCAGGCGGTAGGGCTCGAACAGCACGCTCACGGCGACTCCAATCGTCACGGGATGCCGTCCCGGAACGGACGGTGCACGGCTCGTACGATAGGCATCGTAGTACGGCGGATGTCAAACTACGATAGGTCTCGTACAATAAGACTCCCTGAAGGCCCGACGCAGTGGAGCCGCCGTGACCTCGCCCGCCGTCAGCAGCCGCGACCTCCCGCACCCGGCACGGGAGGAGATCCGGCTGGAGTCCGTGCTGCACGCGCTCGCCGACCCGATGCGGCTGCGCATCGTGCGCGAGCTCGCCGCCGACGGCGACGAGCTCTCGTGTTCGCACTTCGACCTTCCGGTCACCAAGTCCACGACCACCCACCACTTCCGGGTGCTGCGCGAGAGCGGGGTGATCCGGCAGGTCTACCGGGGCACGGCCAAGATGAACGGGCTGCGCCGGGACGACCTAGACGGCCTTTTCCCGGGGCTCCTCGACACCCTCGTCGACGCCGCCGCCCGGGAGGCCGCCCGTCTCGGCGTCGACTGAACCGGCCCTCGCCCGGCGGTGGTTGAAGAGCAGGTTCAGCGTGATCGCCGTCAGGCACCCCGCGCTGATACCGCTGTTCATCACCGTCCGGAACCACTCGGGGAACTCCGCGTACACCGTCGGCGCCCCGACCGGCAGCAGTCCCACGGCCACCGAGACGGCCACGACCGTCAGGTTGTCGTTGTCCCGGAACTCGACCCGGGCGAGCGTGCGCAGACCGCTCGCGGCGACGGTGCCGAACATCACCAGGCCCGCGCCGCCGAGCACCGGTGCCGGGATCGCGGCCACCACGGCGCCGAGCTTCGGCAGCAGACCGAGCAGGACGAGCATCCCGCCCGCCGCCGCGACGACCCAGCGGCTGCGCACCCGGGTCATCCCGACCAGGCCGACGTTCTGCGCGTACGCCGTGTAGGGGAAGGTGTTGAAGACACCGCCGAGGACGGTGGAGAAGCCGTCCGCGCGCAGCCCGTCCGCGAGGGACCGGGGCTGCACCTCGCGGCCGGTCAGCTCGCCCACCGCTATCAGGTCGCCGGTGGTCTCCGTCATCGTTACCAGGGCCACCACCAGCATGGACAGGATCGCGGAGAGGTGGAACGCGGGCGCCCCGAAGTGGAACGGCGTGCTGATGCCCAGCCAGTCGGCCTCCCGGACCGCGCCGAAGTCCGTGAACCCCAGCGGAACGGCGACCGCGAGCCCCACCACGATGCCGACCAGTACCGCGATCCGGCTGAGGAACACCGGGGCGAACCGTTGCACGCCGACCACGACGAGCAGCACGAACGCCGCCAGCGCGAGATTCCTCGGCGCGCCGAAGTCCGCCGCACCCGCACCGCCGGCCGCCCAGTCGCCGGCCACCGGCAGCAGGGAGAGGCCGATGATCAGGATGACGGTGCCGGTGACGAGCGGCGGGAAGAAGCGGAGGAGCCTGCCGAACACCGGGGCCAGCAGCATGATCGCCAGGCCGGCCACGATCACCGAGCCGTAGATCGCGGGCAGCCCGCCGCCCTCCGTCCCGATCAGCACCATGGGGGAGACGGCGGCGAACGTACAGCCCTGCATGATCGGGAGCCGGACGCCGAAGCGCCAGA
This sequence comes from Streptomyces sp. SP18BB07, assembly GCF_036322545.1. Classification (NCBI taxonomy): domain Bacteria; kingdom Bacillati; phylum Actinomycetota; class Actinomycetes; order Kitasatosporales; family Streptomycetaceae; genus Streptomyces; species Streptomyces sp. SP18BB07. The sequence continues at coordinate 10,184 of NZ_JAQYWT010000323.1, forward strand.
CGCCGACGCACTGGATCAGGGTCGCGATGCCGCACACGAGGAGATCGGCGGTGATCAGATAGGCCAGGTCCGCGGGCGGCAGCCGCAGGGCGCCGCCGACGATCAGGGGGACGGCGACCGCGCCCGCGTACATCGCGAGGACGTGCTGGAGGCCGAAGGCGAGGAGATGGCGGGTGGGGGGTACGTCGTCCACGGGGTGGGTGGGGGTGGTGGATGCCATGGGCGAGACCCTAGGGGACTTGAACAGTTTGTTGATTTCAGGGGTGTTGCCGGTACAGCCCTGGTGCCGTGGCGGGGGCGGGCGTGCTGCGCCGTCGGGGTGCCGCGCGCATCCGGTACGCGTGGCTGTGCGCAGAGAATCTGATCATGCGTTTACGTTGCGTGGGTGCTGGAAGCATCCTTTCTCAATCTCTCCGACCGCCACTGGCAGGACGGCGCGGTGTCCGTGCGGCCCGCGTGGGAAGTGCAGGAGCACGACGGCGCCACCGTCTGGTACAACGCCCGGCTCTCCTTCCCTGGCGGTGCCGGGGTCGAGGTCCTCGCCGTGGTCTGCGAGGGGCGGCTGTCGCTGGAGGACGTACGCGCACAGCCGCCGCTGTCCCTGGACGACCTGGCGGAGCTCGCCGACTGGATCGAGGGCCCCCTGTTCGCGGCGTGCGGCACCGTGCCGGACCTCGCCGAGGAGGAGCCGCCGCAGACCTCGTACGGGCCGGGGCGGCGGGCCCGGCCCGCGTGGCCGCGCGGTGTGGAGGGGCGGCGCATGGTGGCCGAGGAGTACCTCGCGGCGCAGCGGTGCGGCTACGACCCGGTCCTCGCGGTGATGTGCGCGACCGGGCACAGCCGCCGCAAGGCGCTCCGGCTGATCGCCGGCGCGCGCGACGAGGGCCTCCTCGGGCCCCGTCACGCCCGCCGCTGAGCCCGGGGCCGGGGACCGGGGGCCGGGGGCCGGTAGCCGGCCGAGGCCGGTCGGCTACCGCGTCAGATCGCGCATCCTGCTGATCTCCGTGGTCTGCTGCGCGATCACGTCGTCGGCCATCTCCTCGATCAGGATGTTGTTGCCCTGCGCCTTCACGTCCGTGGCCATGGTGATCGCCCCCTCGTGGTGGGTGATCATCAGCTTCAGGAACAGTTGGTCGAACTTCTCCCCGTCGAGCGTGCCGAGTTCCTTCAGCTGTGCCCCGGTCGCCATGCCGGGCATCTTCTCGTGGTCGTGCGAAGTGTCCCGCTCGTCACCGTCGTGGGCCTTCAGCCAGCCCTCCATGGCCTCGATCTCGGGCTTCTGGGCGGCGGAGATGCGCTCGGCGATCCGCTTCACCTGGGTCGACTTCGCGTGGTCGGGGGCGAGTTCGGTCATCTCCAGGGCCTGGGTGTGATGCTGGATCATCATGCGCGCGTAGTCGTAGTCCGCGGAATTCGGAGAGTCGTCCTCCGCTCGCTGCTTCTCGACCTCTTCCGGCGAAAGGGTTTGAGCGGTCTCACCGGGTTTTCCCGGCGCGATCACCGCCGGCCCGCTCGACCTGTCCGAACGGCCGTCGGGAGCCGCCTCGGACCCCGATTCGCAGCCCACGAGCGCCAGCAGAGCGGCCGTCAGCGAGGCCGTGACCAGCGGCGCGCGGGACGTGCGGCGAACGAGCACAGTGACCTCCTGGGACACAGCAACGGGCGTACACCTCGTGAGTGTTGACGAACGTTCCTAACACGCTTTCGCATGCTGGTGATCAAATTTGTTCGTTACAAGTACATTGCCGTCTGTTGATCTGTGCATGATGAAGACGATACTGCGGAGGTGCTCGAACCGTTCAACCGCGAACGGCCACAAGGGAGGACACAGTGACCCTGTTGAACAACCTTCGGACGCGGCGCAGACGTCTGGGGGTCGCCGCGACTGCGGCCGGCCTCCTGGCCGCGTTGCTCACCGCCGGACCGGCGGCCGCGACCCCCGACCCCGGGGACTCGCCCGCCGTGCGGGAGAAGGTCTCCAAGAGCGATGCCGCGGAGGCGCGCGAGGCGATAGCCGCCGGCGAGATCCCCGGCCAGGACGAGATCGTCCATTCCGCCACCATCCAGCACCTGGCCAACATCCCCAAGGACGCGCTGCCGGGCACCAACTCGGACCTCGCCTTCCAGGGCAGGTACGCCTTCGCCGGCAACTACGACGGCTTCCGTGTCTTCGACATCAGCAACCCCAAGGCGCCGAAGACGGTCGCCCAGGTCCTCTGCCCGGGCTCGCAGAACGACATCTCCGTCTCCGGGAACCTGCTCTTCCTGTCCACCGACTCCTCGCGCAGCGACAACTCCTGCAACAGCACGACGCAGCCCGCGACCGAGAAGTCGTCGTGGGAGGGCGTGAAGATCTTCGACATCAGCGACAAGGCGAACCCGAAGTACGTCGCCGCCGTGGAGACGGCCTGCGGTTCGCACACCCACACGCTGGTGCCCGAGCGCAGGAACGTCTACGTCTACGTCTCCTCGTACTCGCCGAACGCCGCGTTCCCCGACTGCCAGCCGCCGCACGACGGCATCACGATCATCAAGGTGCCCCGCAAGTCCCCGGAGAAGGCGGCCGTGGTGGGCTTCCCGGTCCTGTTCCCCGGTGAGGGCCCGGACGGTGGCGGCAACCCGGGTTCGCCCACGAACCCCGGCGTCTCCAAGACCACCGGCTGCCACGACATCACGGTGCTGCCGTCGAAGGACCTCGCGGCCGGCGCGTGCATGGGCGACGGCATCCTGTTCTCCATCAAGGACCCGGAGAACCCGAAGGTCATCGACCAGGTCCAGGACAACGTGAACTTCGCGTTCTGGCACTCGGCCACCTTCAACCAGAAGGCGAACAAGGTCGTCTTCACCGACGAGTTGGGCGGCGGCGGCGCGGCCACCTGCAACGAGGCGATCGGCCCGAACCGCGGCGCCGACGGCATCTACGACATCGTCGGCAAGGGGGACAAGCGCGAGCTCGTCTTCAAGAGCTACTACAAGATCCCCCGTCACCAGGCCGACACCGAGAACTGCGTCGCCCACAACGGCTCGCTGATCCCGGTCAAGGGCAAGGACATCATGGTCCAGGCGTGGTACCAGGGCGGTGTCTCCGTCTGGGACTTCACCGACTCCACCAAGCCCAAGGAGATCGCGTACTTCGAGCGCGGTCCGATCTCCACCACCACCCTGGTGGGCGGCGGTACCTGGTCGGCGTACTACTACAACGGCCACATCTACTCGAACGACATGGTGAAGGGCTTCGACGTCCTGAAGATCAGCGACCGGCGGACGGACCCGGCCAAGTGGGTCCACCAGCGTGAGCTCAACGTGCAGACGCAGCCGGACTACTTCGACTTCGACTGGTAGGCCGTAGCGGTACCACGACGCGGTCAAGTCACGCGTCCCGCCGGGCCCTTCGCGGCTCGGCGGGACACCGCGTTCCCGGCGACCGCATTGACCGGGCCGCCGTGCGAGGACATCCTGTAACTCCCGCGTCGACCGACGAACGGCGAACTATACTCAGCGCTTCCGGGCGGCGACCCTGTGTGGGCCCGCCCGGCCGTTGTTCGTCCCGGGCCGCACGGGGGACGGTCCGGGACGGACGTCCGACGGCGACGAACAACCGCCCGACGCACGGAACGCCGACGCACGACTCCTCGCGGGGCGGCGGCCGGCGCCGGCTCACTCCAGCAGTTCCAGCACCCGCCGCAGCCCGTCCGGCCGCTCCGCGACGGGCGGATGGTCGACGAAGTGCACCCCGCACCCCAGCGTCACCGCACCGCCGTCGGCCCGCCGGTCGTCGCCGACCATCAGGGCGTCCCGCCCATCGACACCGAGCGCCGCGCAGGCGAGCGCGAACATCCGCGGGTCCGGCTTCGGCACGCCGTGCTCGTACGACAGCACGTACACGTCGACGTACGGGTCGAGGCCCTGCGCGCGGAACACGGGCCGCAGGTCCCAGCCGATGTTGCTCAAGTACGCTTCGGCGCGCCCCACTTCTCGTACGCGAGTACCGCCAGCGCGATCGTCAGACCGCCCAGCAGCCAGCCGCCCAGCACGTCCGACGCCCAGTGCACGCCCAGCCAGATCCGGGTCAGCCCGACGCCCACGACGGAGACGGCGGCCACCGCCACCGCCGTGCGCACGACGGTACGACCGGCGCCGTACAGGTGCAGCAGCCACACCAGCAGCCCGAGAACGACCGTGGCCGTCATGGCGTGGCCCGACGGATACGCGGCGTAGTGGGCGGAGTCGACGGGGTCGGGCCACGCGGGCCGTTCCCGGCCGACGGCGGCCTTCAGCCCCTGCTGCAGCGCCGTGCCCGCCGCGCAGGTGACCGCCAGCCAGACGGCGAGCCACCATTCCCGGTGGCGCCATACGAGCCAGATCGCGGCGGCCGCCGCCAGCAGACGCATCGTCACCGGGTCCCAGACCCAGTCCGTCAGGATGCGGAACGCGTGGGTGACGCCCGGTTCGTCGAGGGCCCATCCGTGGGTGGTGTTCGCGATGCTCTCGTCCAGCGACATGAGCGGGGCCCACGAGATCGCGACCAGGACGAGCAGCAGGAAGGACGGCGCCGCGAAGACCGCGGCGGCGCGGACAGTGCGGTGGGTCGACGGCCGGTGGGGCGGCGAGTCGACGGTGGGGGTGTGCATACAGCGATCCTGGCCGACTCCCGGGGCCTCGGGCCAATGCCGAGGCGTGAGATCACTGTCACGCGCCGCGACCGGAGCACATCCGTCGCGCCGCACGTTGTTCTGGGGCTTGCCTTGGCCCTTTCTTTGCCATGTCACGACCTACCGAGTGCCCGCAACGCGGGAACGAAAGCCACCACCACCGGTACGGCCGGCACCAGGGCGGCGTACGCGGTGAGCCGCAGCCGGTGCGCCGGTGTGAGGCGTTCCGGGGGCGCGAGCAACCGGTTGACGCGCTGCGGCACATGGTCCTCGGGGGTCGGGCAGGGCCCGAACACCCCCCGGTCCTCGTTGAGGCCGACCAGGGCGAGGGCGATGGCGAGACGGCCGTGGCGACGGGAGGCCGTGTCGTCGGCGGCGAGTTCGACCAGCCGGTGCATCTCGTCGCGGAACGCGGCGAACACCGGAACCCGGGGGAACCCGTCCGCGAGCGCCGCGGAACAGTGCAGCAGCCAGTGGTGCCGTGCCCGCGCGTGCCCCTGCTCATGGGCGACCACCGCGTCCACCTGCCGGCCCTTCAGCCGACGCAACGCGGCCGTGGTGATGACCAGTCGGGGCGTCGGGCCAGGCAGCCACCAGGCGTCCGGCCGCTCGCCCTCGACCACGACCAGCCGGTCGCCGTCCGGCTCCTCGCCGGGCAACAGCGGGGCGCGCAGCCGGAGTTCGGCATGGCGGCGACGGCGCTCCCGCCGGGCCCCGAGGACCTCGCGGACCAGCATCGTCCCGGTCCACAACCCGCCGCCCGCGAGGACGACGGCAGTGCCCACGGCCCACGAGCCCCCGCTGTCCAGCGCGTACGCCTCCACGACCCCCTGCGGCGCGGGCGCGAACATCTGCCCGCGCACCACCGTCCAGGCCGCCGCCGCGCTCAGCGCCATCGACAGCGCACAGCACAGCAGCACCGCCGCCACCACGCACTGCCACACCCACAGGGCGACCACCGGTTCACGGTCCGGCCAGTCGGCGCGGGCCAGCAGTCGCGGGGCGACGACGGCGGTCAGGGCGCCGAGCAGCAACAACGCCGCGGGGACCATCATGAGGCGCAGCCTATGAGCGCGCCGGCGCACGGCGACACGGGCCGAGCCACCGAAGTGACGCAGACCACGACCGGTCGCCGTCCGCGGCGGCTCAGACCGTCAGCAGCATGGCGAACATCCCGATGCCCATGGACAGTCGACAGGCCCGCGCCAGCTCCGGCCGGTCGCCCCAGCCCGTCGCGCCCCCGGCCCGCATCCCCGTTCGCGCGGCGGCCGGTACGGGCACCAGCCGGAGCCCCGCCCACACCACGTACCCGGCGAAGTACACCAGCAGCGCCCCCGTCACCGGGGGCAGCCCCGTGCCGCCGTGGCCGCCACCCGGCGCGAGGGCCATGACGGCGGCCATGTAGACCATCGCCAGCGCGCCCACCAGGTGGTGCAGATGGTGCGCTCCCGCGCGGGCCGCCCACAGCGCGCGCACCGCCGCAGCGCCGAACACGAGGGTGTAGAGGAGCCAGGCCCAGCGCGGCGGAGTCACGGCCGCGGCGGGCACGGCCATCGCCGCCATGCCGAACCCCATCAGCGCCTCACCGCCGGCGGCGCGCCGCTGCTCCTCCACGGCGCTGCGCATCCGCAGCAGGCAGTACGCCCCGGTCACCGCGCACAGCGCGACCAGCAGCCAGCCCGCCGACACCGGTCCGTGCACCGAGCACCTCCCCGTTCGACTTCCCGTTCGACGACGTGGGTCGTGCTGAGAGTGAGGTCGGACAGTCGGTCAGGGCATGCCCGGGCCCGATGGCGCGCATACGAGCGCAAGGGTGTACGCGGGGGAGCGCGCGGGAGTGCGCCACGGAGACGAGCGCCACAGCCTGTCGATATACTTCACAAGTAAAACACCAGTTAACGTTGTCGCATGCGCAGCGTCCGACCACCCCGTACCCGCCGGCTCCCGCTCTCCGGTGTGCTCCGGGTGAACCGCCCCTCCGAGATCTGGTTCAAACCCGCGCTCAGCGTGGTCGTCGCGACGGCACCGCCGAACCTGACCCTGCTGGCCCTCGACCGCCTCGACCTGGCCATGTACGCGATGGCAGGCTCCCTCTGCGCCCTGTACGCCCACCACCTCCCCTACGCGGCCCGCGCCCTGACCCTCGCCCGGGTCGTGCTCGGCATGGTCGCCGGACTCGCGGTCGCCCTGGTCACCGCCTCGCTCACCACGAACGCGGCGGTACTGGTGACCGTGGGGGCGCTGCTCGCCGCCGCACAGAAGGTCCTGTGCGACGCGAGCCGGATCGGGCCGCCCGCCAACGTCATCTTCACCTTCGTCACCTCCGCGGCCCTCTTCGTGCCCCAGAGCCCCGCCCAGGTCCCCGGCCACCTCGCCGTGGCCGCCGTCGCGGGCGCCTGGGCCTGGCTCGTCTGCATGGCCCCCGGCCTGCCGCGCCCGTACGGTCCGGAGCGCCGCGCCACCGCCCAGGCGCTGAACGCGGTGGCCTCCCACGCCGAGGCACCCGAGCGGCCCGGATCCCGCACGGCCGCCGCGACCGCCGTGCACACCGCCTGGCAGACCCTGCTCACCGCCGGCCCCCGCACCCAGCCCCGCCGCGTCCTCGCGGCGCTCCTGGTCCGCGCCGACGTCGCACTCGCAGCGCCCGCCGAGGCGGACCCCGACCGACTGCGCGCTCTCGCCCGGCGTCCGTTCGCGGCCACTCACCTCCGGGGAGCCGCCGCCCCCGCGCAGACGGCCGACGCACCGCTCGACGCGGAGTACGGACGGCCGGGCCGGCGGCCCCCCTTGTGGAGCGCGCTCGGCCCGCTCACGCCCCTCGCGGTACGCACCGCCCTCGGGTGCGCCCTCGCCGGACACGCTTCCCTCGCGCTCGGAGTCGGCCGCCCCTACTGGGCCCTCGTCACCGCCGCCTCGCTCTACCAGGCGAACCTCACCCTCACCTGGAGCCGGGGCGTCCAGCGCGTCGTCGGCAACATCGCCGGGGTGCTGGCCTTCGCCGCCCTGGTCCCGCTCGCCCATCTCGGCCCGGCGGCGCTCGTGCTGTGCTGCCTGGCGCTCGCCTTCGGCGCCGAGGCCCTCATCAGCCGCAACTACTGGCTCGGCACCGTCTGCGTCACCCCGATGGCCCTCCTCGTCACCGAGTTCGTCCGCTTCTCCGACCCCGGGGAGCTGATCACCGACCGGCTCTCGGACACGCTCGTCGGCGCTCTGGTCGGCTTCCTCACGGCGGTCGTCGTCACCAACAGGCGTGCCGGCGACCGTGTCACCCACTCCGTCGCCGTCGTGGAGCGCGCCCGCGCGCACACGCTCCGCACCGCCGCCGACCCGGCCGCCACCCCCGGCGCCCTGCGCGCCGCCCGGCGCGACCTGGCCGCAGCCCTCGTCGAACTGCGTGCCGTCTCCGACACCGCGAGCGGCGAATGGTGGCAACGCGCCCTGCCGTCGGAGCGGGTGACACACGTCGAGCAGGCCGGACACCGTACGCTCGCGGCGACGGTACGACGGCACGGGTTCCAGGCAGCGGAGGGCGCACAGGCATGACGGCAGGCAACGGGCGGGTGGGGACGGGCAGCGGCGCGGCTCTCGGGGACACGGTCGCCAAGGTGGTGCGCCAGTGGCAGACGGTGCACCCCGGTCTCGACACCGCGCCGATGGAGATCATCGGCCGCGTCAACCGCTGTGCCGCCCTCCTCCAGCAGGCCGAGGACGCGCCCCTGCGCCACGCCGGGCTCACCCGCCCCGAGTTCGACGTCCTCGGCACCCTGCGCCGCACGGGCCACGAGCTGACGCCGAGTGAGATCGCCCGGGAGACGTTCGCCTCCGGCGCCGCCGTCACCAAACGCCTCAAGCTGCTCACCGAGCGCGGTCTCGTCGAGCGCCGGGGCGACTCCCGCGACCGGCGCGTCGCCCATGTCCGTCTCACCGACACGGGCCGCGACCTCGTGGACAGCGTCATGCCGGAGCAACTGGCGTACGAGGAGTCCGTGCTCTCCGGGGTGGGCACCGGCGACCGCCGCGAACTCGCCGTGCTGCTGGGCGAGTTGCTGATCCAGCTGGAGGGCCGCCTGGGTCTGCCGCGCGCCTGAGACGAACCGCGCGCCCGGACCGTGCGCGGCACAGCGGCTCCGGCCACCGGGGTGCGACGTCTCAGATCCCCGGCCGGTAGCGCAGCGGGTGGTCCGCCGGGATCTCCACGAGCACGATCTCCGTGCCGTCCGGGTCGGCGATCCACATCTCGATCAGACCCCACGGCTCCCGCACCGGTGGCCGCCGCACCTCCACCCCGGCCGCCAACAGTTCCGCGTGCGCCGCCGTCACGTCCGCGACCTGCAGCCACAGCTTCAGCGCGGGCGACGGCGGCGTCTCGGAGCGGCCCGCGACCTCCAGGAAACCGCCACCGAGGAAGTACACGACACCCCGGTGCTCGTCCGTACCGAACTCGCGGTACACGGGGAGCCCGAGCTGCTCGCCGTAGAAGACGCGGGAACGCTCCGGGTCGGTGGGGCGCAGGAGGGTGCGGCTGCTCAGTACGTGGATCATGTGGACGAGGGTAGGTGCTCCGCCGGGGACGGGCTGTCGCTACTCTCTTCGGTGTTCGAGCCCTGCGGATCTACCAGGAGCAGCCCGTGGACACCGCTGCCACCGACCTGACCTTCCGTGACGCCACCGACGCCGACGTGGACGTCCTCGTCGCGCTGATCGAGTCGGCGTACCGAGGGGACTCCAGCCGGGCCGGGTGGACCACGGAGGCGGACATCCTCGAAGGGCAGCGGACCGACCCCGAGGGTGTCCTCGCGGTCGTCAAGGCCCCCGACAGCCGACTGCTCACCGTCGAGCGGGACGGCACGGTCGTCGCCTGCTGCCAGCTCGAACACCGCGGCGCGCACGCCTACTTCGGGATGTTCGCGGTCAGCCCGGCCCTCCAGGGCGCCGGCCTCGGCAAGGTGATCATCGCCGAGGCGGAACGGATCGTGCGCGAGACCTGGGGCGCCACGGAGATGCACATGACCGTGATCTCCGTACGGGACGACCTCATCGCCTGGTACGAGCGGCGCGGTTACCGCCGTACGGGACGGATGACCCCGTTCCCGTACGGCGACGAGCGCTTCGGCATCCCGCGGCGGGACGACCTGCGGTTCGAGCTGCTGGTCAAGGAGCTGGCGTAGCGGCAGGGCACAGGGGTCAGGCGGTGAAGCGGCCCGTGCGTTTGATGTCCGGGTAGTCGGTCGTCGCGCCGTCCAGCTGGAGGGCGCGGACCAGGCGCAGATGGTCCTGGGTGTTCACCACCCAGCCGATGATCCGCAGGTTCGCCTTGCGGGCCTTCTCGACGACCTCCAGCGTCAGCCGCCGGATGTTCAGCACCAGGGTGGCGGCGCCCACCGCCACCGCCCGGTCCACGACGTCGGTGCCGAAGCGGCTGGCGACCAGCGCGGTACGCACGCCCGGCACGAGACGGGCGATCTCGGCGACCGCCTCGTCGTGGAAGGACAGCACCTCGACCCGTCCCACCAGATCGCGCCGGTGCATGACCTCGGCGAGGGCGTGGGCCGCCGCCGTGTCCTTGATCTCGGCCTGGAGCGGCGCCCGTACCGCGTCCAGGACCTCCTCGAAGGTGGGCACGCGCTCACCGCGGCCCGCGTCCAGGGCGCGCAGCTCGGCGAGGGTCTTGTCGGCGATCGGGCCCGTGCCGTCCGTCGTCCGGTCCACATCCGCGTCGTGCATGACGACGAGCGCGCCGTCCTTGCTCAGATGCAGATCGAGTTCGATGACGTCGAGGCCCGCGCGATCGGCGGCCACGAAGGAACGGAGGGTGTTCTCGGGTTCGACACCCATGACTCCGCGGTGACCGATGGTGAGGAAGTTCAAGGTGGACTCGCTTCCGTCGACGGCGGCTCGGACCGCGCGGCCGGGGGAGGGGCGGCACGCGGCTGGGGCGCAGCGTAGTCCTCCCGCCGTGCGATGCATCCGCGTGTGCACGGGCCCTTTCGGGTCGTGTCACCCCGTGTCACGTCGGGGAACAGGACCGTTTCCGCACCTGGCCCGCACCGATCAGGTCATCCCTGAGTGGGCGAGTCCGGTGCGCGTTGACCCTGGGTGCCCTCCGCGCGGAGACCCCGACGCATGAAGTGTGACCTACGACGCGTGTGACAGGAGATTCAGCGGTTAGGTGCTGGGTGTGGCGGGAAGATTTCCGGCTGGGCCGCTCATGATCGGTCTTGCGGTGAGGAAGCCTCGCTACGTACGGTGTCCTTACGAAAGGTTCTCCCGTGGAGGATGGGGTCATGACGGAAATTCTTGTGCAGATGGGTGCGGAGGACGCTGTTCCTTCGGTCGCTAGGGTGGTGGATCACCCGGCCTGGCCCGTGCTCAAGGACGCCGTGGAGCGGATCCGGCCATGGCAGTCGAAGGACGGCTCCATCGACTTCGACGCGGAGCGGGCCCCCGCTCCGGCCGCCGCCGAGCAGGCCGTACGGGAGATCGTCGAGGCCGTCGAGGCGCTGTCCCCGTTGTTGCCGCACGACGCCGCCTACCACGAGGCGCTCGTCCAGGACCTGAGGCGCTGGGCCGACGGGGGCTTCGAGGTGCCCGACTTCCTCGACTCGCTGCTCGCCTTCCAGCCCGCCGCCAACCGCGCGGACGGCCTCCAGCACCTGGTCGTCTTCCCGATGTACACGCAGAACGGCAACCCCGACCGCAACCTCGAAGCGGTCGTGCTGCGCATGGTCTGGCCCGACTGGCTGGCCGAGCTGGAGCGCACCCGCTACGACAACCCGCTGTTCTGTGGCATCACCTTCGAGGACTTCACCGCCGGCTACGACACCAACTCGGCCGTCCTCTTCCCGGAGACCATCGCCGTGCGCGAGGCCCCGGCCCGCTTCTCCTGGGGCGGCATCTTCTGCGACCGCGAGGCCGCCCGCTTCCGCCGGGTCACCGACGCCGCTGTCGACATCCTGGGCCTCGAACTGCCCGAGGACGTCGCAGCGATGGTCCACGACCAGAAGCGCTGCGAGGAGGCGTTCGTCCTGTGGGACATGGTCCACGACCGCACCCACAGCCACGGCGACCTGCCCTTCGACCCCTTCATGATCAAGCAGCGCCAGCCGTTCTGGATGTACGGCCTGGAGGAGCTGCGCTGCGACCTCACCGCCTTCAAGGAGGCCGTGAAACTGGAGGCCGACGGCGTCCCGCAGGCCCGCGACGTGCAGTACGCCGTGCTCTTCGACCGGATGTTCCGCTTCCCGGTCACCGGCGAGCGGGTCCGCAACTACGACGGCCTCGGCGGGCAGCTCCTCTTCGCCTACCTGCACAAGCACGACGTCGTCCGCTGGACCGACAACAAGCTGTACATCGACTGGCAGCGCGCCCCGCAGGTCACCAACCAGCTCTGCGCCGACATCGAGCAGCTCTACCGCGACGGCATCGACCGCCCCAAGCTCGTCCACTGGTTCGCCGGATACGAGCTGGTCGCGACCTATCTCGCCCCGCACCCCGGCTCCCGCTGGGCCAAGGGTCCGGACGCCCTGGATCTGACGCAGCCGCCGCGGAAACTCGTCGACGACGTGCTTCCGGACGAGTTTCCGCTCAGCATGTTCTATGAGGCGCTCGCCAAGAAGCTGAAGACCGTGATCGCCTCCACCAAGGGCATCACCGCGGCGGACGCCGAGCGGGCCGCCGCGTGAGCGCCCGGTTCGCGGACGTTCCAGTCGCTGCTCAGGAGGCGGAGACCATGCAGAACGGCAACGGTGCACTGAGTGGCGCGGTGATCGCGGTGGCCGGCGCGGGCGGACCCGCCGGCCGGGCGGCCCTGCTGCGGCTGGCCGACGCGGGAGCGATCGTCGTCGGCTCCGACAACGACCCCGAGCGGCTCTCCGAGGCCGTGGACGCGGCCCGGTACGCGCACGGCGGCGCGACCGTCGTCGGCGACACGGTCGATCTGCTCGACCTGCAGTCGACCCGGGACTGGGCCACCCGTATCGAGAAGGACTTCGGCCGGGTCGACGGCCTCGTCCACCTCGTCGGCGGCTGGCGCGGCAGCGAGACCTTCACCAGGACCAGCCTCGACGACTGGGACTTCCTGGAGATGCTGCTGATCCGCACCGTGCAGCACACCTCCCTCGCCTTCCACGAGGCCCTGCAGCGCAGCGAGCGCGGCCGGTACGTCCTGATCAGCGCGGCCGGCGCCAGCAAGCCCACCGCGGGCAACGCCGCGTACGCCGCCGCCAAGGCCGCCGCCGAGGCGTGGACGCTCGCCACCGCCGACTACTTCCGCAAGGCGGGCGGGCCGGACGGGCCGACCTCCGCGGCTGCCATCCTGGTGGTGAAGGCATTGGTGCACGACGCGATGCGCGCCGACCGCCCCAACGCGAAGTTCGCGGGCTTCACCGACGTCAAGGACCTGGCCGAGGCCATCGCCGGGGTCTGGGACAAGCCCGCTGCCGAAGTGAACGGAAACCGTCTGTGGCTGACCGACAAGCCGTGAACCCTCCGAAGACCGACGCCCGACGCCATCACGACCCGGAGGTCCGCGGCTTCGCCAGCGACAACTACGCGGGGGTCCACCCCGAGGTGCTCGCCGCCCTGGCCCTGGCCAACGGCGGGCACCAGGTCTCCTACGGCGAGGACGACTACACCGAGAACCTCCAGCGGATCGTCCGCAGCCACTTCGGTGCCACCGCGGAGGCGTTCCCCGTCTTCAACGGCACCGGCGCCAACGTCGTCGCGCTCCAGGCCGTCACCGACCGCTGGGGCGCGGTGATCTGCGCCGAGAGCGCGCACATCCACGTCGACGAGTGCGGGGCGCCCGAGCGGGTCGGTGGACTGAAGCTGCTCACCGTGCCCACTCCCGACGGCAAGCTCACCCCCGAGCTGATCGACCGGCAGGCGTACGGCTGGGACGACGAGCACCGCGCGATGCCGCAGGTCGTCTCGATCACCCAGAGCACCGAACTCGGCACCCTCTACACGCCCGAGGAGATCCGCGCGATCTGCGACCACGCCCACGCGCACGGCATGAAGGTGCACCTGGACGGCTCCCGGATAGCCAACGCCGCCGCCTCCCTGGACGTGCCGATGCGGACGTTCACCAACGCGGTCGGTGTCGATCTGCTCTCCCTGGGCGGCACCAAGAACGGCGCGATGTTCGGCGAGGCGGTCGTCGTGATCAACCAGGACGCCGTGCGCCGGATGAAGCATCTGCGCAAGCTGTCCATGCAGCTCGCCTCCAAGATGCGTTTCGTGTCGGTGCAGTTGGAGGCCCTGCTGGCGAAGGACCTCTGGCTGCGCAACGCCCGGCACTCCAACGAGATGGCGCAGCGGCTCGCCGAGGGCGTCCGCGCGGTCCACGGCGTCGAGATCCTGTACCCGGTGCAGGCCAACGCTGTCTTCGCCCGTCTCCCGCACGACGTGAGCGAGCGGCTGCAGAAGCGCCACCGCTTCTACTTCTGGGACGAGGCGGCCGGTGACGTCCGCTGGATGTGCTCCTACGACACGACGGAGGAGGACGTGGACGGGTTCGTCGCGGCCCTCAAGGAGGAGATGGCCCGCTGACGGAGCATGCATAGATATACGGTCACCCGAAAAGTCATTGACTCTCGGGTGATCGTTTTCCTATGCTCTGCGGGCATGGAGCTGATCCAACAAACCCCCGACCTGTCCGCCTACCTCGTGGCCGACGAGGTCATCGACCATCACCATCCGCGCGTACGGCGGACGGCCGCGCACCTGGCCGAGACGGTGGCGGACTCGTATGGCTATGCACAAGCAGCCTTCGAGTACGTGCGCGACGGCATCACGCACTCCCAGGACGCCGGTGATCCGCGCGTCACCTGGCGCGCCTCCGACGTCCTCGAACAGCGCACCGGGATCTGCTACGCCAAGGCCCACGCCCTGGCCGCGCTGCTGCGTGCCGAGGACATCCCGACCGCGCTCTGCTACCAGCGGCTGGCGCACGACGACGGTGACGGACACGTCGTCCACGGTCTGGTCGCCGTGCGCTTCAACGGCGCCTGGCACCGCCAGGACCCCCGGGGGAACAAGCCGGGTGTGGACGCCCGCTTCTCACTGACCGGGGAGCGGCTGGCCTGGGTGCCCGACCCGGCCCTGGGCGAGGTGGACTATCCGACCCTGCACGCCGCGCCGCACCCGGCCGTGCTCGGCGCCCTCCGCGCGGCCCCGGACCGGCGGCAGCTGTGGAGGGCGCTCCCCGTGGCGCTCTAGCGCCGCGTCAGCGGGCCTCGGCCTCGCGGACCTGCTCCGGGGTCGGGGCCGTGCCGCCGAGGTGGGCGGGCATCCACCAGGTGTCGTCCGGGCCCTTGGGGCGGACCGGGTAGGCGCGCTGGGCCGCCTCCAGCAACTCCTGCACCCGCTCGCGGAGTTGGCGGGTGATGGCGCCCGCGTACTTGTCCTTGGAGGCCTCTATCGCCTCACCGACCCGGATGGTGATCGGGATGTGGCTGCGCTTGAAGTTGCGCGGGTGGCCCTTGGTCCACAGCCGCTGTGTGCCCCACACGGCCATCGGGATCAGCGGGACGCCCGCCTCCTGGGCCAGCCGGGCGGCACCCGACTTGAAGGTCTTCAGCGTGAACGACTGCGAGATGGTGGCCTCGGGGAAGACGCCGATGATTTCACCCGAGCGCAGCGAGGCCAGCGCGTGGGTGTAGGCCGCCTCACCCTGCTTGCGGTCGACCGGGATGTGCCGCATGTTGCGCATCAGCGGACCGGAGACCTTGTGCCGGAACACCGACTCCTTGGCCATGAAACGCACCAGGCGCTTCTGCGGCAGTGCCGCCAGGCCGTCGAAGATGAAGTCCAGGTAGCCGATGTGATTGCTCACCAGCACCGCGCCGCCCGAGCGCGGAATGTTCTCCGTCCCCTTGAGGTCGATCTTCAGGTCCCAGACCTTGAACAGGGTTTGGGCGAGACCGATCGCGGGGCGGTAGACAAGCTCTGCCATGGGCGGAGTGGACCCTTCTCTCTGCCTGGGAATGGGTCTCCCGGCGGGAGGTTACGCAGCCGTAGGTTTACGGCATCTCGCAGATCGTGCCCCAAGAACGTACGAGTAGCCAGTCTTGGTGCCGGCCAGGGGCGAGATTCTCGTCACGTCGGACACACGATCGACCCGCCGGGCGTTCACCCGACCGTCACCGCGCGCGTACGGTCGCCCGCCGGACGAGCAGGTACATCTCGCACCCCAGGCAGTACCCGAACACGGCGTTGAGGAAGGCCGCGGCGAGTGCCGCGCCGGTCGCCGCGAGTCCCAGCCACTCGGGCCCCGCCGTGAAGCCGACCAGGCCCGCCGCCGCGAAGACCAGCCCGACCGCCTGCGCGAACCGCGGCGGCTCCGGCGCCTCGAACTCCGTCGGCGGGCCGAGGCGCGGTCGGACGAGCGTGCGGAAGACCCAGCCGTACGGCGAACGCCCCACTCCGCCCGCCGCGCCCAGCGCGAACGCGAACGTCTGCCAGGCCAGCAGCCAGGCACTGCCGGTGATCAGCGCGACCGCCAGCACCACGGTCGTCACGGCGGCCCCGAAGCGCGGGCCCCTCACATCGATGTCCATGCGTCAAGCATTCCGTAAGCCAATCTCCGTGGGGAGGGGGGAATCTTTGCGGTCGCGTGAACGCTGAAGCACGCTGTGACCGGACTTGTGGTGTGTGGGCTGGTGCTCGCGGCGGCGAGCACCTACGGAGTGCTGCATCGGCGGCGGAGCGGGAGAGTCAGGGTGCGCGGGCGGGACGGCGACAAGCGGGTCGGCGCGGCGGAGTTGGGGGAGGGGCTCGGCGAACGGGCCACCCTGGTGCAGTTCTCCAGCGCCTTCTGCGCCCCCTGCCGGGCGACCCGCAGGGTGCTCGCCGAGGTGGCCGGAATGGTTCCGGGTGTCGCCCATGTGGAGATCGACGCCGAGGAACACCTGGACCTCGTGCGCCGGCTCGACATCCTCAAGACGCCGACCGTGCTCGTGCTCGACGCCGACGGCCGGATCGTGCGCAGGGCAACCGGTCAGCCGCGCAAGGCGGATGTGATCGCCGCGCTGGGGGAGGCCGTGTGAAGCCGCATTCCGGAACGCACTTGACTGTACGCGTCACCCATCGTCAGCCTGACCGTATGTCCCGAGTAACCCTTCGCTTCGAGCGTGACGTCATGTCCAGGGCGTTCCTGGTTCGCACGGCGAGTTCGCGCTGTCCGGGAACCTGAGCTCTCACGGACCCGCACGTCGACTCCAGCAGAAGGACAGCTCCATGACGGCCACCTCCGGCCTCGGTTCGCCCCAGCTCGCCTCCCCCGACCTCCTGCGCTCCGTCTTCCGCCGCCACGCCGCCGGTGTGGCCGTGATCACGGCCCGGGGAGCCACCGGCCCGGTCGGCTTCACCGCCACCTCGCTCAGCTCGGTCTCCGCCGACCCCCCGCTGCTCTCGTTCGGTATCGGCACCGGCGCCTCCAGCTGGCCGGTGATCTCCGAGGCCGAGCACATCGGCGTGCACATACTCGGGGAGCACCAGCGGGAGCTGGCGGCCACCTTCGCCCGCAGCGGCGCCGACCGGTTCGGGGCGCCCACCGGATGGCGTAGCGGTCCGGAGGGAGTTCCCGTGCTCGACGACGTGCTCGCCTGGCTGGTCTGCCGGGTGGTGGCGCGCGTCCCGGCCGGGGAGCACCGCATCGTCCTCGCCGAGGTCGTCGTGGGCGATCCGTCGGGCGCCGGCCGGCCGCTGCTGTACCACCAGGGCCGCTTCAACGGTCTGCGAGACTGATTCCCGTCCGACTACGCAGGGTTGCCTAACTCACAGTTCAAAGCGCTTGCTTAGCGGGCACGCAATGCGGGAACGTAGGTGTCGTACTGGCGAGTAATATTTCGATCGGAGCGCGGGTCGCCCCGGTCGGGATCGGCCGCTTCAGGCGCCTATGCTGCCTGGAAGAAGGCAGCCCAGAAATGACGATGCAGTAGGAGAGCCGGCGTGAGCTTGAGGATCGTTGTCACTGTGAAGTACGTGCCCGACGCCACTGGCGACCGGCACTTCGCCGATGACCTGACCGTCGACCGTGACGACGTGGACGGTCTGCTCTCCGAGCTGGACGAGTACGCCGTCGAGCAGGCGC